>DATKSN010000120.1:0-102278 GCA_035531595.1 Pirellulales bacterium | reverse complement strand
GCGGGCCGCCGGAGGCGGCCCGCGGCGCGACACGGGGAAAGGCAGGTAATCCGGGCAGCCTGCGTGTGTAGATACGAGCGTGAAACCGGGGCACCCACGTACGTCGTGGGTCGGGGGCAAGCCCGTGGCCTCTCGGAAGATGTGTAGAACAACGAGGGCTGTCGCCCCAGGCTCGACAACCTCGCCGCTACCTACGCGGCGGAATGCGATCATGCCGCTCAAGAATGCTTGGCATAGCTCGCCGTATGATCGAGATTGCCTCCGTCGGCATTCCCGTTCCCCTGGGCGGCGGCTCGCCATCGGCGCGCAAAGGCGGCGATGGCGAGCTGGCCGGTCAAGCCGCGCTCCGCTTTCAATGGGTTAACCGAATTGCCAAAGAACCGTAAAGAACCGAACGGGGCTTCCCGCCTTCGGCGGATTTCGCTTAGGCTCAACAGCCCGCGTCCCCTACGCGGCGCTGCCTGGAAACTGAGCACCAAAATCGCCCGCGGCGCCCGCTGAAACGGCTGCCAAATCGGAAGAAATCCTTGACGCCAAAAACTGTTTTCTATGGAGATTCATAGGGCTTTTTCGTTGGGCGGTTCCTGCCTCTTGGCTCATCGCGCTCATCGCTTTGGCAGCGGGCTGCCTACGGTTTGAGCGGCTCTGCCCAAAAACTAGGCACGACCTCCGCGTGGCAATCCGGCCTCATTTCGACAGGTGGGCGGACCCACCCGCGGTGCCGGGCGCGCGGACTAACGACCGCCGCGCGCGAGAACGGCCCATTTGGTTAGCATTTTTCGGCGAAATCGCTGCATTGGCCGCCGATGGGCCCGGCTGCGGGCCGATCGCGGTTGCGGACGCCGGAGGGTCGTGATGGCCCTGCCACCGCCCCGGGTGGCCCCGCCGCCGCAGCTGCCCATGCCGCCCGCCTGCGCAGCCGTGACGTGAAGCGGTAAAACGTGTCATCGTCATAAATACCACGGACCAATGACAACCTGATATCGAACCCAATTGCATTCTACCGCTGTACGTTCGTGCGGGCAAGTGGCGGCCGGCAAAAAACGGCAAAAAAACAGCGACCCGCTTCAATCCGCTTTCTTTCTTATCCGCCCAAAAATCTGGATGGCCGCCAGGGGCGAACGCGGTGCGTGCGCGGCGTTGGCGACGAACAGCGTCACGCGTCGAGGCCGAGTTGTTCGAGCGAGGCCGCCGACAGCAGCGCGCGCCCCAACTCCGTTAGCCGTTCGGCCGGCCAATTCGCCAACCGCGCTTGCGCCGTCGGCGATAACGGACCGAAGCGGGTTTCGAGCTGCTCGCCCAGCAGCTTCCGCTGCCCTATCTCCACTCCCTTCAGTTCCCCGCGCTGCTCCCCGCGCTGCTCCCCGCGCTGTTCCCCGCGCTGTTCCCCGCGCTGCTCCCCGCGCTGTTCCACATGATCCAACAGCCCCATGCTCATTGATTGCACTCCTGAATCTGGATGATTCCGTAAAAACGCCTCGAGTTCTCCTCGCTGATCGTCGTCGTCCAGCGGCAGATAAGCGCTAACGCACTCGCACAACAACGTCTTGCGGTAGTCGTTTTCGGGGCAGTGTACCAACCGCACGAGCGCCTCGCCCGCTAATGCTATTCTCCGCTCTTTGGTCACGCGCATCAAGGCCGCCAGGGCGCAGCGGCGCCACCTTGTCGGCGGCTTCCACCTCGACATGCACCAGCGCCAACCAACTCTCCGCCGACCGGCCATCGGGGCCTGGCACCGCTTGAAGCGTGGGCAGCTTGGCGACCACATCGACGAAACGGCTCTCGCCCCGCAGCGAGTCGCTGAGGATCTCCTTGTCGAGCCATTCAATCTGGCCAAAGTCGAAGCGGGCGGCCCAGTTCGGGAAGAACAGCCAAAAGAACTCGGCGAAGAACTCCTGCAGAAGTCGTTTGAACCGCGGATCGTGCATCGCAGAACTCCCATGGCAAAGAATGCCGGCCATTCTACCGCCTTTCCGCCGCAGTTGAAGATCCTGGGGATGCTGGGCACGCAGGGCTGGTTCTGGCCGGTCTTGCCCAACCCCGCCGGCTTCGTCAACGCAAGAACGTTCCCGGTTCGGAGAAGTTGGCCATCTTGAAGCGGTATCTCGTGGAGAAAGAGTTACCGTATGAGAGACAAGGATCCCGACTCCGACCCCGATTCGGACCCGCCCAGCGCGTGACGCCACGTCCCCGGCCATGGGCCGGGACCGGCGCGAGGTGAGCGACGTGAGTGAAAGCGTCGTGAGCGGGCTGGGAACGTCCAGCCCACCCTTGAGCCGGCGAGACCGCCAACGGCAGATGGCGCTCGCCGGTTCAAGCGGCCGGATCGTCCGTAACAGGCTCACTCCTGCCCCAGGCCCCGATCCAGCGTCGCCAGCGGCCCACCCACGGGCTTCGACTGTGCAAACTGGTCATCCCTGTCGCGGTCAGCACCGCAGCCTTGTAACAGACCGATTCGGCGGTGGCCCAGCCCTCGATGGCGGCCTCATTGACCTCGCTCAATGCCCCCAGCACCCCACCGGGGACCGCTCCGTCACGCCACATCCCGCCAAAGACACTCACTCCACGCAAAAACATCGCGCGCCGAGAAGGGAGGTTCCGCGCGCCGACGACGCCAGTGTCCCCGCCGCCCTGCCAAATGGCTCCCTCCTCATGCTCGATAATGGCTCTCTTTTTCTGCTCGGTCCCAGTATTCGGAAGTCGTTTTTTTTCGCTTCGCCGCCGTTTTGTTTTTTGCACGTTCGTTGCTGCGCAACGAGCGTGCTTTTTTCGTGAAAATGATCCTTCCCGTTTCGTGGGCCGCTCGGCGGACCCGGTGAGCTTGCGCCGCGGGTTCGTGTGTGGACCATGAATCATCCGGGCTAACCTACGCCTACCTCCACGGCATGGTGCTTCCCACGGGCGCCAGCGCGTCGATAACCCCCAGTTCGTCATGGACCGACTCGACGGTGTGCGTGTCGACCCGCGCCAACTGACCACCGGCCGCCGCGAGCAACGCCAAATCGGCCAACGCCGACAGCCGCCGGACGATACCGCCCGACAACTCATGCAGCCGGATCAAGGCGTCGGGAGTGAAGGCGGCTTGTTTGCGTCCGGCGCGAGCGAGCGATTGCGTGACGAACTGCTCGCTGTCGGCCAGATCCCAAGGCGTGATATCGATTCGCAAGTCGGCCTGTTCCAGTAGTCGGCGGCCGAAAAGCGAAACGCGCTCGGTTCGTCCGGCGACGACCAGCGTGAGCCGAAGATCGCCGCCCGGCGCCGCGAGGAAGAGCCGCGCGACCTGGTCGAGAACGTCGGGGCCGGCGTCGTCGCCATCGTCGAACAACGCCACGGTTCGTAAGTTTTGCCGGCGGTTCTCGGTCAACCGGTCGCTAAGGGCCAGCCAGAGTTCGAAGGTGCTGGCGGCGCGGTCGGGGTTGAGCCCCCAATCGGCTGCCAGTTGCCAGAGCAAACCGTGCGGTTCGATTCCCAACAGGCTGACTTGCGACACCTGGCAACCGGCGTAGCGCAGTTGCCTGGCGAAGATCTCCAGCAGCAACGACTTGCCGTTTCCACTGGGCGCGAGCAGAAGCCCGCAGCGCCGCCCACCTTCCGCGAGGAAGTGGAGCCGGGCAAGGGCCTCCTCGTGCGAGGGGCTGGCAAGGTAGCGTCGCGGATCGACGCCGTCGGGAAACGGCCTCTCACTGAGGCCCCAGTAAGCATGGTGCATCGGGTGGTTCCCGCGGGCTATATTTTCGTCCGATTCAGGTTTTCTTTGGTGGGCGGCGCCCACCCTACATTCCCTATATCTTCACTAATCGGTAAGATGGGCCGGGGAACTTGAAAAAAGGCGATAGGCGGTAGGTCTAGGCGCCTGATTCATAACACGGCTTTGCCGCAACCAATGAGGACAAAGGCGTTAGGCCCCTGATTCACGGCGAAGTGATGAAACAACTGGACGTGTTGCGCGCGGCGCGCGCCCATGTCACGCCGTAAGAATCTAACGCCCAACGCCCAACGCCTAACGCCCAACGCCTAACGCCTAACGCCTAACGCCTATCCCAACGCTCAACGCCTTCCATGGCCGACCGCTTTTACGTTTCCGAGCCGATCGTGTCGGATCGTGTCACACTGGGGGGAGAGGAAGCCCATCATCTGATTCACGTTCTGCGTGCAAAGACCGGTCAGGTCGTTACTCTGTTCGACGGTGGAGGCGGCGAGTTCGCCGCCCGCATCGAACGCATCGGGCGTACCGGCGTGGAACTTGCCGTCGAATTCCGAAGGGAGGTCGATCGCGAACTGCCTTGCGAGTTGACCCTGGCGGTCGCCTTGCCCAAAGGCGACCGTCAGCGGTGGTTGATCGAGAAGGCGGTCGAGTTGGGTGTGTGGCGGCTGGTGCCTTTGGAGACCGAGCGGAGCGTCGCCGAACCGGTTGACAAGGCACTCCAGCGGATGCGACGGATCGTGATCGAGGCCTCGAAACAGTGTGGCAGGAACCGGCTCATGGAAATCGCCTCGCCGCGAGATTGGTCGCCATGGTGCGCCGAGGCGGGTTCGATCCGCGTGACCGACCTTTCACGCCGGCGCGCTATGGCCGATCCGAGCGGGGGCGTCGGCACGAGGGAATGGACCGAGTCGTTGCGCACAGGACCGACGGTGCGATCGGTGCTGCTGGCCGTTGGTCCCGAGGGCGGCTGGACCGAGGCGGAATTGGCCGTGGCCAGCACGCATGGCTGGCAGGTATTGAACCTGGGGCCACGCATCTTACGGGTTGAGACGGCCGCCGTGACGCTGGCGGCATTTTTCAGCCTGGAGGGTTAGCGCTCGGACCCATAGCCGGGACGGCGGCGCCCTAAGCCCTGGACCTGAAAAAGTGGGGCACGCCATCCGGCCGGGGCGCGCGAGGTATAACCATGGGACGGTATAATCAGCAAAAAAACGCGCTCGAATTCGGACACGGTGTTCGGTTTCGTTGCGCTTTTGGCACCTTCGACACCTTTCCAGCAACAACCGCTCGTCCCACGCCCACAGGTGTTCCATCAAAATCTCCGGGAATTACGCACGTCCGCCGCCGTCGGGGTTTGATTTCTTGCTAACATGGAGTTGCTAAACGGCAAAAAATGCGCGCCGATTTTACGCCGTATTGGGGGTTGATGTTTGATTGACAGGGGGGGTTCCTGGGGCGTATGCGGCTTACGCCATGTGACCGCCGCGGCCTGTAGCGGCAACTAAGCTTATAGCGGGCTTGGCGTTACGCACAGGTGTGAACACGGTCACTCGAAATACTCGACCTGGGTCCACGGCGTCGCCGTGCGGACTTGTCTCACTTTGCGCCGCGGACGCGGCCGGCGCCGCCGGCACGAGGACACCGCCGACGAGGCGACCATCGCCGAGCAAGCGCGCGATACCCGCGCCGACCAGCCGGGGCTGGCCATCGACCTGGAGCGGATGCTGGCCACGCTCGGCGAGGAAGATCGGGCGTTGGTGATCCTCAAATACGCGGAAAACTACAGCTACGAGGAACTGGCCGAGATTTTTGGCCTCTCGACCAGCGCCTGCAAGATGCGGGTCAGCCGTGCCCGCGAAAAAATCCAACAAGAATTCGGCGATGCCATGTGACCCGCGGCGGTCCGGCGGCAACAGAACTCATGGAGACACGAACGATGCCAGACCTTTGGAAAACCCTGTCCGCGACCCACGTTCCGCCGCTGCCGGCCGAATTCGACCGGAAAGTGCATCGCCGGCTCAACGATCGCTTGTTGTGGGGCCAGGTCGCGGAACTGGTTTTCTCGGTCGCGCCGTATGCGCTGGTCCACCTAGCCCAGGCCGCGTGCGGATTGCTGCTGTTCACCTGGGCGGGGCGTTTCCCGACCCGTTCAAAGAATGACTCAACCTGATTTCAAGGAGACTCTCATGGAAAACTTCAAGCTGGAGAATTTCGACACCTGGCAAGCGGCCCTCAAAGGGAGCTTCCAACACGCCTTTGGCGAGATCATCGTCCTGTTGCCGAATCTCGTGGCGATGCTCGTCGTGCTGGTCGTGGGTTACATCGTGGCCCATGTGCTGGAAAAGTTCACCGCCACGCTGAGCCAATCGCTCGGTCTCGACAAGGCCGCGGAGCGGAGCGGTCTGGCCACGTCGATGAAGCAGGTCGGCATCCACCGCTCGGTGCCGGGCATCGTCGGCCAGGTCGTGTTCTGGCTGACGATGTGCGTGTTTGTCGCCGCCGCGTTCAACATCCTTGGTTTGCCGGCCGTGTCCGGCGCCATGGAGAAGATCGTGGCCTACATCCCGAACCTGCTTGTCGCCACCGTGGTGGTCGTCGTCGGCCTGTTGGTCGCCGGCTTCCTGCGGGGGGTGGTGGCCACCAGCGCCGACCGGGTTGGAATCGCCTATGCCGAGAACCTGGCCAACGGCGTCTATTACGTGCTGGCGTTGATGACGTTCATCGGGGCCTTCGACCAGTTGCACATCGAGTTTGGGCTGTTGAAAGAGCTGATCCTGATCGCCTTCGGCGGTCTGGCTCTCGGCTTCGGCCTGGCCTTCGGGCTCGGCGGGCGCGAGGTGATGGGCGGCATTCTGGCGGGATACTACACTCGGCAACGGCTGCACGCCGGCGACCATGTGGTGGTAGCCGGCCTCGAGGGGACGGTTCGCGAGGTCGGTCCGGTGGCCACGGTGATCGAGACCGAGGAAGACGGCCTGTTGAATCGGCGCAGCGTGCCCAACACCCGCATGCTCAATGAAGCGGTTCGGTAAGACTGAGACGGCACGGCGGTTTCGGCGCAGCCGAAAATGCCCAAGAAAAAACTGGCAAAACCGTACCTGTACCGACAAGGAAATCCGTCTCGGCGGATTGCCCGACAACTCTGCCCCAGCCACCGTGAATGTCTCATTCTCGACCGCGTGAAGAAGTATAATCGGCGCCGATCGGTCTTGGACGAAGGCGGCATTTCTGGTACGAACATGCCCCTTGGCCAATGCCTCCCTCGCTCCCGAGCGTGCGAGCCGATTGGCAGGCCCTTGCCCCTAGACCCCTCGGAGAAGCGATCATGAAGAAAACGATCTTGTTACTCGCGGCGGTGGCCGGCGCGGGCTATTATTTGCATTGGTTCAACTTCACGACCAGTGGCACCGGCACCGACGAACACATCAACATCACTCTCGACAAGACGAAGATCCATGCGGACGAGTCCAAAGCGGTGCGCGTGCTCAAGCTGGAGGGGCAACGCATCCAGCAAGACGCCGCCCTGCCGGGCCCGGCCAACGGCAGCCAGCCAGCCTCCGATCCGAACCAGCAATCGGCCGGCGCGGCGCGCGATGCCAACGCGACGCCTTCCGGGCCGCCGGCTTACGACCCCTACGCCCCCAACCCGCCGGCCGCCCAACCGGGCTACGCCCCGACCGCCCAGCCAGGCAGCTATGCCCCGACCGCCCCGCCAGGTTATGCGCCGCCTCGTTCGGCGAAGCGACAGCCGCCTTCCGAACTGGACCAAGG
The DNA here is from genome assembly GCA_035531595.1 of Pirellulales bacterium. Classification (GTDB taxonomy): domain Bacteria; phylum Planctomycetota; class Planctomycetia; order Pirellulales; family JAICIG01; genus DATKSN01. The sequence continues at coordinate 94,801 of DATKSN010000120.1, read as the reverse complement.
CTTCGAGTGAAGTTCACTCGATCTCGATGACCTCGATTTTGAGCCGCCCCAGCACCTGGGCGACAGGCAAAAGACTGGCCAGCGCGGCGGCGCCCTTCAGGTTTGAATGTCCGAGCTTGAGGTGCGCCGCGCCGATGCCCCCCTGCCCGAGCGTGGCGTCGAGCGGAACCCAACGGTCGTGTAGATAGACTTCGGTCCACATGTGAAACGCGAAGCCCTGCTCGCGAGCCACATAGACCAGCCCGACGGCGACGCGCGCGGCCAGGCCGTTGGCCCGGGCCAACGCGGCCAGCAGCACGGCATGCTCCGTGCAGTCGCCTTGCAACGATTCGGCGACCTCGGCCGCCGTCGCAAACGCCGTAGAGAAATCCTTGCGGTGGATCTTGGCATGGACGTATTTCTCCAGCGCGACGGCCCGCCGCGCTGGTTCGGTTTCGTGACCGGCCGCCTCGCGGGCCATCGCCACGATGCGAGGGTCGGCGCTTTGCAACAGGTCGTTCGGCTCCCGGTCGGCGTCCGTCGGCCGGTCGGCGTCCGTCGGCCGGTCGGCGCCGGCAGACGCCTCGTTTGAATCGAGCGGAGGCCCGGACGGCGCATCGGGGGCCGGCGCATCGGGGCGAATGGCGATCACCGTCACTTCCGCCGTGTGCGGGCCCGTCGAGACGACCTGCTGCGTCGGCCCCGTGACAAAGACCCGGGCCGGGTCGGCGCCGGCCAATTCCAGGCGGTATTTCGCCCGGCGGGTTTGATGCGCGTTTTCGAGCGGCCGGTCCAGCTTGACCGTGGAAGCCACGCCCAGGTCGAACGTGGCGGCTTGCGCTTTCTCCAACGCCTGCTCCTTGGTCGCGCGGTAGGCAATTTGCTCGATGTCTCCGGCGACCTGGGTTTTCAGCGTCTCGCCGGTTCGGTCGGTCCAAAGCGTCGATTCGATCCGTTGGCCTTGAATTTCGAGCACGCTATCGATTCGTAATAAGTCGTAGGTGCCGGTCAGGAGGCTCGTCGGTTCGTAGTCGCGGGCCGTCAACTCGATCGTGCCGAGGACGTTGAATATCGGCTGCAAGGCGGAAAGCGTGCGACGTTCGGCGGGCCGCATCGGGCGGCGGGCCAAATCGAGATCGACGGCGAAATAGCCGCCGGCGTCGGAGGGCCATTCTTGCCGGCTGACCGACGTCTTGCCCGCCGTCTTGGTCTCGCTGACCAACTGGTTCCGCTCGATCAGGCCGGTCGTGACCACCGGCCCGGCCCCCATCGTGCTTTCACTGCGAAACGACCGCGCGCCGCCGTCGGGCGATTCGATGCTTTCCAGTTTGATGCGTTGCTCGCTGCTTTGACCGAAACGCTTGATCGAAAGAATCAGTTCCTCCTCGATTCGCAGCCACTTGGCGCCATCTTGCTTGACGCGCCGCCGCGTCGTTCGGGCATAACCGACGCGCTGACCCTGCATGTAATAGACATCCCAGGTTTCCTTGGCGAGTGGATCGGTGGCCGTCGTGGAAGCGTCCGCCGCCGCCGACCGCGGCGTTTTCGACGCCGAACCGCCGCAGCCACCGACCATGACGACAAGAAAGCTGAGATACCAGGCTGGTCGCGAAACCATTGGCGAGAAACGTGAAAACATGGGCCGGTTCCTGCTTTGGCGAGTCGGACGATTTGGGGCCGGTTGAAGCGATACTTCACACGGCCGAGTAATGAAACATTTTGCCACGAGAAAGTGGTGGCTGGTGGCAGAGCGTAAGCGATGCCCCGGCGCGACCAGGGCATCGCTTACGCTCCGCCCCAGCCACCGGAAAGTATCAATATAGCCGAATGTGGCGCGGGGGGCAGGGGAAAGGAGACTCTGACCGCCATGAGTCGGAGCGTCGCATGAACGCTCCCGGCGCGGCGTGCGTATCGAATGTGCGGACGGGAAGTCGTTCTCAGGGCGCAGGCAAGCGCTGGGAAAGGCTTCCCGTTTTTCGTTGGTGCTTGACGAACGATCCGAGGCCAAGGGCCGCGCCGCGTGGCGCGGACGAACAGTCGCCGCGGACGACACAGCTTGCCACGCCGGGGCGCGGTTTTCGCGACGAAAAAGTTTGCCCCCCTCCGCGCGCGGGGAAGGCGAGTGCTAGACTACAACTGTGGGCTGTAGGCCGCCCGCCGCGTGGCCCCTGCGCCACGCGCCGAATGCGGCCGACGGCGATTGAGCGCTGAAAGCGGTTGGGCGGATTATTCCGTCGCGGACGGCGGCAACGAGCGGGGAACATGACTCATGGGTTTTCTGAAACGGTTTTTTCGCAACGTGTTTCGTGACGGCCCCGCCACGGTCGGCACGAGCAGCTTCGAGCGGCTGAGCGAGGAGGAGCTCGAAGCCCATCTCGGCGTGTTCCGCTACGGCGATTTCACCTTGACCGACGCCGTGCGGCCGAGCTACGACTTGCAAGTGGTACCCAGCCAGGGCTACCGCCACGACACGTACCACGACGAGGAGTCGCGGACCCGCGTGCCGGTGCTGATGGGCGTCGCCTCGAAACCGCGATTATTCGAACTGTTCATGGATCTGCTCGACCCGCTGGGTTGTGAAGTCGACGTCGTGCTGGAGACCAGCCATAACCGCGAGAACCGCGGCCACGTCGACCTCTACCGCGAGCACATCGACATGCCCGTCCTCAAGAGTATTCTGTGGGACTTCGAAGAGTTGCTCCTGAACGACGGTTGCACGGGCATCGCCGTGCTCAACCCAGGAATTCCCCAGGAAGTGCAGTTCGACGAACACAAGCTGTTGATCGTTTACGGCGAGCAATTGGGCCCCTTCGAGGACGCCTTCCGCGAGCAGAACGTGAAATGCGACGATCAAATGAAGTTCATCACCGAGGCCGAGCACGTCCACTCGTCGAGCGACCAGTTCCACGAGCAGTTCGAGGAGTTGAAGATGCGGCTGGGGATGGACTCGTTCGGCGGGTATTGAAGAATAATGAATTCCTCGTGAACGTCTCCCCGGCCGCTCCGCGGCCCCGCCCCCTTAACGAATGGGCCTGGCCTGGCCTCTCTTACCCACGGGGCCGCGTCGCGATTCCCGCCCGAATGATCGCGAGGACTTCCTCACGCTCTTCCCCAACCAACGGAAGCCGGGGGGCACGCACGGTTTCGCTCCCAAGGCCGCACTCAGCCATCGCCAGCTTGATCGCCTGCACCAGCTTGATCCGCGTATCGAGGTGCAACAGCGGCATGTACCAGCGATAGACCGCCAACGCCTCGTCGTAACGACCCGTCGTGGCCAGATCCCAAAGCAGACGGTTCTCGCGAGGAAAGGCGTTCACCAGGCCCGAGACCCAACCTTGGGCTCCCAGCAGCACGCTTTCCAGCACCAGGTCGTCGACGCCGCAAAAGAGGACGTAGCGGCCGCCGACCAGGTTCTTCAGGTCGGTGATCCGCCGCACATTTTCCGACGATTCCTTGATCGCGACGAATCGCGGCTCGTCGGCCAGTTCCGCGAACATCGCCGGCGTGACGTCGACGCCGTAGGAGGGCGGATTGTTGTAGCACATGATCGGCAGCTCGCTGGCGCGGGCCACCGCGTGAAAGTGGGCGATCGTCTCCCGCGCGTCCGACTTATAAACCATCGCCGGCAGCACCATCAAGCCGTCGAGACCAAGCCGCTGGGCCTGGGCGGAGTAACGGCAGGCCAGCGCCGTCGTACATTCGGCGACACCGGCCAGCACCGGCACGCGGCGGGCCACACGGGCCACAATCGCCTCGAGCAGCGCCAGCTTCTCGTGGTACTCCAGCGAGCAATTCTCGCCCACGGTGCCCAGCATGATCAACCCGTGTACGCCGGCCGACAGCAACACCTCGACGTGACGGCCCGTCGCATCGAGATCGAGTGATCCATCGGAGTGGAATTGGGTCGTGACGGCGGGAAAGACGCCGTGCCAGGTGACACTCATGTTTTGAATTCTCCGTGGCTGAATTCGTGAGAAGAGAATGTAGCTGAATTCGTGAGAATTCAGACCGCAATCGCTTGACATGGCACGCAACGTCGGCATTATGGAGATCCAGTACAATGTGTCAACCACCCCTGAATTCTTGCGAATCCAGCTACGGCGACTGGCCGCCTCGGAGAAACCACGCATGCGCCGCTTCTTGCCGGTTCTGCTTTTCGCGGCCCTCGCTTCAACGGCCGCGTCCGCCGACGACGCTGCGAAATTCGACGCGACCGAGCGCTACGCCGTGCGCGACATCGAAGGCTGGAACGTACGGGTCCATCCGCTTCTCTTGAACGAAGAATCCGGGCTGGGCGAGCGGGTGCTCACGTTGCTGCGACACCAACTTTACCAGATCGACCGCCGGCTCCCGGCGGCCGCGGTCGCCACGCTGCGGCGCGTGACGATTTGGGTCGAGCGCGACGAGCCGCACCATCCCTGCATGGCGTACCATCCCGACGCCGGCTGGCTGGCCGACCACGACATGAATCCCGACAAGGCCCGCTGTGTCGAAATCGCCGACGCCGAAACATTTCTGACCTGGACCATTCAGCAACCCTGGATGGTACTGCACGAGTTGGCCCACGCCTACCACCACCAGTTCCTGGAAGGTGGATTCGAAAACGCCGACGTCGTGGCGGTCTACGAGCGCGCGAAGGCCGCCGGGAACTACGACGACGTGTCGCGGATCAACGGCCATCGCGACCGACACTACGCTCTTACGAACCCGATGGAATACTTTGCCGAGGCCAGCGAGGCCTACTTCGGCACGAACGATTTTTACCCCTACGTGCGATCCGAGTTCGCCGAGCACGATCCAGCGGCGCTCGATCTGCTCGGCAGGCTGTGGGGCGACGTGGACGAGAAGAAAGGAGAAGGTTGAGGCAAGTGGCCGGGATTCAGGATTGTTCTGGTTCCTTCGGTCTCCTGACGCCTAACGTCTAATGCCTAACGCAACGCGGGATAAACAGGGGGCTAACGCCCCCCGCTCGCCTACTCCTTTCTCCTTTCCCTTCATGCGAATTACCCGCATCACGGCCTTCCGCGTCGAGTTGCCCCTGCGCGAAGGGAGCTACCATTGGTCCGGGGGCAAGTCGGTCGAGGTTTTCGACAGCACGGTGGTCCGCGTCGAGACCGAAACGGGGCTGGCCGGCTTTGGCGAAGCGTGTCCCTTGGGTCCGGCCTACTTGCCGGCCTACGCCGCCGGCGTCCGCGCGGGCATCGCCGAGCTGGGGCCGCACCTGATCGGCGAAGACCCGCGCGAGCTGATCCGCCTCAACCGCCGCATGGACGCCGCGCTCAAGGGGCACCCCTACGTCAAGAGCGCCCTTGATATCGCCTGCTGGGATCTGCTGGGCCAGGCCGCCGCCCTGCCGGTGTGCAGCTTGTTGGGAGGCCGCTACGGCGACGACTTTGTTCTCTACCGGGCGATCTCGCAGCAATCGCCCGAGGAGATGGCGGCCAAGGTGGCCGGCTACCGAGGCGAAGGATACCGGAGGTTCCAATTGAAGGTGGGTGGCGACCCCGACGTCGACATTGCCCGCGTGCGCGCCGTGGCCGCGCAGCTCCAGCCGGGCGACAGGCTCATCGCCGACGCCAACACCGGTTGGCTGATGCACGAGGCGGCCCGCGTCGCGCGCGCCTTGCGCGACGTCGACGTCTACATCGAACAGCCCTGTCTCTCGTACGAGGAATGCCTGGCGATCCGCCGCCGCGGCGACCATCCCTTCGTGCTGGATGAAACGATCGACGGGCTCGACGTGTTGCTCCGCGCCTGGGGCGACGGGGCGATGGACGTGGTGAATCTCAAGATCAGCAAGTTCGGCGGGCTGACCAAGGCGCGGCAGGCCCGCGATTTGTGCGTGTCGCTGGGAATCGCCATGACCATCGAGGACAGTTGGGGCGGCGACGTCGTTACCGCGGCGATCGCCCATCTGGCGCACAGCACGCCCAGCGAGTTTCTATTCACCGCGACCGATTTCAACAGCTACGTGACGGTCAGCACGGCGACGGGCGCCCCCCGGCGCGTCGAGGGTCGCATGGCGGCGGCCGACCGACCGGGGCTGGGAATCGAACCGCGCCCCGAGGTGCTGGGCAAACCCGTGCTGGAGATCTTTTGAGCAGCCTGACGGGCCATAACGACCAACATCGGGCGATCGACCCGCGGAAGCACCCTGAAAGCGGCGATGAATCGCCGCACTCCAAAGCGCATGACCGACGCCTACGTGCAGACCCGTTCGTTGACCAAGCGCTATGGCAGCCTCACCGCGCTGGAAGCTTGTGGGTTGGAAATCGGGCGCGGCGAGGTGTTCGGATTACTCGGTCCCAATGGATCGGGCAAGACGACCTTGCTGCGCTTGTTGATGGGGTTCCTGCGCCCCAGCGCGGGCGAGGCGACCATCGACGGGCTCGACTGCTACCGCGAAAGCCTGGCCGTCCACCACCGCGTGGCCTACCTGCCGGGCGAGGCCAAGCTGTTTCCCCAGATGCGCGGCCGCGACGTGCTGCGGTTCTTCAGCCGCGTGCGGCCGAACGCCGACCTCGCTCGCTCGTTGGCCCTGGCCGAGCGGCTCAAGCTCGATCTCACGCGGCGTGTGGCGGCGCTCTCGACCGGCATGCGGCAGAAGCTCGCACTGGCCGCCTTGTTGGCCTTCGACACGCCGCTGGTCGTCCTCGACGAGCCGACCAGCAACCTCGACCCGACGGTTCGCGGCGACGTTCTGGCGCTGGTGCGCGAAGCACGGGAGGTGGGCCGCACGGTGATCTTTTCGTCGCATGTGCTCGACGAGGTCGAGCAGGTCTGCGACCGCGTCGGCATCCTGCGGCAAGGGCGGCTGGTGCATTTGCAGCCCATGGCCGAATTGCGCCGCCAACACCGCATCCGGGCCACACTCACGGCGCCCTTGCCGACCGTACCGCCGGCGCTGGCCGGCGACTTGGAGATCGCCGTCGACGACGGCCGGCTCACGATTCTCACGCCCGGCGAGCTGTCGCCGCTCTTGGGCTGGCTGGCCACCTTGCCGCTGGCCGAGGTTCACATCGAGCCGGTCGGACTGCGCGCCGTCTACGACCGTTACCACGTTTCAGGCAACGGAGAGCGCGCGTGAACCGAGCCTTGTGGATCAAAGCGATCAGCGACGCGCGGCCGCTCTTGCTCGGGCTGACCGTTCTCTTGTTCGCGTTCCATTGGTTGTTCGTCTGGCTGACGAGCCTGTTCAAGCCCGACGCGCTGGACACGATTTACAAATCGTTTCCGCCGCAGGTCTTGGCGCTGATCGCGGTTCCGCTCGCCAAAATGATGTCGCCCGCGAGCCGCATCGCGATGGCCTACATCGACCCGGTGGTCGTGTTCGCCATCGTCACCTGGGGCATTGCCCGCGGCTCGGACGCGATCAGCGGCGAGATCGGCCGCGGCACGATGGAAATGCTGCTGGCCCAGCCGCTGCGCCGCGTATCGGTGATTTGGACCCACGCGGTGGTCACGACCGCGGGAGCGGCCGTCTTGTCGCTCGCTTCTTGGCTGGGCACCTGCCAGGGGCTGGCCGGCGTCGATTTCGGCGAGCGCGTCGCGCGCGCCCGTTTCGTGCCCGCCGCGCTGAACCTGTTCGCTTTGATGTTTTTCCTGGCCGCGGCGAGCACGCTCGTCTCGTCGTGCGGGAACTATCGCTGGCGGACGATCGGCGTGATGGGCGCGTTTTACCTGGTCGAGCTCGTGCTCAAGATCGTCGCCCGGCTGGCGCCGGGGTACGATGGGCTGATGTACGCCACCTTCCTGGGCGCTTACGAGCCGCAGGTGATGATCATTGAGCCGGAACGGGCTTGGACGATGTCGCTCAGCCACGATGGCACCCTGATCGGTTTGGGTCTGTTGTGTTATCTGGCCGCGGCGGTCGTGTTTTCGCGGCGCGATTTGCCGGCGCCGCTGTAAGGTGATTCCGGCCGCTCCGACACGAACTCGCAACGCAAGCTCCACGGGTCCGCGGGGCGGCCCACGAATCGGATGGGATCATTTTCACGAAAAAAGCACGCTCGTTGCGCAGCAACGAACGTGCAAAAAACAAAACGGCGGCGAAGCGAAAAAAAACGACTTCCGAATACCCCATGACGTCTGAGCGAGCCGCGAAAGCGGCATCCAATCACCGCGCCACCCTTCGCCTTACCCCACGCTCTTTTGGATCTCTTTGGGAGGGGTTTCGGAATCGTTTTTTTTCGCGCAGCGCTGATGCTCGGAGGGCGATTAGTCTTCGTACCCCGGACGGTCGCCCGCCGCGGCCCGTTCGCGCTCCAGCGCGCGATTCAATGACGAAATCGTCACGTATCCGGCCACGTTTCGACCGCGCGGACGCAACGGCGTCGAGTACGTCCGTGAAGGTCACCTGCGACGCGACCGCGTTATCCGTCTTCGGCGCGAATTCGGCTCCCTGTCGAAAAGGATTGAGACGCCAATCAATCGCAGGTTCGGGGCGAGACGCCTGATGCACCCTCCGAAGCGCGTGATGTCACGCGGCCATCCTCCGTGCCTCGCGCCGCTACGTCCAACGATCGTCTCAACCGCGTAAAGCAGGTTCGAGGCGCTCCCCGTCCACGGACCACCGCGATTCAGGGCGCGGCGCGGGCCATTCACATGGTCGCCCTCCAGCGCAGCTTCCGAAAAAACGGGCAAAACCGTACCTTTACCCGACGAAAGCCTCGGCGCGAGCGGCTCGGCGGACGTCGTGACGCCCACGGCTGCCGTGGCAGCGCGGCGACGCCGCCTCGTTGCCGGCTACGGCGCGGATAAACGCGACTTTGAATCATTCCCGGCCGCGTGCAGTCGAATCCCGACCCAGGACTTGGTATAATCAGACTTATGTTTTCCGCTTTGGGTTCATTAACCTCGTAGGGCGCGCACCGCGCACCAGCCCCACAACTCGCTTTTCCGTGGAGATACGATGACTCTTCCAAACAGCGCCAACCGGCAACCGCCCACGGTAATCTCTCGCCGCCGGCTTCTCCAGGCCGGCGGCGTCGGCGCCTTGGCTCTAGGTTTGCCGGGCACGGTCGTGGCGAGCCTCGATGGCAATCGACGACCCGGCGGCGGCGCCGCCGAGAAGTCGTGCATCTTCATCTTGCTGTGCGGAGGGCCCAGCCATCTCGATACGTGGGATCTGAAGCCCGCGGCACCGGCCGAAATTCGCGGCCCCTACCAGCCCATTGCCACGACGGTGCCTGGCATGCGCATCAGCGAACTGCACACGCATTTGGCCGGCTTGACCCGGCATTTCAGCCTGATCCGGTCGATGACGCACGTCGGAAACATCAGCAACCATTTCGACGCCATGCACCACTGCCTGAGCGGCGAGGCGAGCGCGCCCGCCGACGCTCCCTACATGGGTTCGATCCTGGCGAAGGTTCGACCCAGCGAGCGCAGCGTCGCTTCCTACGTCTGGCTGATCAAGTGCGTTGGCGATCCCGTCTTCTGCGCCCCGAATATCGGCACGGGCGGCCACCTGGGCGCCGTGTACAGCCCGCTGTTCGTCGGCTCGGCGGCCAATCATCCGGCCATGCCTGGTTTCAAAGCTCCCGATGAGTTGATTGCCGCGGAGCCGCCCGAGCGGATGCAGGCGCGCCGCCGCTTGCTCGATGGTCTGCGTCGTCCGGAAAGCGCCGGTGAGGGCAGTCAAGTCACGAAAGAATGGCGGGATCTCCACCGCCGGGCTTTTGAGTTGGCCGACGGGCCGGGAGGACGGCAAGCATTCGAGTTGGAACGCGAGCCAACGGCCGTGCGAGACCGCTACGGCCGCCACCCGCTGGGACAAAACCTGCTCCTGGCGCGCCGGCTCGTCGAGGCGGGCGTCGGGTTTGTCACGGTCAATGGCTGGACGGGTCCGGCCCCGAACGCCGCCGGGGGCGGACCGCCCAGTTCGAGCTGGGACATGCACGGCGGCGAAATGGGCATGGGCAATGCCTTCGGCACCGGGTCGTACGGCATGGGCTGGTGCTTGCCGCGGCTCGATGAAGCACTGTCCGCGTTGCTCGTCGATCTCCATGAACGCGGCTTGCTCGGGAATACCTTGGTGGTGGTCGCCGGAGAGTTTGGCCGCACGCCGCGAATCAACGCGACCGGCGCCAATCCTGGGCGCCAGCACTGGCCCGCGTGTTATTCCGCCATTCTGGCGGGCGGCGGCATTCGCGGCGGAATGGTCTATGGCGAGTCCGACCGAACTGGGGCGTCGGTGAAGGACAAGCCGGTGCGCCCCCAGGATCTCGGCGCCACGATCTACCACGCGCTGGGCGTGCCGCTCGATCTTCGCCTGGGCGCCGACGGCTTCACCCGTCCCATCACCAGCGGCCAGCCCATCATGAGTCTGTTCGGCTAAGCGCCTATCCCAGGCGGGCTTCGCCCGCCTGGGGCCGGCTTTGGATGCGTTAAGACTTCTTCACCCGCAACGTCCATCTGTGCCACTCGCGCCGTAGCTTTCGTCGGGTAAAGGTACGGTTTTGCAGTTTTTTCGCAACGCGAAGCGTCGCGCGTAGCCGGTGGCGCGTGGCACCCGTGCCGCTTTTCCGCCATCGAGACGGCGGGGGGTTGTCGCGTTGGTGCCGATCCCGAAGGGTGCCATCCGTCTGTTTCCCTTATATATACTTCACGCGGCCGACAATGAGACATTTTGCCACGACAAAGCGGTGGCTGGTGGCAGAGCCTAAGCGATGCCCCGGCTCGATAGCGACCGGGGCATCGCTTAGGCTCTGCCCCAGCCACCGTGAATGTCTCATTCTCGACCGCGTGAAGTATAGTATACATACAGAACCGCCATTGTGGTGTAGGCGTCCCGCTTGCCCGGTGGTCCTACTAGCCTGGATCACTTTGAATTCTGAAGGCAGTAAAGCATTTCCTGGCGCCCCGCGTCCGTGACCAGGGCGACACGCAGGAATACCTGGCCGCCGCAGATGCTTGGAGTCGCGTACATTTCCGAACCAAGCTGATTCTCGGCGACCAACTCGAATCGCTCGGGCATCGCACGAAAGACCCATATCGTGCCGAGTTCGTTGGGTGCGTACATGTTCCCGTTCGACAGCACGGGCGAAGCGTTCATCGGTCCGCGGAGCCGTTCGTGCCACCGTTCGGCGCCCGTTCCGGCGTCCCAGCAGAACGCGATCCCACCGTCGTTGACGGCATACAGATGCCCTTCGTAAGCCAGCATCGATTGCTCGTAGCACTTTTGCTTATTCCGCCAAACGACTTTGCCCGACCCGTCGGCGCGGATGCAGACGGTTTCCGCATCGGGGTATCCGCCCGAGGCGAAAACCAGATCATGGTCCCAAACCATGGTGCCGGCCGTGGCCATCGTCGTGGCCGTTGCCTTCCAGAGTTGCTTGCCGTCGCGCGGGTCGTAGCCGGCGACGATGTCGCAGCCGCTGATCAGCAACTGGTCGCGTCCGGCGAGGCGGGCCACCACGGGCGAGGCGTAATTGATCCGCTCGGGCCGCGGCGTTCGCCAAACCCGCCGGCCCGTGGCGCGGTCGAACGCCACAAGGCAGGAGTCGCCGCCATCGTAGTCGCCCGCGACGATCACGAGGTCGCCGTAGAGCAAGGGCGAGGCGGCGTAGCCGTTCTTGTACTCGTCGGGCGTGAACTTGCAGGCGACTTGTTGCCAAATCGGTTTGCCGTTCATATCGAGCGCGACCACATGAACGCCGCCGTGATGAAGGAACGCGGCCAGCAGACGCGTTCCGTCGCTGGCGATCGTCGAAGTCGCGTGGGTGTTCTTGGCGTGGATATGTTCTGGAAAACCGCCTTGGTTGACGTCGCGCTTCCAGATCTGGGCTCCGGTCTTGCGGTCGAAGCAGACGACCGATTGCACCTGGGCCTGGTCGTCGGCGGTCGCCAGCAGAACACGATTTCCGACGATGGTGGGCGACGAATGTCCGCGGCCGGGCACCGGCGCCTTCCAGGCGACGTTCTTGGACTCGCCCCATTCGACCGGCGCCCGAGGCCCAGCGGCGGCAACGCCGTTGAAGCGCGGTCCGCGCCAACAGGGCCAGTCGCCCGCGGGCGCTTCAAGTACCTGGGCCTTGGCGGTCGAAATCAGGGTCATGGCGATGAGCACGCCCGCCATCCAAAACCATCTTGTCATTCGATATTCCTCGCTCGCATTTTCCCGGTCGACTGATCCCCCATCCATGCGTCGAGTTTACGACCGACCGTAAATCTGTGCAATCGGCGTAATCTGTGGATCACCCCTCCGCTGCAATCGGCGTAATCGGCGGAATGCGGTTTCCCTCGGCTCAAGTTTGGCGTATAATGCATCGATACCAAGCGTGCTGGATGGATTGGGGGCGAACTGGGTTCGACCGGACAATCTGAAGCGCGAGTGGCGTGCCGTGGTTGGTCAGTTGGCCACGTTAAAAGCTGACCAAATATCTTCAATTGCCGAAGATACCTACGCTTTGGCTGCCTAGAGATAGGCATCCCCGACTGCGGGCCTTCGTCGGAGAGTCCCAAAAGCCGGTTGCCAATTCCGAATCGCCTAGGGTCAACGTTGGGAACGTCCCAGGTTAAACACGGTGCCCGACTTGCCTGCCAGGCACCCTGTCGGATGGGGGTCGGCGGGCGAAAGCGGAAATGATTCGACTACGCACGTAGAAGCTGGCGTGGACGTGTTACGGGACGCGGGTTCGATTCCCGCCGCCTCCATTGGGTCGTATCCCATCAAACGCCTTTGTTGCCGATCGTCTCGCCGTTAACGGCGGCTGGAAGACAACCACCGCCGTGGCGCTGACCGCCATTATGGCTGTCGCCTTTCGCTCCGCGAAAGGGCGATCGTTCGAGCAGCGAAAGACGACATTACCGGCAACCGACGCACAATGCAGACGACATTCCTTATAGCCGGCAATTCGTGATCCGCGTCTCCAAAACCGCGCTGGCACCCAGGGTTTCGAGCCGCTCCATGATGGCGATCACGTCGCTGCGCTTGACCATCACGCGGATGGCGCACCAGTCGGGATCTTCCAACGCGCTCACCGTCGGCGAGTTGAATCCGGGCGTGATTTGCTCGGCCTCGGCCCGCTTCGACCGTGGCACGTTGTATTCCAAGAGCGAGTAGCTGCGCGCGATCACCACCCCCTCCAGCCGCCGCGCGACGCGATCGGCCAGGTCGACGCTTTGGCAATCGCGGTTTTGGATCAGCACCGTCTGGTAGCGGCCAATTTCGTCGAGAATCCGCAGGTGATTGGCCGCCAGCGTGCCGCCGGTTTCGACGAGGTCGACGATCGCCTGGGCCACGCCCAGCGCGATCATCACTTCGACGGAGCCGGAAAGCGTCACCAAGTGGGCCGTCGCCCCATGCTGTTGGAGATAACGCTCGGTATTGTGTGGAAAGCTGGTCGCAATGCGGCAGCCGTGCAGTTGGGCGGGTGAGCGGATTTCGCTTTCCTCGGGTACGCAAATCGCAAGCCGGCACTGCCCGACGCCCAAATCGAGCCGCTCGACCACTTCCGCGCCGCTCTCGGCCACCAGGTCGCTGCCGGTGATCCCCATTTCGATCGCCCCCTCGGCGCAAAGCACGGGAATGTCCTCGGTGCGCAGGAACGTGACGTCGATCGGAATGTCGCGGCAGCGGGCGAACAGGCTCCGCTCCGAGCGGCGAAAGCTCAAGCCGGCCTCTTTCAAGAGTTCAGCGGCGATTTCGGCGAGGCGGCCTTTGCTGGGAACGCCAATGCGAAAGTTGGTCATGGCCGCGCCGCCTTTTCCTCCAACCCCGACGTGCCGAACCGGCGTGCCAACTCGGCTTCGAGTTCCGCCGACGTGATGCCGCGTTGGGCCAAGAGCACGAACAGATGGTACACCAGATCGGCCGATTCGCGAATGACGTGCTCGCGTCCCGCGACGTCCACTTCGCCCGCCGCCTCGAACAATTCGGCCGCTTCCTCGATGACCTTCTTGCGGATCTTCGCGGCGCCGCCTGCCAGCAGCGTCGACGTGTACGACTGGTCACTGGGATGGGCCTTGCGGTCTTCGATGACGGCCATCAGTCGGGCGAACGTGGTTTCAGCGACGTTCAACGGGGTCCACCTTGCTGGTTGCTAGTTGCTAGTTTAAAGTTTCAATCTCCTATATTACGTCCCACGGCGGTCCCCTCGTCAAGTTGAAATCGACCCCAATGGCTGAAACTCGCCCCTTTGCCGATTGTTGGTTCTTGTCCGGCCCGACCGCCGGCGGCAAGACATCCGTCGGACTGGAATTGGCCGGGCGGCTGGGGGCCGAGATCATCTCGCTCGACTCGATGGCCCTTTACCATCGGCTCGACATCGGCACCGCCAAACCGACCGCGGGACAGCGGCGGGCAATCCCACACCATCTGATCGACCTGGTCGAGCCGAGCGAGGAATTCAGCCTTGCCCGCTACGTGGCCGCCGCCGGGACGGCCGCCGCCGAAATCCGCGCCCGTGGCCGGCGCGTGCTCTTCGTCGGCGGCACCCCGCTGTACTTGAAGGCTCTCTTACGCGGCATCTTCGAGGGACCGGCGGCCGATTGGGAACTACGGCGAGCGCTGGAATCGAGCATTCAAACCCACGGCCGGGGCTGGATTTACCAGCGGGTGGAGGCCGTCGACCCGGTCGCGGCCCGCCGGCTGCACCCCAACGATACGCGGCGGCTGATCCGGGCCTACGAGGTCCATCAGCTCACGGGCCAGCCGATCAGCCGTTTGCAACAACAGTTCGACCGCGCCCAGCCGCCTGACGAGTGCCATGTGTACGTGCTCGACCGGCCCCGCGACGAGCTGTACGCTCGGATCAACGACCGCGTCGTGGCGATGTTCGCCGCGGGGCTGGTCGCCGAAGTCGAACAACTGTTGGCCGAGGGGTGCCGCTTCAGCCGGACGGCCCGGCATGCGCTGGGCTATCGCGAGGTGGTTGAGTATCTGGCGCAGCGGCGCGATTTGAGCGACACGCGGAACCTTGTCCAGATCCGCACCCGCAACTTTGCCAAGCGGCAAATGACCTGGTTTCGCAGCCTGAGCGAGTGCCGCTGGATCGCGGTCAGCCGCCAGGCCGACCCGGCCGAGGTTGCCCGGCGGATCACGCCCTGACCGTGAATCAGGTAATGCCGGGACCGCCGGGGGCAAATGGGTGTCGTCGAGGACGAACCAGAGAAACGCATGGGTGTCGAGCAAGGCCCTCATTCCATGAACTCCGCAAAGTCTTTCAGGTGCTCATCGTCTTCGACGAGGATCGTGAGCATGCCCTTGGCGCTCCCGGCCTTGCGGGGCTTTCGCTGCGGCTTTTGCTCGGCCAGCAACCGGGCAATCGGTTGCTGGTTGCGAGTAATCACCAGTTGTTCGCCCCCGGCCAAATGGTCGATCAGTTCCGATAGCTTGGCCTGGGCTTCTTCAATCGTCACGGTCGTCATGGGGGTACTCCAGTTTCCCGCCAGGCGATCGGTGAAACGTCCAGCCACTTGGCGCTCTTGACCTCCCAGCCCCATTGCTTGGTCACGAGGTTCGGCAGGCCCCTCAGTTCCACTTGCAGCAAGCAGGGCCGCCGCCGCTCGTCGTGGTTCACGCCTACCTCGTCCTCGCCTTCGCCCACGCCGACCTCGTAAACGTCCTCGACCCACCGCTCGTCGCGAGTGATCCGCAATCGTTCGTTTCGGACCAGCCGGATCTGGGCCCGTTTTCCCAAGGCGAGCAGGGTGCGTGCCGGCTCCTGGCCGGCGTAGCGTTCAGCCGCCCCCTTTTTTTTCGGGTCTTGCTCGTAGCGCCACCGCAGGTTATCGGCGGGAAAGCGGCGCCAGTGGGTCTCGGTCAGTTGGTGCGCTTGGTAAATTTCATCCTCGCGCAGGGCCGCGAACCATTGCTGCGCGAAATGGCGGGCCTCGCCGCGCACCCGAACAGGCTCCAACAGCGAGTGGGCCAGCGCCGTCGAACCGAACAAGAGGGAGCAGGTCAAACCAACCAGGGCGGCGCGCCGACCCAAGAGCAACGAACGCGAAACCGCCAACTGACGCAAGGCCAGCGTGTTCAGCACGATCCCCACCAGCGGCACCGACCAGAGCAGCGGGTTTACATAGGCCGTCACGGAGAGGGCGCCGACGATCGCCCCGGCGATCGCTAGGCCGCAAATCGGCCGGTAACCGGCGATCGGTTCGCCATCGTCGATCGTTTCTCGGTTCAATGTTTCATTGGTCATGGGTTCTAATTCGGCACCTGCTTGTCGTCGTAAATATCCTGCTCGTCCGCGGTAATCAGCATCCGCAACACGCGTGGATCGATGGCGTCACCGATCGACCGTACGCTGCCATCGCAATAGAGCGAGTTGGCGCCGCCCGTATGCCAGCTCCATGCCTCCTGGTTCGGGCCGCAGTTCGCCACGCTCCAAAGGCAATCGGGCGGCCCGCCCAGGGGAAACCGATTGCCGTTGATCGCGCGCACGGGTTTGGCGGTCGTACTGTTGGCTTGTCCCGAAATGCCGCCGCCGCTGGCCGGCTCGGCCCAGCGATTCATGGCGCGATGGCCGCTGGGCGTGGCGCCGTCGCCCGAAGGCAAACCGCCGGAGACCAGTTGCTTGGACATGAGCCACTGCGTGTAGCTGACTTGCTTCGCGCCGTTCCAAACCAAGGCGGCGCCGCCGCTGAAGATCGGGTCGGGGTAGGGCGACGTCATGCTCGGAGGCGTGGTTTCATTCGTTCGCCCGGCATCTTCCACCACGGCGATGGTGCGGCTTAGCCCGTCGCTGATTTGCGCCGCCTGCGTTCCGCCCAGCCGCAGCGCCCCGTTCTTGCGCGACATTGGATTGCGAATGCCGCTGGCCGGATCGATGTCGGTGTATACCGCCGGCATATAATCGGTCAGCCCATACCCGCTGGGGTCGGCCGGCCGCAAGGCGTTGCTCGGACAGAGGAACTCTGGAAAGTGTACCTTCGACACGACCTGGTTGACGGGGCAGGCCGCGTCGTTGTATGCGTATTCCAGGTTCAAGGGCTGCGTGAAGAAGATCTCGTCGTCCAGGTAGGGGAGAATTTGAGAGAACGTCGAGGGCACGTCGAAGGCCGTCGCCGGCGGTTGCTGGGTCAGGTCGGTTCCCTCGCCCCCGGAGGGAAACCGCCTCCTCGATTGCTCGAACTGCGACATGGCCTGACCCTGCTGCCGCAAGTTGCTTTGGCAGGTCGTGCGCCTGGTCGATTCGCGCGCCGACTGCAAGGCCGGCAGCAACAGCGCGAACAACAGGCCAATCACCGAGACGATCACCAACAACTCGATCATCGTAAAGCCGCGCCGTGCTCGCTTCGCTCGTTTGAAGTTTGCCATGGGAGTCCTCCTTGGGGATTCCGATCACTCCAGATTGATGTCGAACGTATTGTCTTCGGGCTTGACCGTGAGTGTCAGCCCCGACGTCTCCGACTTGCGGTATTTCTCCTTGATCCTGGCCAAATCACCCGAGTACACGGTCGCCTGCCCCTCCGGCTCGCCGGCGGCAATCCGGACCTTGTATTCGCCGACGGGCAACCCTTCTTGACCTCTGTAGAGCGAGGCGCGATACGTCCCATCCGGGCCAACGGCCCCCGCGCACGTCGCGCCCACCGGCGGATGGAAATACACGACGACACCCTTGGGCAAGGCGGCTCCGCCGGCCATGCCGACCTTTCCATGCACCGGGTAGGTTTTTTCGTTGGCGGGCAACTTCGGGCCGCAACCACTGGCCAGGCAAATCGCCAACGCCAGCCAGAATCGCCACGCTCCTGTTAACTTAGATTGTCCAAACATCACTGGTGGTTCCTCAAAAAAAACATTTGATAACCGGCTGGTTCTGTAGGGAACGCCCTCCGTGGCGTTCCGTGTCCTGCCAGACGACGTCGCACCAACTTCGCGGAACGCCACGGAGGGCGCTCCCTACAGAGGCGGAACGCCGCGGAGGGCGTTCCCTACAGAGTGTATCCCATTTTCACATCCTCGCCTGGAAGTGGGTCACTGAAAAAAGTATCGGCGGAAGTCGAAAGAGGGGTTCCGCCGGGAAGGCAATTCCCGGCGGAACCCGGTTCAGCGTTTATGTGCCGCTCGCCAACCCGTCAAGGATTGGCGCGTCGATCACGCGGCGCCTAGTAATTCGACGAATCAAAGTTGCCCACGATGCTCGGGCTGACCTTCTCGGCGGCCGTGACCAAATAACGCAGCACGGCCGGCTGGATGTCCTGGTTCAGAAACGTGACATGGCCGTCCATGAAGCAGGCGTTCGCGCCCGGCCCGTGGAAACTGAAGATCTCGTCGTTGGGCCCGCAATGCGTCGCCACATTCCAAACGCACGTCGCCGGGCTACCACCGTAGGGCAGCGAGTTGTTGTTGAGCGCCCTCGCTGAACTCTGTGTGCCGCCGGTCAGAAAGTTCGGCCCACAGTTGACGCCGAAGCCGTTGTCGGCCTCGATCCAGCGCCAGAAGGCACGGTCGGGGGAACTGGCGCTGCTGCCCGTGCTGCTGCCGCCCGCATGCCCCACGTCACCGCCTGGCAACGTGCTGGCGTTTCCCGACGGGTCGGGATACGCGCCGGGCATGAACTCGTTGCGGCCCACATCCTCCGCCACGGCAATGGTTTTGCTCAAGCCGTCGATGATCTGACCCACGGCAATGCCGCCAGCGTGCAGAGCGCCGACCAGGCGGAAATTATCGTTGTTCCACGTCGCGCCGGTCGGATCGATGTTGGTATAGACGGTGGCGCCGTAATCGGTGTAGCCGTAGCCCAACGAATCGAAACCGATCGCGGGACGCAAGGGGTTGGTCGGGCAGAGGTAGGTCGGAATGACCGTCTTCCCCGCGCCGTTGGTGACGTTGGCGCCGTTCACCGTGCTGTTGTAGTAGTAACGGTTGTCAATCGCGTCGGAGACTTCCTGCTGCTCGATGTAGGGCAGGATCCAAAAGAGCGCCGAGTAGCCGCCGCCGATCATGTTGTTCCAGCCACCCTTGGCCGCGGCGGCGTTGGGGCCAACCATCCCCATTCCGTTGGTCTCGTTGGGGGGGGCGCTGAAAAAGGTCCACACCTGCACCGTCGGCGTCGAGGAGGTCCAGCCGGTGGGGCCGGGATAGGCCGGTTGGGTAAAGCTGCCCAGGGCGCTACCCGTGCTGAAGAATTCGGCCCCTTCGCCCTGGTCGGGGAAGACTTTCTTGGCGTCGTTGAACAAGTGCAGGCCCAACCCGATCTGTTTCAGGTTATTGGCGCAGGTGTTGCGGTTGGCCGCCTCGCGCGCCCGCTGCACGGCGGGCAACAAAAGCGCCACCAACAGGCCGATGATGGCGATCACCACCAGCAACTCGATGAGGGTAAAGCCTCGCTTCGCATTTCTGATTCTCATGACTTTGGGTTCTCTCGTGTAAATTGAAACGAATGGTAAAACCTAAACGATCTTGCACCGTGTAGCCGCCACCTCCTTTTTATTGAACCTGTGACGATGAATGCTCGGCTTCGCTCGGAGCCGCAATGTTGGTCGCAATTTAGCAGAGCATGATAAGGCTCTGATGCGAGCCATGTTAGAAGTCCGTGAAACTCGGCGGATCCCGTTGACCACCCGTTGACTGACCACGCCTTGCGCCGCCGAATTCCGTTTGAGATCACTTTGCCGGTCCTTTGGCCGGCGTCCCCGCCGCCCCCTTCTTGGCCGGCTTCTTGCCGCGCGGGAGATTCTTGAGCATCTGTTCCCCGTCCAGCCACCACTCGGCGTGCTCGTCCTCGCTCCACACCAGGTCGATGTCGCACGCCGGTTTTCCGCGGACTTCGATTTTGGCGGGAGTCGTCATGGCCAGTATCGGTTTCGCCGTCGCCTTCGACTTCGACTTCGCGTAACCCTTGAAATCCTGTGTCGGGCGACCGAGTTCAACTTCCACCGCCGACTCCTTCGTGACGTCGGCCCATGACTCGGGGCGCACCGCGTCATACCAACTGCCCAAGTCTCCCGCGGCGCCGTGCTTGGCCAGCCGCTTGATCGTCTTCCAATCGCCATATCCAAACGCCTTCGCGGCTAACACGGCCCGGTCTTCCAATTCACCTGACAACGGCTTCTCGGGCTCCATCCACAGCGCCACGCCGTAACACAACGCCGCGACGACCAACCCCAGCACGATCCATTGCCAGGCCCGCGATAGTTGTTCAAACCTCCGCACGAGCCACGGCGGGCGATCGTCCGCGGTGACGAGTCCCGATTCGTCCGCGGGCGCATCCGGCGGCCGCTCGCCCAACACCGCTCCATCGAGCGTCATGTGGAACACTTTCTTGCACCGTTTGCAGGTGAATGTCTGGTCGAGCCGCGAGATCTTGACCTTCCCAGACAAGCCGCACTTGGGGCACTCGATCGGCAGATACTGGAATTGTTCCTCGCCGCCGGTGCGTACCACGTTCGACCTTTCCACTCGATGACCCGTACGAAGAAGAACCGAGATCCCACGTCAACAAGTCCAAATTTTACGCATCGAATGTGAGCCGATTGTTCAGGTTTCACGAAAATCATGTTTAGCCGGCTTCCAGAATCGCGTGGTAGGGGAGCGTGCGCCGCGGCGGATGCGACGTTGGCCCCCACACTAACCCGCGGCGCAAGCAAGGCCCAGCATTGGACTTACCTATTCGATCGCGAGGTCTCCACGGGGCAGTTCGCGAACTCGTCGCCCGGCGGCGTCGCCTATGGGTCACTGATTGGACGAATCAGGTTCACCACGGCGTCGCTGATCCGTTGAAAAGCTGAGTTGTTTAGCCTTCCAACGGTTCGTACGATCGGGGAACCGTTTGCCGTGAATAGCTTGCCAGGCCGCGCGAAGCTCGTGACAAGCAGGCCGCCAGCCACGAAATCTGACGAACCCAGTGGAACCGCAAGCGGGGCACCGTAGGGACTGCTCGTGATCTGGCAGAGAACCCAGTCACTGCGACCGACCCCTGCCAAACAAACAGCGGGTCGAACCTTTGACGCGGAAAGGTCAGAAAAGGGAAACGGCACAAGTACTACGTCGCCGACTGAAGGTACGCCCATGCCGCGTCCTCCTCAGGCCGATTCCAGTCCTCGGCGAGAGCCGCCTCGCTCAGCAAGGTTGTTTCACTTGGATAAACAAAAGGTTCCTCGTCAAGGATCGTTACCAGGGCGCGGCGAGGACCTTGCAGAGGAATCGCTTCCAGCAGACGCACAGCGCCTCGTTCGTCGATCATCCCCTCCACGGTCCGGATCATTACAATTCCTTGAATTCGCATCGCCCCCAGGATTATTTATTAGACCCGGCGCGCATCATGTTGTCAAGGTTCCGTCGGCACATTCGCTAGATTTTCGTATACCGCGCGCGGCCCAGCATGACAGGCCCGCTGGTCGAGCCAGATCGTCAAGAGTTTACGGAATGTGTAGCCGCTCCGTCCCGCGCGCCGTGGATCGCATCGAAAGGATGAACAGGAATTACAGGATATGGAACACGAGAAACGAGTGGCCTCGACCACGGATTGTTAGACTTCGGTGAATTTGCGGTTTTTCGTTTGCGTCGCTCGCCGCGGCATGGCAAACTAGCGTCCGGTGATTATTCCAACGCGGTCGTCGGCGGCAAGTCATGCTCCACCGAGCTAAAAACGATGGATGGGTCAATTGGGTTGCCGGCTTGGCGGGCTTGGCGATGGCAGTCGCCGGCGTCGGGCTGGTCTACAACGGAGTCGAGATCGCCTTCGCGCCCGAACTGCTGGTTTTGAGTCTGAGAACGACGCCCTTCATGTTGCTCTTGGGGGCGCTGCTGCCGGTGTTCGGCGTCTGCCTGATCTGGTGCCTGCTCGCGACCTGTTACGAGATCAGCTTCGAGAACCTGATCGTCCAATCGGGTCCCAGCCTGCGGCGCATTCCACTCGACTCGATCGTGGCGGCGCGGATCAGCCGCGGCGGCTTGCCGCGCGGCCCGATCGGGTCGCGCCAGATGGTGCGGATCGACCATCGCAAGGGAAATGGTGATCGCGTCGGTTCGATCGTGATTTCGCCGCGCGACCCAACGGCCTTCCTCGAATCGTTGGCCCAAGCCGCCCCCGCGCTGCGGCGGCAGGCCGACCGCTCGCTGCGGGCCGAGGCGTGACCGCAGTTGACGCCGCACGCGGGCATGCCCGCCGTGTCCGTACCCTTGATGACGCCTGAGCGTGACGATCACGGGCCCGTGCTGGCTCGCAAGTGCGACTTCACTTCTTCGGCGTACACCAAGTTTTCTTGCGCGTGCTGGGTTGGTGGGCGGTGCCCACCCTACGTAGCTGAGTGACGTTGACGGAGAAGCTGTTAGAATTCCGTTAGCCCGCTTCCGCGGGAGGCAGGTGATGGCCATAATCGAAGCGGGTGGGGCGTGATCCTGAAAGTCGAACATGTTGCACGAAAAGAAAGTCGTCGTCGTCCTGCCGGCCTACAAGGCGGCCCAGACGCTGGAGCGAACCTACCGTGACATCCCGTTCGACGTGGTCGACGAGGTGATCATGGTCGACGACGCCAGCACCGACGAAACATTGGCGGTTGCCGGGCGATTGGGGATCAAGTCGTTCGTCCACCGGGAAAACCTTGGCTATGGCGCGAACCAGAAGACGTGCTATCGCGAAGCCCTGTGCGCCGGCGCGGAGATTGTGGTGATGCTGCACCCCGATTACCAGTACGACCCGCGATTGATCCCCGCGATGGCCGCGTTGGTCGGCTCGGGCGTGTACGACGTGGTGCTCGGCTCGCGCATTCTGGGCAATACGGCGCTGGCGGGCGGCATGCCCCTTTATAAGTACGTTTCAAACCGTTTCCTGACGCTGTTTCAAAACCTGCTGTTGGGGGCGAAACTGTCGGAGTACCATACGGGCTACCGGGCGTTTTCGCGCGATGTGTTGGAAACGCTGCCGCTCTTGGCCAATTCCGACGATTTCGTGTTCGACAACCAGATGTTGACCCAGGCCATCGCGTTCGGCTTCGCTGTGGGCGAGGTGAGTTGCCCCACCAAGTATTTCCCCGATGCCAGTTCGATCAATTTCCGCCGCTCGGTCGCGTATGGCCTGGGCGTGCTGTCGACCAGCGTGCTCTACCGGCTTTGGAAATGGAAGTTGGCGAAGGCGCGGCTTTTCAGCCGTCGCCCCACATTGCGGCTGACCGCCTATTACGATCGGCCGCGGATGCTTGAAACGGCGCAACCGACATGAGAAGCGGGTGGCGGGGCCATCGCCTCGAATTGGCGCTGGGGCTCGCTTTGGCCGCGGCGACGTGCCTCGCCTACGCACAGGTCATGCGCCACGATTTCGTGTCTCTCGACGACCCACAGTACGTGACCGAAAACCGCCATGTTCAAGCCGGGCTCCGCGCCGAAAGCGTCCGCTGGGCGTTGAGCAGCCTTGAGCATGCGAACTGGCACCCCCTCACCTGGTTGTCGTTGGAGTTGGACTGCTCACTTTACGGCGTGAACCCCGCCGGCTACCATGCCACCAACCTGATCCTGCACGTTGCGAACACGCTGCTGTTGTTCTGGTGGTTGCTCTCGCTGACCGGCGCGGTGTGGCGTGGCGCCGTCGTCGCGGCCTTGTTCGCGCTGCACCCGCTTCACGTCGAATCCGTCGCCTGGGTGGCGGAACGCAAGGACGTTCTCAGCACGCTGTTCTGGCTGCTGACGCTCTTGGCGTACGCGCACTACGCGCGCCGCCCGTGCGCCGGTCGCTATTGGGTCGTCACGATTCTGTTCGGTATTGGCCTGACGGCCAAGCCCATGTTGGTGACGCTGCCCTGCGTGCTGCTGTTGCTCGATTACTGGCCACTGGGGCGTTGGCCGGGGAAGGAAAAAGGAGAAATGAGAAAGGGGACTCGATTCCAGCCGGCCCACGGGCGGCGGTTGATTGCCGAAAAACTGCCGCTCTTGGTCCTGAGCGCCGCTTCGTGCGTGATCACCTTCATCGCGCAGTCGGGCGGCGGGGCGGTCTTGCCGGTCGATCGCATGCCGTTGGCAAGCCGCTTGCTGAACGCCCTGGTGGCCTACATCGCCTATCTCGAGAAGGCGGTTTTTCCACTGGAGCTTGCCGTCTACTACCCGCTTCGCGCGCCGGCGCCCGCCGTGGCCACGGTCGCGGGGGCGCTACTTCTGGGCGCGACGTATTGGGTCTGCCGTCGCGCCCGCCGCCAGCCGTATTTGGCGGTGGGGTGGTTCTGGTATCTCGGCACGCTCGTGCCGGTCATCGGCATCGTTCAGGTGGGGACGCAGGCCATCGCCGACCGCTACACGTACGTGCCCCTGATCGGCATTTTCATCGCATCGGTATGGGGTGTCGCGGACTTGCAGCGAAGCGAGTTTGTCTCGCGGAAGCTGACCGTCGCGTTGGCCACCGCCGCCCTTGGCGCCTTCGGCGTTTGCACCTGGCTGCAGGTGGGCTACTGGCGCGACAGCGTGCGGCTTTGGGCACAAGCCCATGAGGTGGCTGGTCCGAATGCGACGGCGACCGGCGCGCTGGGTTCCGCCCTGGCCGAGCGCGGCCACGCGGCGGAGGGGCTGCCCTACCTCGACGATGCGTTGCGGTTGGCGCCCGATGACGCCAAGCTGCACACCCACATGGCGTTGGCGTTGCTGCGCCTGGGGCGACGCGAGCGGGGCCTGGCGGAGTTCGAGGCCGCGGTGCGGCTCGACCCGAACGACGCCCGATCGCGATACAACTTGGGTTTGATGCTGGAGTTGCTCGACCGTCCGGACGATGCGCTGACCCAATACGAAGCCGCGATCCGGCTCGAGCCGGAGCACGCGCAGGCGCATCGGGCGCAGAGCCGGGTGTTGGCCGATCAGTTCCGCCGCGGCGCCGGCATGGAACCGGGCGGTGAACGCCACGGAGGGCGTTCACTATAGAATGCATGCTTGATGGGTGTCAATCCTAGCCTTTGAGCGGGTCGTTGTTCAATGTGGCACGACTCAGGTCGAGCTCCGAAAGTTCCAAAATGCCGCGAGAAAAGAAGGTCTTGCCTTGCTCCCACGCTCCGCCGACCCACTGCGCGGATACCCCGAACGCATCTTCGGCCGCTTCGCGGCCCCGCGACGACCGAGCCCTGCGGGGCATGACGACGCGGAGCGACCGCGGAGATGTTCCCACACGAAGCGTGGGAACGAGTGGCAGCCCGGGGTTGGCCTTGGCCCTCGTCATCGCGGCCCTGCTGTTTTCGACGTTTGTGCGGCTTCGGTTGCGCGAATTTCCCTTGGAGCGTGATGAAGGCGAATATGCCTATGCGGGCCAGTTGATCCTCGAAGGCATCCCCCCCTATCGCCTGGCATACAACATGAAGCTGCCGGGCACCTATTTGGCCTATGCCGGTCTGATGGCACTCTTCGGGCAAAGCACGGCGGGCATTCACCTGGGGTTGTTGGTCGTGAACCTGGCGACGATCGCCTTGCTGTTCTTGCTGGGCAAGGATCTGTTCGACCCATTGTCGGGAGCGGTCGGCGCGGTGGGGTTCTCGGTGATGTCGGTGAGTGCCTCGGTATTGGGAACGGCGGCCCACGCCACCCACTTCGTGGCGTTCTTCGGGGTCGCGGGGGCCTGGCTTCTTTGGAGGGCGATCCTGTGCGACGGCGCGCGGCTCCTGTGCGCCAGCGGGCTACTGCTCGGCACGGCGCTGCTGATGAAACAGCAAGGCGTGTTCTTGCCCGCGTTCGGCGCGTGCGCCGTATTGGCCGACGCCGCCGGCCGCCAGGGATTGTCGTCCCGACGCGCTTGGAAGCGTTTCGCATTTTTCCTCGCGTCCGCCGTGCTTCCCTATGCGGCGACCTGCCTTTGGCTCTGGCAGGCGGGGGTGTTCGACAAGTTCTGGTTCTGGACGGTGACGTACGCGCGGCAATACGTGGCGCAAGTCCCTTTCGAGCGGGGCATCGAATCATTCGGGCGGGGCCTTCGCGACGTCGTGGGGCCGAATTGGCTCATTTGGCTGGCGGCGATGCTCGGCGCCGCCGGCTTGTTCCGGCCAGGCGGCGGCACGTATCGGCGGCGTTGGTTCGGATTTGGCTTTTTCATCGGCTCTTTCCTTTGTGTGTGTCCCGGCCTCTATTTCCGCCAGCATTACTTCATCGTCCTTTTGCCGGCGGTGGCGCTGTTCGCGGGGGCGGGGTGCGGCCAGGTGGCCCGTTTCATCGGGCGCGCGACCGCGCCGGGCGGCTTTTTTCTTCGCGATCCCGTTGCCACGGCAATCCTGGTCGCGGCCTGGGCGTATTCAATCTGGCCGCAACGCGACTTTTTGTTCCTTTGCACGCGCGTCGAGGCCTGTCGCATGGTGTACGGTCCGAACCCTTTCGTCGAGTCCGCGGCGATCGCCGATTACCTCGCCTCGCATTCGGCGCCGGGGGAGTACGTGGCGGTGATCGGTTCGGAACCGCAGTTGTATTTTTACTCTCACCGGCATTCGGCCACGGGCTACATCTACACCTACCCGCTGATGGAACCCCAGCCGTTCGCGCGGACGATGCAAGAAGAGATGGCCGCTGAGATCACGGCACGGGAACCCGAATTCATCGTCCTGGTCCATGTTTCGACCTCCTGGCTGGAGCGTCCCGATTCAGACCGCTTCATCTTCGGCTGGACGAACGGCTACCTGGCGAGTTCCTACGAACCCGTGGGCCTGGTCGATATACTTTCGCAACATGAAACGCTTTACCGATGGGACGATCAGGCTCTCGGCGCTCGACCACGCTCGCCCTATCATGTGTGGATCTTCAAGCGAAAGTCATGATACTTCTCATGGAAAGCCGGCAATCGACGCATGCATCGTAGGCGAGCAAGCGGCAACGGATCGAGCGCGCCCGTGCCGAACCGCATGCGGCGCTGGGACCGGCTCGAGCTCGCCCTGGGGTTGGCACTCACCGTCGTGTCGCTGGCCGCTCGACTGGTGGCTTATCTGCACGCGGGTGGACTGTGGCGCGATGAAGTCCATAGCGTCAATATGGCCTCGCAATCCGACTATTTCGGAACTTGGACGAACGATTCGTTTCCCATCCTGTGGCTGTTGGCGTTGCGGGGTTGGATCGCCCTTGGTCTGGGCGAAACCGATACGGCGCTGCGCGGCATCGGTCTGGTGTGTGGAGCGTCGCACGTCGCGGCGGCATGGTGGACCGGACGGCAACTCGGGGCGAGGGTTCCCTGGGTGTTGCTCATGCTGCTGTGCTTCCAGCCGACCTTGATCGTCTACGGCGACGAGGTCCGTGGCTATGGCCTCGGGGCGTTGACGCAATTGTTGCTGGTCGGCTGTCTCTGGCGAGCGCTCAAGCGTCCCACCTGGCGGCGCTTCGTCGTATTGCAAATCGCCGCCCTGCTGGCGGTCCAGTCGCTTTACGCCAATTCGTTCATGTTGCTGGCCGCATGTATGGGCGGTGGTCTGGTTTGCCTGCGACGGCGCGATGGGCGCGCACTGATCGGTATCGCCCTGGTCGGGTTTGTCTCGGCCGTGTCCGTGGCGCCCTACGTGTTGTATCTGTTCCCCAAGACGAGCGAATGGACCGTGGTCGTGCGCCAGGACGTCCCATGGTCGTGGCAGCTTGCCGTATTTGGCAAGGCGCTAGGGGCCGCCGGCCCGGCCGGCTGTCTCGCCTGGGGCGCCGCGGCGCTTTTCGCGCTTGCCGCGGCGGTATGGGTTTTCCTCCGCGGAAAGCGTGTCGCATTCCCGTCGAATCATCGCGACCTCGCGGTGTTCCTGTTGGGCAACGCCTTGGTAGGCACGGTGGGATTCTGGTGGTACATCCGCTTCGTTCACGTCCCAACACAGGTCTGGTACTACTTGCCGTTCATGACGCTCTTGGCGGTCACGGTCGAAATGGGCGCCGTGCTTGGCGCGACCGCGAAACCGACCTACTCGATCGCACGCCTCGCGGCCGTGACGCTCGTCTTCGGCGGCGTGCTCGGACACACCTGGTCGGCGCTGGCGTTTCGATTCACGAACGTCGATCTCGTCGTCGAGCGGCTGGACCGGGAAGCCAGGCGCGACGACCTGATCGTCATCCATCCCTGGTACGTCGGGTTGACGTTCGAGCGCTATTATCGCGGCGAAGCGACGGCGATGAATTTTCCCGACGTGGAAAAGGAACGCAAGGGGCACGGCGGCTACCTCGAGATGAAGCGCAAGATGGAGCTCGGCGATCCAATCCGTGGAGAACTCGAACGGTTCGAGCAAACGCTCCGCGCCGGCGGCCGAATCTGGCTCGTGGGCCGCTTTGAATTCATGCCGCGGGGGGCGCGCCCGTTGGTTCTCCCGCCGGCGCCCCATCCCCAGTACGGCTGGAACGAAGGTATTTACGGCTCGAGCTGGTCCCAGCAAGCCGCGTATCTGCTGCAATCACACGCCGGGGCGATACGAGAGGTTCCCCTGCCGGCGCCCGGGCGCGTCAATCCGCTCGAAAATGTTCCCTTGCTCCTGATCGAAGGCTGGCGCGAGCAGGCCATGCGGGGAACATGGCGGGTCCAACGACGCGATCGTCCTTATACAGGCAGATCGCGAACTCGAACGGCATATAGTGATGCGCCAAGATCACGCGGCGCGTGAGTCCCTTGGCGAAGCGGAAGGTTTGCTCGGGCGAAACGTAGTGCAGGTCGGCGCGCTCGAAATCGACGTACGAGGTCAGGAAGTCCGTGGCGGCGGCGACCTCGCAGAGGGCGAACATCCGCGCGAGCGTGACGGTCATGTGGTTCCACGACGGCTCGTGCGACAGTTTCGCATTGAAAATCCCCGACGCGACGACAAGATCGAACCGCTCGTCCGATCCGAGCTCGGCGAGATCGGCCACGCGCAGGTCGGCGGCGGGGTAGGCGGCGCGGCCGGCTTCGATGAGTTCCGGTACGAGATCGAGACCGGTGTAACGTCCACGGTAGCCCGCCCGGAGCAGAAAATCGTACAAATCGCCGAAGCCACAGCCGACGTCCAGGATCGAGCGCGCTTCGTCGAGTGATACAAACGACGTCAACACCGCGAATCGCTCCGCCTGCTTGCCGGAGGCCCAACCCAGTGTTCGAGGGTCGTGACCGAATCGCTCGAGCCGCTCGACGTAGCGGGCGCGATAGGCCTCACGATCGCGCTGGTTCATCGAGCGGCCTCGATTCAGGGGGGACCAACGGGGGATACGAGGCTTCGCGATCGACGATGAAGAACGGCCGGCCTTTGACTTCGCGATGGATCCGCGCGACGTACTCACCGATCACGCCGAGAAAAATCATCGTGATCCCCGAAGCCAGGAGCTGCGAGGCGATCAACGAGGTGTAACCGACCACCGGCTGTTCCGCCGTGAAATAGACGAAAACCGCCCTCGCGGCCACGATCAACGCCAGCACGCTGAACGTGCAGCCCACCCAAGTGGCCAAACGCAGCGGCCGGTCGGAGAAGCCGAAAGCGATATCGAGCCAGATCGTCAAGAGCTTGCGGAACGTGTAGCCGCTCCGCCCCGCGCGCCGTGGGTCGTGGCGAACCGGCACCGAGGCGTGCGGAAATCCCAGCCAGGCGATCAGCGCCGCCACGTACGTGTGCCGTTCGTGAAGCCGCAGGTAGTCGTCCACGAGGCGACGGCTCATGATCCGAAAGGCGCTGATCGAATCGGGCCTGCCTTGTCCGAACAGCAGGCTCATCAGGAGGTGGGCGATCTTCGAGACCGCGCGCCGACCCAGCCCGTCGTTACGCCGCTCGCGGATCCCGTGGACGTCGTCGAAACCCTCCAACGCCTTGCCATAGAGCCTCGCCAGTTCCTCCGGCGGGTATTGCAAATCGTCGTCCATCACCACGGCCCAGCGACCCCGGCTCAACGACAGGCCCGCGGTGATGGCCTGGTGCTGTCCAAAGTTGCGGATCAGCTTGACGACTCGGATCGCGGGATTCCTCCGCGCTTCCTCGACCAGCACGGCCAGTGAGCCGTCGCGCGAACCGTCGTCGACGAACAGGATCTCATGGGAGACGCGCATCCGCGTCAGCGTGTCGTGAAGCCGACCGCAAAGCTCGCGCGCCGTCGGCTCGCTGTTGTAGACGGGAATGACGATCGAGATCTCGGGCCGATCGCCCGCGACCAGGGGCGGCTCGCCGTCGATCATGTCCTGGCTCATGACTGATATCCGATCCACGGCTGGAACAGGCGCGTCAAGTTGCGGAACAGGATGTTCTCGCGTTGGGTCGTCGATAGCCCCATCGTCAGCTCGTTCACCCGGTCGTAAACCGAGCGAGGCGCGTACTCCGGAAAGTCGGAGCCGACGACCGTCCGCTGGTCGAGTTGGTCGAACGCGAAACGCAGGTCGAGGTCGATCGAGCTGCCGGCGTAACGCATGATCGAGAACGACACGTCAAGCAGCAGGTGCTCGTGCATGCGCACCAATTCGAAGAGATCGCGGATCGCTGATCCCCCGCCGTGCAGAAGCACGACCCGGGTGTTACGGCACGACGTGGCGATCCGGTCGACGACATCGGAAGGATGGCGCGTCGCCGCGGTTGGGCGGCGGAACAAGGTGCAAATCATGGCGGGCAATCCGTGTCGTCCCGCGGCGTCGATGGCCGCCAGACAGCGCGGGTCGAGCGGGTCGTAGTCATTCAAGCGCGGGTGGAGCTTGATCCCCGCGAAGCCGCGGCGCGCGAGCTCGCCGACGCGCGCCTCGATATCGCCGATCGCGGCGAACTCCGCCGGGTTGAACCCCGCGATCGGAACAAATCGGCGGGGATACAAGCGCGCGGCCGCCTCGAGGGTCTCGTTGTCGGCATAGCCGGCGATGCCGACGAGGCAGGCGCGCTCGACCTCGGCGGCGTCCATTTCCGCCACAAGCCGATTCAAACTGGCGTCGTGCCGCGACGTTCCCAGCCAGCGGCCATCGGCGGTGATATGTACCAGGGCGTCAAACCGCCGCATGGCTGAAGCCCTCCACGTCAACTTCGACCGTCCGCATCGCCTTCTCGGTCGTCGCCACGACGTCGTCGCGGTCGGCCCCAAACGCCAGCACGAACCCAGGACGCGATCGGTCGTCGTGGGGTGGCCGCAGCGCGTCGCCCGCGGCGAACTCCAGGAAGATCTCATGGACACCGACGATGCGCCGCGCCTCTTCGACGCCTCGGATCGCGCTGACCCGTCCGGCCGGGAAGTCGAAGAACGCGAGGTTCGCGGCCTTGGCGCGCGCGGGCGACGCGGGCGTCGGACCCGCGTTCATGACGAAGTCCAGGTACGACCTCGGAGCATCGATTCCCGACAGGCGGGGGACGATGTCCGTGTGGATGCGGTTTCCACCGCCGCGCGCGGCGATTTCGATCAGCCGGACTTCGCCGTCGAGGACCATGAATTCGGAATGGGTGACGCCGTTGGTCATCCCCAGCGAGCGCACGACGGCCTCGTTCGCGGCCAACAAGCGGGCGGTCGTGGCCTGGTCGAAGGCCGCAGGGTAGGTCAACCGGTTGGCAACCTCCGGACGGTGCGCAAAATGCCCCTTGTCGGAACACGCCGTCGTTCGGTAGCGGCCGGCAAGGCAAATTCCCTCGACGGTCGCTTCGATTCCCGGCAGGAACTCTTCCAATAACACGCCCCGTTCTCGCGTCGCGCGACGAGCGCCGGAAAATCCCTCGTCGAGTTCGGTCGGATCGTCGATGCGATGGACCCCTCGGCTCGACTGGTTGTCGACCGGTTTGATCACCAAAGGGTAGCCAATCTCTTCGGCCGCCGCGCGCAGCTCGGCGAACTTGGATACCAGCCGGAAGCGAACAGGGCTCAGGCCGGCCGCCGCCGTGATCGTCCTCATGCGGTGCTTGTTGGTGAAATTCAGCGCGACCTCGTAACCGATGCCGGCCAACCCTAGCCGCTCGGCGACGTACGCCGCCGTCGGCACGCCCGCATCGGTGGTGTCGCAGGTGATCCCGTCGATTCGGTGCCGGCGCGCGGCGTCGAGCGTCGCCTCGCGGTCGGCAATGTCGATGACCTCGCGCTCATCGGCCAGCGCATAGGCCGGCCGTTGGGGATACTTATCGGTTACCAGCACACGGTAGCCGAGCGACCTGGCCAGCCGGATCGTCGGCAACTGCCAATGGCCGCCGCCGAGCACGTGAACGAGTTTTCGTTTCATGGCCATGAGGCGCCCGCTAGCAAGTGGCTTCGATCAACGCTTTGATTCGTCGAATTCCGCGGAGATTGTCCTCCCTGCCGGCCGTTCCGATCGAGACCCGGATGAAGCGGTCGCACGATTTCCCGTAACCCAGGCCGGGCACGGTGCTGATGAGATCGTCTTCGAGCAATCGCCTGGCGAACTCCTCCGATGATAATCGCGACGGTTCGATGGAAACGAAGAAGTAAAACGTCGCCGCTCCGGGAAGGTATGTCAAGTCCATCTCGTCCATGTGGCGCGCCACGACCGAGCGTTCGTCGGCGATCCGGCGGATCTGCGGCGCGGTGATTTCCAACAGTCGTTCGAAGTGCAAGGCGACGTAATGCGACAGAATCGTCGCCGGGCAGGTAATCAGGTGCTGGTTCACCTTGAGCACCTGGTCGATCAGGTCGGCGTGGCCGACGACGTACCCAATCCGCCATCCGGACATGCCGAGATTCTTGGAGATCGAATTGAAGACGACGGAGCGTCGCTTGACGCGATCCATCTTGCCCAACGACGTGAATGAGCCGTCGAGTACGAAGTCGCTGTAGGCCTCGTCGCTCAACAACCAAAGGTCGTGCTTCTCGGCCAAGGCG
The DNA here is from genome assembly GCA_035531595.1 of Pirellulales bacterium. Classification (GTDB taxonomy): domain Bacteria; phylum Planctomycetota; class Planctomycetia; order Pirellulales; family JAICIG01; genus DATKSN01. The sequence continues at coordinate 62,211 of DATKSN010000120.1, read as the reverse complement.
AGCAACGCGGAAAGTTCGTCTTCACGGTAGACGTAACCGCGCGGATTGTGGGGCGTCGTGACGATGATCGCCCGCGTATCGGCCGTGACATACCGTTCGATCGCGTCAAGCCCCTGGTCCCAAGGCACACCCACCGGCCTGGCGTGGCAGAGCTTGATCTGTTCGCTGTAATTCACCCATGCCGGTTCGGGGACGAGCACCTCGTCAGCGGGATTGAGGATCGACATCAGCGTCATCTGAATGGCCGCCTTCGAACCGGCGGTCACGAGAATCTCGCGTTCCGGGTCGATCGGCACGTCGTACCGCGCAGCGAGGTGGCCGGCGAGCTTTCGCCGCAATTCGGGGACGCCCCGAGGGTGCGAATAATGATAAACGTCGGGAAAAGGAAGATCGTCGAGAGGCAATAAGGGAAGATCAAAGTACGCTTCGCCAAGGCTCATCACCAGCACGTTCTTACCTTGGCGCTTGAGCTCGTAGACCAGCGTGTTGTACTTGATCGACATGGCCTCTTCGACGTGCGACACCGCGGCCGAGAACTTCATCGTCATCGGGTCCTCGAGCCGGCATGATCGTGGTATTCACCGATTCCCAGGGCGTGCTTTCCGGATGCGACGGGGCGCCGGAACATTTCGCTGAGCGGCGAGTCCCCGCTCCGCCGCGATGCGTTGAAGTCGTCGCCGACCGTCCGGCGCCGCAGAAGATCAGCCACCGTGCTTGCGACCGCGGCCTGCTCGTCCAACGAGATGTCGTAATAGAACGGCAACCGCAGCAAGCCGGCGCTGACGGCGTCCGTCACGGGCAAATCACCGCGCGCGACTCCAACGACGCGGCCCATCGGCGATGAGTGCAGCGGTACGTAGTGAAACACTCCATGCATGCCTCGCTGATTGAGGTGTTCGAGCAACTCGTCGCGCGCTCGCCGATCCGGCAGCAAGACATAAAACATGTGGTAGTTGCTCTGGCACTCTTCGGGCGTGAACGGGAGCCGCAGCAAATCATCGTCCGCGAGCGGCTGGAGTTGCTCGGCATAGGTCTGGTGGATCTCGCGTCGTCGCTGGGCGATCTGATCGAACAACTCCAACTGGCCGTAGAGGAAGGCGCAGCACAATTCGCTGGGCACATACGAGCCGCCGACGTCGACCCAGGTGTACTTGTCGGTCTGACCGCGGAAGAACTGCTTGCGGTTGGTTCCTTTGTCGCGGAGAATCTCGGCCCGCTCCACCATTTCCGGGTCGTTGATGCACAGCGCCCCGCCCTCGCCGCAAATGTAATTCTTGGTTTCGTGGAAGCTGTGGCAGCCCAGGTGGCCGATCGACCCGAGCGCGCGGCCGTTGTGGAAGGCGTTGACCCCTTGGGCGGCATCCTCGACGACGAGCAGGTTGTACTTTTCGGCGATCGTCATGATGCGATCCATTTCGCAGCCGACGCCGGCGTAATGGACAGGAAAGATGGCCTTGGTGCGCGGCGTGACGGCCTCTTCGATCAGTGCGTCGTCGATGTTGAGCGTGTCGGGCCGAATATCCACGAAGACGGGCTTCGCGCCCAGCCGGACGACGGCGTTGGCGGTCGAGACGAACGTGAACGAGGGCATGATCACCTCGTCGCCCGGCCCAAGGCCGCAGAGCATGGCCGCCATCTCCAATGCGGCCGTGCATGAGGGGGTCATCAGTACTTTGTGGATGCCGAACCGCTCCTGAAGCAACCGGGAGCAACTCTGCGTGAAATGCCCGTCACCGGAGATATTGCCCAAGGCCACCGCCTGGGCGATGTAGTAAAGCTCCTTGCCGGCAATGAACGGTTTGTTGAACGGGATCTCGGGGGGCATCGCGGCGCTCGCTGTACGGACTATATGCTTCACGCGGTCGGCCGCGTGAAGTATAATCTGCCAAAAGCATGTTCGGGAAATGCGAGCAATTCATTCAGAACATGTGAAAACGTCACGGCCGTCGCCCCCGCGAGGACGACGCTCAGTCACATGTCGCACAGAGCGGAATGACGCATCATTGGGGCGTCTCCGCGATCTCGCCCGCGTTCATCGTCGTCAAAGCGCCGAGTACGAAATTGTTGATTTCGGCGTTGATGAAGTGGACCGAGCCGTCGACGTACGCGGCGTTGGCCCCGCCCGGATGGAACGAGTAAATCTCGGAGTCGTTCGTGCAGTTCACGCCGCAGTTGGGCATGCCCGCCACGGCGGCGCCGCCAATCAAGCCCATGATCTCCGTGTCGGCCCAGCCCCAGCCGGCCACCGTCACGGAGTTGTCCAAACCGCTCGCGGCGGGATCGTTGTTCTTCCCGGCGGGCCGGTTGCCGTACCACAACGAGGGACGGCCGGCGTCTTCGACCCAGCCGAACGTCTCCGACGTGCCGTCTCGGATCATCGCGATGGGAACCGAGAACGTCGTCGATACTTTGTTATTGTGCCAGAAGACGCCCGGAATGGCGCCTCCGTAGGCGGCGTTGAACGGCGCCGTGAGCGCCGACGTGTAGCCGCAGTAAGTCAACGCAAAATTGACGTCAAGCCCTTCGCAGCCGAGGTAATCGCCGTAACCATATCGGGGCAACGGGTACGTGGTCCCGCTGGTGTCGACGCCGTAGGGGGCGATGGTGAGTCCGCGGTTCGCGAAGGCGGCCGGGTCGGGCATGGGAGTGCGCGGATTGGGGGCGCTGGGACAAATGAAAATCGGCAATGGTTGTTGAGACAAGAGGCCGTTGACCACCATGCCGTTGCCGGCCGAATTCGAGGACGAACTCGACGCCCCGTCGTTGAGCACGGCGTTGGCCGTCTCATAGCACCACGGAAAGTTGAAATTCCATTGGTTGCTGATTTTTTTCTGCTCCACGAACGGCAGAAGCAGCGTCGTGGGAGACGTGTACTTGCCGGCGAGCGCGCCGAAAACATAAATCGTCCGCGGCGGCAAGACCCTGTGCGTCACTTCGTAGCTCAGCATGGCCAGCGAGATCTGCTTCAGATTGTTGCGGCATTGTGTCCGCCGCGCCGACTCGCGCGCCGATTGCACCGCGGGAAGCAGCAAGGCGGCGAGCATTCCGACGATGCTGATCACGACCAGCAGCTCGACGAGGGTGAAGCCCCCCCTCGCCCACGAACTGCCGCGGGCTCTTCTTGTTCTCATCGGACATCTCCTTAGTAGCTTGAATTACACTACACTTTTCCGCCGGACCATTGCTAATTCGATCGTCGTCGCCTCTGCGGCGGGATCCCCGCGGCTGACTTGGCTGCCTCCGTGTCCCGTGCCCATTCTCCGTCGATCTGCCATTCGCCGTCCTTGGCTTTGACCCAGACGAAGTCGACCTGGAATCTGGCCGGACCCTGGGGGTTGCCGGGCAGAACGATTTCGACGGGCGTGCGGAAATCGGCGATCGGCACCTTTTTCTTCTTGCCCGGCACCCTTTCGGCCCTGCGGAACATCTCCGCCAACTGGCCGACGACCACGTTCACGTCCGACTCCAAGGTTAAAGCGGCGAATTCCTTGGGGCGGGCCTTCGTGTACCACTCGTGCAGAGCGTCGGAATGGCCCGGCATCGCCATGCGATCGAGCAGGCGCCAGTCGCCTTGCGCGAGCGCCTTGCCCGCCAATTCGGCCCGCTTGTGCAGGTCGAGCGGCAAGGGCGCCTCTTGCACCTGCTTGAACAACAGCCCGACGCCAGCCAGCGCCAGCACCATGGCCACCAGCACGCCCCAACGGGCAACGCGCGGAAGCCGAAGGAACCGCCGTTCGACCCAGTTGGGCTTTTCCGGCGCGATCGGAGCGCTCGGGTCGACCGCGACGATCTCCTCCGGCGGCCGCTCGCCTGCGATCGTACCGCGAACGTCGACATGGAAGACACGTTTGCACTGCTTGCAATGAAACGTGCGATCGAGCGACGCGATTTTCACCCTCCCCTCGAAGCCGCAACTCGGGCATTCCACGGGAATGTACCGATAGATGATCCCCTTGAACCTTTCGGCGCCGACGCCGCGGCCCGGTAAACCGGGGCTCTCGTCGTGTTCGCTTTCGGACGCACCGCCGGCGACGAGGTGCTCCGGGTCCGCGTCACCTCTGTCAGGCGCGCTATCGGCCGGGGCGTCGAGCGCGGGTTTGCCGACGGGCCCCGGATTCGGCTTGTGGGAACGCTCGTCCACGACGGCTCTCATCCTTCATGGGTTGCTTCGGTTGCTTGGCGAAGCGCCGTCCGCGCGAGGCAACCAGCCGAATCGCGGCAGGTCGTCGCGATCGACGGCGAACGCATAGAATATGGTCGCACGCGCTACGTCAAAGTCGCTGTCGCAAGCCACCACCAGCAACCGCCGACCGTCAGCCAGGTCGGGGCCAAAGGCCAGCCCCTCGAACTTGGCCGGGCACTCGGGGCTCTTGATTGCGAAGCGGGGCTCCAGCAGGTCGAGGAACGGCGACTTGCCCACCGGTCTGATGTTCTCCGGCAGCCGATCAACGGGCAGCGCTTCGCAGTCGCTCACGTCGCTCGCTCCCCGCAGGTCGATCTGGTAGATCCGCTTGCACCGCGCTTCGCCGCCCCCCTTGCCGTCGCGCTCGAGCACCAGGAACTCATGATCGTTGATCGCCAGTACTTCGCTCACGCCGTAAGAAGGATCGTCCAATACGTACACGTATTCGCGCGTCCCGCCATCCGCGGGGTCCAACTTCAGGACGCGATTATTGCGTCCCTGGCGTTTGCGCGACTTTGCGCCGGGCGCGCAGTCTTGAATCAAGGGGCGCTGCATGATCGCCACCAGGGCCTTACCGTCGGGCGTGGCCGCCATCCCTTCCAGGCCGGCGTTGGTCTGACGACCGCTGGAGTTCAACCGACTCTCGTCCTCCGGGGTTGCCGCCGGGTGTAAAGCCTGAAAGCGCGTCGGAACTCCCAATAACCGGCTGCGGACGCCGTCCGGCGAGAACTCGGCGATGAAGGGGCCGTATTCGTCGGAAATGTAAAACCGCCCGTTGGCGCGGCGGATCGATTCCGGGTCGAACCGCAACCCCTTGGCCGGATCGCCGGCATCGAACGCCGAGGCGGCGCCGACCAGGTTCTGGCCCTGCTCGTCGCGCAGGAAGGTGGTTGAAACCAGCGCCGCGGCGACCGGCTTCGCCGACTCAGGCGCGACCGTGAGCCGCACCAGGTGAAACCGGCAGCGGTACGAGGCGGCGCCGTCGGCCGGTCCACGGTCGGAAAGCACCAGGTACCGATCGTCGGCCCCGGAATACTCGATCGCCGAGATCCCCCCAAAGCGGTTGGCGGGCGTGCCGTCTTCCAATGGTTCGGCCGACTTTGACAAGTCGGAAGCATCGCCCGGAAAGCCAGCCGCGCCGAGCAAGACGACTTCGGCCCGCAAGCCAGAGCCGGGGCAGGACAGCACGATCGCCGTCAACGACGCGGCCGCGCTGAAAATGATTTGCCTTTTCACGGGGGAACGGCCTCCTGTTGATTGTTCGTTGTACGGACGGTCGATGCGTTTTTAGCTGCCAACATGAGACTCCACCGCGCACCAGGCGCGGCCGCGGCCGGGACAACGCGCCCAGGAAAGGGCGCGTTGGCCGGCCGCGAAACCGCGTGGCGATGGGGGGATTCAAACCGCGACGGGCACGCTCAGTCGGGGTTCGACATGATCTCTCCCGCGTTCATGGTACACAACGCGCAGATGACAAAGGGGTTGACGTAGATGTTCTCGAAATGAACCGAGCCATCGATGTAGGCGACGTTCGCCCCCTTCGGATGGAAGGCATAGATCTCCGAGTCGTTTATGGTGTTGATAAAGGCACTGCCGGCGTTTGGGCCGAGCACCGCGGTGATTTGCGCGGTGGTGGCGAAGCCGCCACCAAGCAGTTGCTCCAGGGCCCCGTCAACGTACATCCCGATCTCGGTGTCGGCCCAGCCCCAGCCGTCGGTCGTTGTCTGGGCGCCGCCACCGACAGCAATGACGTTATCATCAAGGTTCTGAAGGGCCAGCCGGTTGAGATACCACAGCGAGGGACGGCCCGCGCATTCAACCAAACCGATGGTCTCCGACAGGCCGTCGGTGATATTCGCAAGCGGACAGGCAAAGGTCACCTTGCCGGAGTGCCAAAAGGGACTCGGAATAACGCCATTCCACTGCGAGCCGCTCCAATTCGGCGCGCCGCCGCCATAGGGGATGACCAGCGCGGGGCTGTAGCCGGCGAAGGTGACGGCGGTCAAGGCGTTGACCCCTTGCTGGAACGTGTAATCGGCGTAGCCGAGGCTGTCGCAAAACGCGACGGCAGTCGCGCTGGGGAGGGTGCTGAGGCCATACCCCGGCAGGACGCCAATGTCACGATTCACGCTGAAAACGCCAATCGCGTCGGGAAACGGGAGCCGCGGGTTGGGCGCGCTGGGGCACATGTACATCGGCATTTGCTGGGACGCAATCAGGCCGTTGACAACAGTCGAGGCGGAATTCGTGGCCACGCCAGAGTTGAGCACTGCCCCTGGGGCTGTGTAGGTCCACGGATAGTCGTAATCCCATTGGTTCGCGTACTTGGCCTGCTCGAGGAAGGGGAGCAACAGGGACGTTGGGTACGCCTTTTTGTAAAGGGCGCCGGTGGGGTCCAAGGGCGACGTGCCGTAAATCGTGCGCGGCGGCAAAACCTTGAAGCTAGCCTCGTAGGTGAGGCAGGCCAGGGCGACCTGCTTCATGTTGTTGGTGCATTGGCCGCGCCGCGCCGCTTCACGCGCGGCTTGCACCGCCGGCAACAGTAACGCGATGAGCATGCCGATGATGACGATCACCACCAGCAACTCGACGAGTGTGAAACCGCGCTTCAACCGCGGCTTGCCAAGGGTTCTCATGGGACATTCCTTTCTAAACTCAAACCAAATGGGGTAAACAGGACGATACACGACGACCGTTCGGGTTTCCTCAAAGTGAAGTTAGTTTTAGAGTGTGAACATTAGGGTTTGACGAGTGCATGGTGAGAACCGTGCGCGATTTGCGTGAGCGTGAAAGATACTCATACGAACATTTGATTGAATGTCGTGGTCGCCCCGGCCAGCGCGGATTATTCATGGACCCACTCCAACCCGCGGCGCAAGCAAGGCCCAGCGTTGAGCTTACGTTGCTTGCGCCGCGGGTTAGTAGTGCAACGGCGGACTGCGCTCGGTTCCGCAGGGACCATGAATCATCCAGGCTAGCCGGGCATTGCCCAGTCCCATTGTGGATTGCCGCGAGTTTGACAACCCGGCATCCGGTGGTATCGTGAACTCCGCGAATCGACGTCGGCCTTCGTTCGGCGCGCTCTGTGAATTCAATTGCTTCCCTCGGCGCTGATAGAGAAGAGGAAGAGCTTGTGCGTCAGCGAAAGTTTCTTTTTTCAGCTTTGGTCGCGATCGTCGGCGTGGCCTCACTGGGCTATCTGGCAGGCGCCGCGGCCATGTTTTTTCAGCTCCCCTCGTCCGAGTTCCTGTTCAAGGCGCTGCTCGGCGCCCGAACTTGGTGCGACGGCGAGGAAAGCCCGTCCAGCCCTCGCGGCCTGGCCGCGGCGCCCGTTGCCCGTGCCGCGATCGACCAACCGGGGCGGACGTTTGATGGCTTCACGCTGTACACGTACGCCGCGTTCGACGACGCACAACGGCGCACCGCGGCTTTCCTGATCGACATGCGGGGAAACGTCGTTCATCGCTGGGCGATCCCCTTCAGCCGCGTCTGGCCCAGTCCACCCCACCTTGAGACCGGCGTGCCCGACTCGGCGGTCTGCATTTTCGCCTGCCATTTGTACCCCAACGGCGACTTGATGACGGTGTTCCACGGCCAGTCGAAGCCGGCGGGACTCGGCCTGGCCAAGCTCGACAAAGATTCCAAGGTGCTGTGGACGTATCCCGACGCGGTTCACCACGACGTCCACGTCGCCGACGACGGCACCATTTATACGCTGCGGCAGGAGATCGCAAAGCAGATGCCCCCAGGTCTCGAACGGATCGCCGCACATTGCGAGGTCGATTATCTCGTTGTGCTGTCGCCCGAAGGGAAGCCGCTGCGCGAGCCGGTGCCGATCTTAGAGGCGTTTCAAGACACGCCGTATGCCGCCCTGCTCGACGCGCTGAAATGGCCCATTAAGCGCCACACGCGGCTCAACGGCAGCACAGCCCCGCACGTGAGCCACGATTTCATGGCGCGCGATCCCCTGCACACCAACAGCGTCAAGGTGCTGGGCAGCGGCCTGGCGGCGAAATTCCCTCTGTTCAAGGCGGGCCATGTGCTGCTTTCGATCCGCGACATGAGCTCGCTGGCGATGCTCGATCCCGAGTCGGGCAAAGTCGTCTGGGCGGCCCGCGGGTCTTGGTACGCGCAGCACGACGCGCAGTTTCTCGACAACGGACACCTGCTGCTCTACGACAACCTGGGCGTCGCAATCGGCTCACGCGTGCTCGAATACGATCCGCAAACCCAGGCATTTCCCTGGTTCTACGCCGGCGCGCCGGACGCCCCGTTCTACAGCAGCGAACGGGGCGCGTGTCAACGCCTGCCCAACGGCAATACGTTGATCGCCAACTCCGAGGGCGGCGAAATGATCGAGGTCACCCAGGGCCATGAAATCGTCTGGTCGTCGTACGTCGACGGCTACATCACCACGGCCAGGCGATTTACATCCGAGCAACTTCCTTTTCTCGACGGAGGTCAACGTGTACGACCCTGATCGTCTGCTTTGCGTTACGACGCAACTGTCGTTTTTTGGTTCCTTCCACCCGCCGATGGCCTTGTTGGCGTACGTGGGCTTGGGGCCGGATTTCCTGCCCTATTTCGCGGCCTTGTTGAGCCTGATCGGCGCGGCGTTGATCGCGGTCGTGCAATGGCCGATCGTGGCCTTGCTCGGTTGGCTGAGGGGCAAACGCGACCGCCTCGACGACGCCGAGACACAGGCCGCGGCCGTGTCGCCGGCGGAACGAGGAACCGGCTGCGATGAAACGCTGTAGGGTGGGCGGCGGGTATGGGAGCGCGTTCACCAAGCGACGACTCGCCGTTCGACGTCCCGAGTTGGCTCCATTGGCTGGGAGGGCTCGTCGATCGCCACCCCAACTTCTGCATCCGCTTGGCGCGCCTCGAATCGAGCTCGCTCGCGAAAGCCTTGCGCCAGGTTCCCGTGACGATGCCCATCTACGTCTGCGGGCTGGCCCGATCGGGCACGACGCTGCTGCACGAAGTCGTCGCCTCGCATCCCTCGGTGGCCACGCAGCAGATGAAAGACTATCCCATGGTCTTCACGCCTTATTGGTGGCGGCGCGCGACCGCGAAACGGCGCCTCCAACCTCCACGCGAGCGCGCCCATCGCGACGGAGTCATGGTCACGACCGAAAGCCCCGATGCGCTGGAGGAAATGCTCTGGATGGCTTTCTTTTGCCGTTGCCACGACCCCTCGGTGAGCAACGTGTTGGGCGGCGAAGAGCGCCACCCGGCATTTGAACCGTTCTACCGCGACCACATCCGCAAGCTGCTGCTGGCAGAGCAGGCGACACGCTACGCGGCCAAGGCCAACTACCACGTTGCGCGTCTCGCCTACATCGTCCGGCTCTTTCCCGACGCGAGGTTCTTGATTGCCGTCCGCTCTCCGCGGCGTCATATCGGCTCGCTCGCGCGGCAGCACGAATGGTTCTGCCAGGGTCATCGACGATCTCCCAGGGCACTCGCGTTCATGCAGCGGTCGGGCCACTTCGAATTCGGCCTTGACCGCCGGCCCATGCAGTTGGGAGACGCGTCACGGACCGCGCAGATTATCGACGACTGGGCCGCGGGGCGCGAGGTGCGCGGCTGGGCGAGGTACTGGGACATGGTTTACTCGCACCTTGGCCGGCTGCTGGACAGCGACGCCCAAGTGCGGGCGGCCAGCCTCATCGTCCGCTACGAGGCGCTCTGTGAGTCGCCGGCCGAAACGCTGCGGGCGGTGCTCGGGCACTGCTCGTTGCCCGACTGCGAGGCCATTGTCGAGCGCTTTGCCGCCGCGATCCGTGATCCGGCATACTATACGAGCCGCTTTTCGCCGGATGATGAGAAGATCATTGACGAAGCGACGGCGGACACCGCACGTTGGTGGGGATACGAATGAGAACGAGGATGAAGGACGAGCCCCACCGCCATCGTCTGGAGCAAGGGTGCGCGAAAATCTAACGTCATTTTCGGGTCCGCCTAACACCCGACTCACATGACTTTGCTAGCATCGGGCCGTTCGGAAGGGCAAAGCGACCTCAAGAGGAGATACTGCGATGGTGGAAAGTGTTCAATGTTCGGTGTCACGAAACTTCGACGGAGTCGATCCCACTCCCGACGAGATCCGACAGCGGTGTGCGGAAATCCGAGCCACCTGGAGCGATCGCGAGTGCCGCCTTCGATTCGGTATGAGGCCGATCGGTTGGACGGTGCGAGCGCCCCTCTTTCGGGTCGTGCTGTCGCGCGGCGGTGGGCTGCCGTCGTTTTTCGCAAAATAGTGTACCGTGGGTCAGCACCCGTTTGCAAGAGCCGTGTTAGAGTTCCGCGAGAATTCTCCATTCCGTTTGACTCTCGATGAACCAAGCTGTTTACTGCCAACCGGAGAACCTATGATGGCCGGAGAACCTATCGACTTGCTCGCCGCGCCCGAATGCGACGCGCCGTCCCGCGACGGCGAGCGGCCGAAAATCCTGATCGTCGACGACTCCAACCTCGACCGCCATCTCGCGGCGAAGATCCTCCAGCAAGCACTGCCGATTGAGGTGGTCTTCGCCCACGACGGCATCGAGGTGCTGGACCTGATCGCCTCCGAAGCGCCCGACCTCGTGCTGACCGACATGCAAATGCCGCGGATGGACGGCCTGACCCTGGCGGCGCGAATCCGAATGTCGTATCCCTTCGTGCCCGTCGTCCTGATGACCGCCCACGGCAGTGAGGAAATCGCGCTCGCGGCCTTGCGGCAGGGGGCCGCCGGCTACGTGCCGAAGCGCCACCTGGCGCGCGACCTGGTGGAAGCCGTGCGGAGCGTGCTGTCCGTCTCCGACGCCGAAAGCCAGCACCGCCGCACGCTCGGAGCCTGGGTGCAAACCGAATTCCGATTTCGCCTGGTGAACGACGCGAGGCTGATCGCCGGATTGGTCGACCACATCCAGCAATATGCCCGCGCCATGTCGGCCGTCGGCGAGGTCGAATTGATCCGCGTCGGGGTGGCGTTGCACGAGGCGCTGAGCAACGCCATTTATCACGGAAACCTCGAGCTCGACTCGGAACTGCGCGGCGACGACAGCGACTGTTTTTACGACACGGCCGAGGAGCGACGCACGATGCAGCCTTACTGCAACCGGTACGTCCATGTCGTCACGCGGGAATCGCCGCGCGAGGGGCGTTACCTGATCCGCGACGAGGGCCGCGGCTTCGATCCGTCGTCCGTGCCCTCCGACCCTACGGACGCGGCGCACCTCGAACGGCCCAGCGGCCGGGGGCTGTTCCTGATCCGGATGTTCATGCACGAAGTCCGCTTCAACGACCGCGGCAACGAAATCACCATGATCCACCGGCGCGAGTCGCCGGTGGTTCAAACGAAACCCGGGAGTCAAACATGCTGGAAATGAGGTTGTTGCTCAACGATCGCGACGGGGACGGCGACGGCGAACTGGTGCGGCTCGAATCGTCGGGAGCCGTGTCGCGCGACGGTCGGGATGGCGGCGCTAATCCGATCGAACACATAGGTGGTCCGCAGGTCTACTCGCGAAAGGTTCTGCTCAGCCTGGCGAGTTGCCGGTATCTCGATTCGACGGGAGTCGAATGGCTTCTACGATACCATAAGCGGTTCGCCATGGGCGGTGGAACGCTCGTGATCCACTCCTTTTCGCCGGTCGTGGGACAGATTCTGAAGATGATGCGCGTGGATCTGGTATTGAAACTGGCCGAGAACGAAGCCCAGGCCCGCCACTTGGCCCAGGGAGGCATTCATGGCGACGATTGACTTCGAAGAGGTGGGCGGGGCGGCGGACAACGACTTGTCGCTCGACCGCGTTTCGCCGGAGCTCGCCTTTTCGGTGCTGGTCGATTACGCGGTGCGGACGGGCGCCAGCGACCTGTTCCTCTGCTCCGAACAAGACCGCGTCGAGGTCTCCATCCGGAACTTGGGCATGATCCGAACGATCGCCAAAGTGCCCAGCGAGTTGGGTACTCGCTGCATGTACCACATTCGCGCCGCGGCGGGCATGAAGTTCGACGAACACCGCAAGCCTCAAGACGGTCGGCTGGTGCGGCACCGCTCGGACGGCCGGACGATCGACCTGCGGTTGAACACCATGCCGACCATGTACGGCGAAAGCTTCGCGATCCGCATCCTGGTGCGCGACAGCCAGTTGTACGACGTGTCGAAGGTGGGGCTGGTCGGCCCGCAATTGGATACGCTGATGGGTTGGCTGCATAGCCCCAGCGGGCTGATCGTCGTGACGGGACCGACGGGTTCGGGCAAGACGACGACCTTGTACGCCTGCTTGAAGTTCTTGAACAACGGCCGCCGCAAGATCCATACGATCGAGGATCCGATCGAATACGCGCTCGACGGCCTCCGCCAGTCGCAAGTCGACGAGTTGAACGGCCCCAGCTTCGAGCAACTGCTGCGGGCCGTGCTGCGGCAAGGGCCCGACGTGGTGATGATCGGCGAGATTCGCGACCAGATGACCGCCGAAACGGCCATCCGCGCCGCCAACAGTGGCCAGTTCGTGTTTGCCAGCTTGCACGCGCCGGTCGCCGCGGGCGCCATCCAAAGCATGCTCGCCCTGGGGATCCACCCGCACTTCCTGTGCAGCTCGCTGTTGGGGGTCATTGGCCAGCGGCTGATCCGCACGCTGGGTTCCGAGACCAAGGTCCGCCTCGACCTGAGTCACGCGCCGCGGACGTTCGAGGAAATCGGGCGCTGGCTGCCTCCCGACCACGAGCCCACAGTCTACGCGGCGGCCCGTCAAGGCGAGAGCGGCGACGGCCCCGCCAACGAAGGTTACGCGGGGCGAACCGGCGTCTTCGAACTCTTGAGTCTCACGCCCGCCGTTCGGCAGCGGATCGCCCAGGGACGTCCCCTGAACGACATCAGCCAGCAAGCCATCGACGACGGGATGCTCGATTTTCGCCGGGCCTCGATGCTCAAGGTCGCGCTCGGCGAGACCAGCTTCGACGAGATCCTCCGTGTGGTCCCTACGGCGGAACAGTGGGTGGGGATCAGCCCTTGACGCTAGCGGCGGCAGCGGCGCGTGGAAGACTGGTTTCGAGGATCGCCGCATTGGGTTCTGTAGGGAACGCCCTCCGTGGCGTTCCGTGTCTCGCCAGCAAGACATCGCACCAGCTTCACGGAACGCCACGGAGGGCGTTCCCTACAGAGTCGGTCCCGTTTTCGTGTTGTGGCTCCTAATCTGGACGTTGAAATAATTTGCCGCCAGGACCATGGCCACGATACCCTCGTGCCTCAGGTTGTCGTCATTCAAGCGTCAGCAGCGCCGCGACCAACTTTGCGTGCCGATCGTCATCCGGCGGGTACGGCGATGTCGCGGCCAGAACAAGCAACTGCCGCTCGATTCGGGACAAAAACAGCGTCCCGTAAACCCGTTCCGAGCGGGCGTTCACGCCTTGGAACTCAAGGCGCTGGAATTGCCGCGGCCCCAGCCGCTCGGAACCGCCGAGCGTCGATTCAAAGTCGCGCAGGGCGTAGCCCTTTTGCAACTGCTGCGTCAAACGGCGAACCAGCGCCGTGAGCGGTTCGTTCAGGCGTTTCATTTCACCGGAATCGAGGTAAAAGGCCGCCAGCATCGAATCGCCTTTGGGCACATCGCCCCAGGCCCACGATTCGAGATCGCCCTGATAGAACTTTTGCCAGGCAGGCGCGGGCGCCGGCGCGAAGCCCTCGGGGAGGCGCAAACGCCATCGGCTAAAACGGACTGGACGGGGGAGCCAATTGACCAAGTCCGGATCGGGCGTCCAATCGGGCAACTCCGTCTCGCTGGGCGCCGACGGTGGCTGACGGGCCTTGTCGACGTTCGCAGAGCCCGTCAGCGAAACGCCCGGCATCTCGCGCAGACGGCTGGCCACCAGAGCGACAGCGCCGCCGAACGCGGCCAGGCCCAGCGCCGACGCGGCGACGAACGGCCAAGGGCCGATTTTCCGCCCCGGCCGCGCGGGCGGCGGCGGTGGTGGCAACTCCGAAAACGCCGTTTCAAGCAATTCCGCGACGGCGCCGCGCGGGGCCGCCAGCGGGGCCGAAGGCTCATTCGGCCGGCCGCAGGCCTCGCAGACGGCATGTTCCAGCTTCCATTCGCATGGGGCGTCCAACGTCCGCCCGCAACGCGCGCACTTGATCGGTGATTCCATGACCGCACCTCGCGACAAGGTTCCGTGGCGGCTGCGGGAACCGTCCCCGCTCGACGTTCCTCGCGGTCCATTCAACTCGCCGTTGACTTGACCAGCGCGCGGGGCGGCGAACAAGGGCGCCGAACAGGATGTGCGGAAATCTAGCGCGTTCTGAACCGTTGGCTCACAATACGGGTTGCGATTCCTCACCTAGCCTAGGGTGGGACGGGTGGGACAAGCTTGCGGGGGCACCCGCGCAGCGGGTCTCCAGGCCCACCATTCCCACATGATGCCTGGTGAAACGGTCAATTGTTGACACAACCCAATTGGTGGGCCGGCACTCGCCCAAGGCGAGTTTGTCCCACCCTACGCCCACCGCCAAGATTAGCACCTCGCGCATGTCCGCGTTGACCTGGTGGAAAACGCGGAGCAGTATGGTCGCCGCGACAATTGTGTCAACTAGGTCAATTGGGTCAACGATCCGTATTCAAACAGCCGAATATAGATATAGCTATATGCGTGCTGGCAATTATACTGTCGGTGGAAAGGAGGCACATGCGCGCCAACCGCCCGATGGTCGAGCGGCACGGGCCGGTAACGGCTCGGATCGCGCGCCACGCATTTTGGCTGCTCGCGGCAATGGCAGGCATTTGCCTGTTGAACGCCTCGACGGCGCGCGGAGCCGAGGCGACGGCGCGCGCATCGCGCGGGCGGGGCGTGATCCGCGGGTCGATTTTCGGCGTGCCGGACGACCAACGGGTTTGGACACCGTTGCCGCTGCGGACCTTGTTCAGCGAGGGCTGGGACGAACCGTGGATCAGCCCGCCCAGTGGGGACAGCGGGGCGGTTCGCCAGGGATGGGTGGACTCCGCCGTCGACGGCCTCTTTTACCGTAATTTCGTGTGGCTCTTTTCGCGCACGGATGGGCTCCCGCAAGGGCGAGACTCGGGCCTGGGGCTGTTTCAATTCCAAAGCCCGCTCAGCCGGCGCGCATGGATATCGCTCGACGTCCCTTTCGTCACGGCGCTGTACGGTGACAGCGGACCCTATCAAGCCGCGTCGTTCGGCGACTTCAACGTCACCACCCGCATCATGCTGCGCGAAACCCGGAACCTGTCGGTCGTGGCGAGCTTCGGCGCGCGGTCGCCGACCGGCGTTCCGCAAACCGGCAACGGCCTGGCGCTACTCTTTCCGAACATGGAGTTTTGGAGCGATTTGGGCGGCGGTGTGGCGCTACGAGGTGGCATGGGCGTCGAGGTTCCGACCAACCGTTTTGGCTCGCAACGCGCGACGATGGTCACCAACCTGGCGCTGGGCCGCACCGTTACGGCGCACGATTCTTGGCCTTTGGGTGATTTCCAATACTATCTGGCGGCCACAGTCCGCGACAATCTGGAGGGCTCGCCCGGTTCGCTACCCGGAACGTACGCGAGCCTCACGCCGGGCTTTCGAACTCATCTCGGCCGCGAATACTACCTGGCGGGCGGCTACGAACTGCCCGTCACCGGTTCCCAAGTCTTGTCCCAGCGGCTGACAATTTTTTTCGTGAAGGGGTTTTAGTGCAATGACCCGCCAAACGCTGGAATCGTCGCTTTGGGTTCTGTAGGGAACGCCCTCCGTGGCGTTCCGTGAAGCTGGCGCGACGTGTTCCGTCGGGAAACGGAACGCCACGGAGGGCGTTCCCTACAGAGTGACGTGTTCCGTCGGGAAGCGGAACGCCACGGAGGGCGTTCCCTACAGAGTGACGTGTTCCGTCGGGAAGCGGAACGCCACGGAGGGCGTTCCCTACAGAATCGGCACCGTTGTTTGAAATTCACGCAATCATCGTCAAGGCCGCGCACCGGGCGCTTGACGGCGCGCACCGCCTCCGCTACATTCGGGTACACGTATGAAGTCCGCGAGCGCCACCCCCTTGACCGATTCGGCCCGCCTGTTGAAGGCGTTCGCCGACCCCGTGCGCTTGCGGTTGTTGCACTTGCTCGCAGGGGGCGGCGAGGTCTGCGTCTGCCACCTCCACCAGGCGCTTGAACTACCGCAGCCAACCGTCTCGCGGCACCTGGCCTCGTTGCGGCGCGCCGGGCTTGTCGCGGCCCGCAAAGACGGGCTGTGGGTCCATTATCGGCTCGCCAAGCCCGCCACCCCGTTGCACCGAACACTCATCGACTGCGTCAGCGGCTGCCTTTCACAGTTCGATGTGCTGCGTGACGATCGTCACCGCCTTCAGCGGCTTGCGCCCGGTTGCGAATCGTCGGAGTGAGTTTTTTAGTTCCATATATTTGGATCGTCGCATGTAATTACATTCGTCTGAACGTATGAATGACGCATTTTCCCTGGAGACTTAAAAGCATGCCCCATTCTCTTTCCTCCGTTGCCGCCGGAGCCCTTTCCGCGTTGATCTGCCTCGCCACCTGCGCGGCCGAGCCTGGGGGACAGCCGGCACAGCCCGATGTCGGCAATTTCGTGCGCGCCCTTTGGCTGATACAGTCGTTTGGCACACTGGAAGCCGCCAGTCCAAGCCATGACGAACGCACGAAAGCCGTTCTTGCCAAAGCGATCGGCAAGGATGGTGTACTTTCCCTCCCTGGAGTCAAGGAAATCATGGACCCCAAGACATTTGCCCATCTCGCCGGGGGCGATTCGCGTCTCGACGCGATGGACGTCCGGCGCGCTCTTGCCGGCTGCACCGTTCCCAGCCGCGGCCGGTTGTTGCCCGGCGTCGTGGCACACGTCCAAGCGCTGACGACCACATTCGACCGGATCGACGCGCAACACCTGGCCATTGGCGAACAGCTCGCCGATTGGGTCGTCGACCACTACGACGCCGGCCGACCGCTCGATGTGGTTTTCGTCTGCACGGGCAACTCGCGGCGCAGCGTATTGGCCTCGACGATGGGCAACGTCGCCGCGGCCTACTACGGACTGACGGAAATCCGCTGCCACAGCGGGGGCACGGCGCCGACCGCCGTCAACCAGCGGACGGTTGCCACGCTGCGCGCGATCGGTTTGGAGATCGAGGCGACGGGCGCCGAGGCGCCGCCGGGGCCGGCCGGCGACGCCAACCCTGTTTACCTGTTGCGATGGGGACACCCCGGCGACACCCACGAGCCGCCCATGGAGACGACCGAGTTCTCGAAACGCTATGACGACGAGTCGAACCCTCGTGCCGGCTTCGCGGCCTTGATGGTCTGCGGCGGGGCCGACGCCGCATGTCCGCTCGTCAAGGGCGCCGCGCTGCGCATCTCAATGCCGTACCTCGACCCCAAGGTTTACGACGACGGTGAGTTCGAAGCCGCGAAGTACGCCGAGCGCCGCGACGACCTGGGCCGGCTGATGCTGGCCGTGATGTCGCAAGTCCGGCGGCGGCTCGACGGCGGGAAGAACCACGGCCATGACTGAATCCTCGCGCCGGCTGTCGTTTCTCGACCGTTATCTCACGCTCTGGATCTTCCTGGCCATGCTGGCGGGCGTGGCCCTGGGCAACGTCGCGCCGGCGGTCGTCGACGCCGTGTCTCAATGCTCAATTGGCACGACGTCGATTCCGATCGCCGTGGGTCTGGTGCTGATGATGTACCCGCCGCTGGCGAAGGTCCGCTACGAAGAGTTGGGCAAGGTGTTTCGCGACGTGCGGATGCTGGGGTTGTCGCTGGTGCAGAATTGGGTCATCGGGCCGCTCTTGATGTTCGGCCTGGCGGTGGTTTTTCTGCCCGACCTGCCCGAGTACGCGGTCGGTCTGATCTTGATCGGACTGGCCCGCTGCATCGCCATGGTCATCGTCTGGAACGACCTGGCCGAGGGAGACCCCGAGTACGCCGCCGGCCTGGTGGCCTTCAACTCCGTGTTCCAGATTTTCTTCTATTCCGCCTACGCCTACCTGTTCCTGATCGTCCTGCCGCCCTGGGTCGGCGTTGATTTCGGCGAGATGGACCTTTCCGGCGTCACGCTGGGTGCCATCGCCCAAAGCGTGTTCATCTACCTGGGCATTCCCTTCCTCGCCGGCATGCTGACGCGTTTCTTGCTCGTGCGCCGCCGAGGCAGGACGTGGTATCACGAGCGTTTCATTCCCCGCATCAGCCCGATCACCCTGGTGGCCCTGCTTTTGACGATCGTCGTGATGTTTTCGATCCAGGGAAAGTCCATCGTCCAGCTCCCCTTCGACGTGCTGCGGGTCGCGGCGCCTTTGACGATCTACTTTCTGGCGATGTTCCTGGTCTCGTTCGCCATGAGCCACCGCCTGGGGGCCGACTACCCCAAGACGGCAACCCTCTCGTTCACGGCCGCCAGCAACAATTTCGAACTGGCGATCGCGGTGGCCGTCGGCGTGTTCGGCATTCGCTCGGGGGCGGCCTTCGCGGCGGTCATCGGACCGTTGGTCGAGGTGCCGGTATTGCTGGCCTTGGTCCATGTGGCCACATCGTTACGACATCGCTGCTGGCGAGCGGCCGACGCGGCGGGTGTATGATCGAAGCTCGAAGGCGCCGGAGTGGAACCGGCGCGTCCCGCAGGGCGGCATGTGGGTTGGTGGATTGCTATACTATGTCGCCGCTTCGCGGCCGGCCCCAGTAAGCAACCTACGGTTCCCAAGTCCCCATGTCGAAACGTCACCCACCCGTACCCAGCCGCGGCAAGGAACCGGCGGAACGCCGCGGCGAGCCGCCGGAACCCGCGAAACCGATGTTACCTCCCGCCAACCCGCCGCGCAAGCGTATCGTCTTTCTGGTGACGACGTCGATCGCTTTGGCGCTTTGGCTCGCGTTCCTCGTGGTGATGGCAATTTGGCATTAGTGCCTATCCCAAAACCGCCGTTGTGGTGCCCTTCAGTTGCTCGTCGTGGCGCATGCCGCTGGGGGGCTGGTCGGCGAGGTGGATGTTGGCGAGGGCCTGCTTGGCGCCGGCGTGCTGCTCGACGTCGTTGTCTTCCCATTCGATCGAAACGGCGCCGCGGAAGCCGGCCCGGTTCAACTCGACGAACAACTCCTCGGTCGAGGTGGCGTCGCGGGCGGTGCCCGCCGTGACGAAGTTCCAGCCGTTGTGCTTGTCGCCCATCGGCTGGTGACCGCCCAGCAGGCCGTTGCGGCTATAACCGCGGATCACCTGCACTCCCTTGATGTGGGCGCAGTGGATTCGGTCGCCGTAAGCGCGGATGAAATCGACTCCCCGGACGCCTTGCCATTCCATGTGCGAACCATCGAAGTTGAAGCCCGCCGCCTTGGCGAAGCCGGCGCCGTCAACCGCCGCCAAGTATTGGCCGGCGCTGGTGATGTCGCCCATGGCGCGCTCGCTGGGGTGGCATTCGAGATCGAACGTGGTGCCGTATTTCAAACAGGCCTGGAAGACGGGTGAGAACCGCTCGACAAGCAGGTCGAGGCTCACCTGGAACACGTCGGGAATCGCATGTCCGCCGATCGCCTTGGGCAGGGGCGGAAAGAGGAACCAATGGCTCCAGCAGTGGGCCGGCGAACCGACGAAGCCGGAGACCGGCACCGTGCGGTCTTGAAGTTGGCCAAGGAAATGAGCCAATCGCACGCTGTTGACCAGCGCCGTCGTCGCCTGGCGGCGGACGACCTCGCCGACGTGCGGCGGGACATGGAAGGGGTCGGTTCGAGGCGGCTGGTTGCCGGCCGCGCGCCATGCGGAATAGGCGTCCGCCGCTTCGCCGCCCAGAAACTGCACCGACTTGGCGCTGGGTTCGTCACCCAACGCCTGGCCTTGCAGGTGCGCGGATACCGAAACGATTTCGAGCCCTCGCTGTTTGGCCTTGGCCACGCGCTCGTGAGCATAGGCCTTCGCGCCGCCGTCGTCGTCGCAGCGGGCCAGCTCCAATTCCCAACTCGCTTCCTCCCAACCGTCGAATCCGGCTTGCCCGATCCAGTCGAGCCATGGGTCTTCCGGCACGTTGCCGAACTGTCCGCGGACTAAACCGATTTGGTGGTACGAATGCTTGCCGCGGCGGTGCTCGTTTGTTTGATGGTGGCCCACGATGGCGTTCTCCCTGGCGACGATGCTGGACCTCGGTTCGTTGAATATCTTAGGACATGCGCGGCAAAAATCCAGTGGGTCCGGCGCTGTTTTGGACGTAGAGTTGAGAAAGACCGCTTTCCTGATTCATGCGAGCTCGCGCGACGTGGCCGATGTCACCGAAATCAACGACCTGGATGAACTGGCCGGCTACCGGCCGCATTGGAGGTCGCTGCTGACCAACACCCATCGGGCGTCGTTCTTTCACACGCTCGATTGGCTCGAGGCGTACTGGCGGCATTTCGGATCGGGCCAACGGCTACGGGTCTTGATCGTACGTAGCGAAGGACTGGTGCGGGGGATTGTCCCACTGGTCGTGAGGACCGAGCCGACACGTTTGGGCCGCGTGAGGGTTTTGACCTACCCGCTCGACTACTGGGGCATGTTCTACGGACCGATCGGGCCGCAACCGACCGCCGCGCTGTCGGCGGCGATGATCCACGTCGCCCAGACTCGCCGTGACTGGGATCTCATCGACCTGCGTTGGATCGATCGCGAGGGTTGCGATGCGCTCCGCGCCTTGAGCGACAGCCGTCTGGCGGGATGGCAGCCGCGCGAACGCGTCGGAGAACAAGGGGCGGTGATCGAACTGGGCGACTCGTGGGAGTCGTACTGGTCGTCGCGCGGACACCGCTGGCGCAACAACGTGGGCCGCTGCGAGCGGAAGCTGGCCGCCTTGGGCGAAGTCGCGTACATCCGTTACCGCCCAGTCGGCGCCGACTGCGACGACGACGAGCCGCGTTGGGATCTTTATTCGTCGTGCGAAACGATTGCCGGGCGTAGTTGGCAGGGTTCTTCAACGACCGGTACGACGTTGACACACGGGCCGGTGCGCGATTATCTGCGCGACGCTTTCGCCGCCGCCGCGCGCGCGGGGGGGGTCGATCTGAACCTGTTGCGCCTCGACGGCCGCGCGGTGGCCTTCGCCTATTGCTTTCACCTGCAAGGACACGTTTTTGGCCTGCGGATGGGCTATGATTCGAGCGTCACCGACGTAGGCGCCGGCACGGTGCTGATGCGGCGAATGGTCGAAGACAGCTTCGCGCGCGGCGACAGGATTTTCGACCTCGGGCCGGGCTACCTGGAGTGCAAACGGCCGTGGCTCACATCCATCGCCACGAGCTACCGCTGCCGGCAGTACTCCGGCGCCAGCCCGCGAGCACAGGCGTTGCGGCTCAAGGACTGCCTTTTCTTGTTCCCACGCTCCGCGTGGGAACACATCTTCGGCCGCTCCGCGGCCCCGCGACGCCCCAGCGCCGCTGGGCATCGGGGCGCGGAGCGTCCGCGGAAACATTCCCACGCGGAGCGTGGGAACGAGTTAACAGGGGGTTGACGCCCCCCGCTCGCCTGGAACACATCTTCGGCCGCTCCGCGGCCCCGCGACGCCCCAGCGCCGCTGGGTATGGGCATGATCGCCTTAGCCCGAAGCTTCCCCTCGCTCATCTGACGCCCAAGGAGTGCCTGCTGTGGGCGGTCCTTGGACGCCAGGAGCAAAGGGCGCCGTCCCCCCTAGCCCGGCCGGCTTGTCCGGCCGGAACTCGACAAAACTCGCAATTCTAAGGTTCGTCGTCGCCAGGAGCCGGTCCTGGTCCCGGCCCCGGCCCCGGCCCTTCTTCCGGCTCGACCACAGGCGGTCCCTGCGGGCCGGCGTCGCCACGCAACCGCTCTAACTTGGCGGCCTTCATCGCCGCAGCCTCGCGAGAAAGCTTGAATTCAGGCCCAGGGGCGAAGTATTGCACATCGTCCGTTTGCCAATAGGGGCTGGGCAGCGTCTGGCCGCCGATGTCCACTTGGCAGCCCGTGGCGCCCAAGAGCGCCAGCGTTCCCAGACCACCCAGCAACCGTCGCCGGGGATGACGCCGACCTTTCGACTTCCTCATCGCAAGTCTCCACTGGGCCGCATAATCCGGGCCGAAAAATCGGTGCGATTCGTAACCACGGCAAAATTGACAGGCTCGTTATCGTCAATTCGGATGGCGGAGTTTGAGGCATTTTCGGAAAACTTGGCGGAATTGACCTAATTTCCCCTGGTCCCGGCCGGTCGGCCGCTAGAATTAACAACAGCCCGGATTATTCATGGTCCAACACGAACCCGCAGCGCAAGCAAGGTCCAGCGTTGAACTAACCTTGCTTGCGCTGCGGGTTAGTGTGACAGCAGTCTGCGCTCGTTCCCCAGGGACCATGAATCATCGGGGCTAGCCTTTGGGTCGTTGAATTGCTTTGCCAAGCGGCAAGCCATTCGATATGCTGATAGGTACGTACCGAACCGGAGAAGTCGCCATGTTCACTTCCGTCGCGGTCATGCTGCGAACTCGTGGGGCGGTGTCGCGCCGTGCAAGCCGCCCGCGCGCTCCCTCGTGGCCAGGGCTGCTGGCAGTCCTGGTCGGGGCACTGGCGTTTTGGACAGCGGCGTTGGGCACCGGCGTCCGAGCTTTCGGCCAAAATCAGGCCTTTCCGCCGCCCGGGTATTTTGCCGTGCATTCGGTCTTTCACTCCGGCGACTATGTCGCCGCCATGCAGGGCTACGGACTCCAGGCCCAAGGGTCGATCACCAACGGCCTGACGCTGCAAAAGTGGATCGACTCGATCTGCTA
Source organism: Pirellulales bacterium (assembly GCA_035531595.1). GTDB lineage: Bacteria > Planctomycetota > Planctomycetia > Pirellulales > JAICIG01 > DATKSN01. The sequence goes on along the minus strand of DATKSN010000120.1, from coordinate 39,303 downwards.
CCAGACGATGTTGGGCGAGTGCCAATACCAACTCGGGAATCTCGACCTGGCGTTGGCGCATTACAACGCCGCGGTGCTGCTCTACCTGGCCAGCCCGAATTGGCTGCAGCAAGTCATGTTTCCACCGGCCGGCGTTCAGCCGGCCAACGCCGGACAGTTGACCGCGACGCCCTGGCACCCAACGCCGCGCAAGGCGGTGGTCGGCGCGTTTCCAGCCTACGTTTCGATCATGCAAGGGATGATCAACTTCAACGCCGTCATGGTGCAGATCAATGCTCAGGAAATCGTGCGCTGCACATGCCTTGCGATCCGCCGCCGTCGCGAGTTGCTCGGCGCGGCGGCGCCGCACGACGTCCTGTCGGCCGAGTTGGTGGTGAAGCTGGCGCCCCGTCCGGCGCTGCCGAACCATTGGTCGCAGGCCTGGGTCGACGCGGAACTGGGAATGGCCTACGCCTCCGTCGGCAAGGACAAACAAGCGCGACAGGCCCTGCAGCGCGCCGAACTGGTGCTCGGCGTGTTCGATCATCCCCTCAGCGGCATGGTGCTGCTGGAACTCGGGCGACTCTCGCTGAAAGCCGGCGATTTCGCCGCGGCCGACGTCTGTTTTTATGACGCGACCTACGCGGCCGCCCAGTTCGGCGACTTCGGCGTGATGGAAGAAGCGTTCCGCCTCGGCTCGATGTCGCACATGATGGGTAGCCGGCCCGGCAGCTACCTGCCGCTCTTGCCGGCGGCGGTTTGGGCCAGAGCCCAAGGCGCGATGCACTTGCAAGCGTCGCTTTTCATTTGCGACGCCGAACACCAATGCTCGCTCGATAATCCGCTCCTGGCGTCGACGGATCTGGCGCAAGCCGGCGTGGCGATGCTGCGCAGCGACATGCCCGCCAGCAGGCTGGGCTCCCGCTTCAGCTACATCCAGGCGTTGACGTCGTTTCAGTTGGGAAACCTGGACGCCGGCGAAGCCTCCCTGGCGTTGGCGATGGGCTTCCAAATGCGCGGTTCGCTTTGGCTGTACCACATGCGCGTGGCCGACAACCTGTGGCGCGAGCACATCGTCACCGACCGGGGCGCGATCGACCTGTTCCAATACGTGCTCCGCGAGCCGTTGCCGATCGACTGGGGCACCGATCCACTCGAATGTCTCTCGTCGTTGGTCGTGCCGCACGCGCCGATGATCGAGCATTGGTTCGAGGCCACGCTCAAGATGTCCAAGGAACACGAGCGCGCGCTGGAGATTTCCGACCGCGTCCGCAAGCACCGTTTCCTGCTCACCCAGGAGTGGGGCGGCCGGCTGCTCAACCTGCGCTGGGTGTTGGAAGGGCCGCCGGAAGCGCTCGGCCAAGAGGCCTTGCTCCGGCGGCAGACCTTGTTGACTCGCTACCCCGCCTACGACTTGTTGTCGAAGCAGGCCCGCAAGCTCCGCGCCCAACTGCAGCAGATGCCGCTGGTGCCCGACGACCCGGAGGTTGCGAAGCAACAGAAGGCGATGCTCGCCGAGTTGACCGAGGTCAGTATCAACCAGGAGAAGGTATTGCGGGTGATCGGCCTGAAACGCGAGCCGTGCGAATTGGTGTTTCCGCCGCTGCGAACCACCGACCAGGTGCGCGAGCAACTGGCCGACGGCGAGGCGATGTTGGCGTTCTTCTTGACCAGCAAACCCGCCCTGTATGCCTTCCTGATGACCAACGAAAAATACGCCTATTGGGACGTCAAGGTTCCGAGGAAGTTTCCCGAGCAGGTGGCGGCGCTGCTGCAAGACTGGGGCAATTTCAACCAGAACAAGGACATGGACGCGAAGGATCTCGCCAACGAAGATTGGAAGGCGCGCGGCAAGGCGATCCTCGATGTGCTGATGAAAGACTCGTCGGTCGACCTGGCCGGAGGGTTCGACGAGCTGGTGATCGTGCCCGACGGAATCTTGTGGTATCTGCCGTTCGAGGCCCTTCAATACTCCGACGGCGAGGGCACGAAGCCGCTCATGCCCAAGTTGCGGATTCGCTATGCGCCGACGATCGGCCTGGGCGTGGGCGCGCCGCGGCCGAGGCGCCAAGACGGCAACACCGCCGTGGTCGTCGGCAAGCTCTATCCGCGCGACGGAACCGAAGTGGCCGAGGCCGAGTTCGACAAACTCGCGCGCGTCACCTCGGGGGCGGCGGCGATCACCGCGCCCTTGCCGGCGCCGCCCGCCGTGTACGCCACGCTTTTCGACCGGCTGGTCGTGCTCAACGACGTGCAGCAACCCGAAGGGGGCGGCCCCTACGACTGGGCGCCCGTGATGATCAACCGGGCCACGCCGGGTAGCTCGCTTTCGAACTGGTTCCGTTTTCCCTGGGGCGGTCCGGACCAGATCATCCTGCCTGGCTTCCACACGCCGGCGGAGCGCGCCATGAAGAACATCGGCGGCCCGTCGGGCGACGACCTGTTTCTGTCGATTTGCGGTTTGATGTCGACGGGCGCGCGAACGGTGCTCATCAGCCGCTGGCGAACGGGCGGGCAAACGAGCTTCAACCTGGTGCGCGAATTCGTGCAGGAGTTGCCGCACTCGACGGCGGCCGAGGCTTGGCAGCGTAGCGTACTTTTGGCTGAAAGTTCCGAGATCGACCCCGACGCCGAGCCGCGGGTCAAGCTTCGAGCGAACGAACCGCCGCCCAAGGCGGACAATCCATTTTTCTGGGCGGGCTACCTTTTGGCCGACACCGGCTCTTCGCCGCACGACCCGCCGCCCGCGGCGGACGACGTGATCGTGAAAAATGACAAGCCCGCGAAGAATCTGGACGGACAACCCGCGGCGCCGCAACCCAAGGTGGGAAAACCCGCGGCGGAACGACCGGAAGACGATGCGGAAGACGAACCGCCGGCGAAAGGACGCGTGAAGGGGCAACCGGTTCGGCAGGCCAAGCCGTTCCAACGCGGCAAACCGGCCGCCATGCCGGATGAAGACGACGCGATGGACGACGACGACGCGATGGACGACGGGATGGACGACGAGGCCGCGCCGCGCGCCCCGCTGACGGACCGCGGTCCCGCCGGCAGGCCACGGCCGAAGCCGCCCCAGCGCGGCCGGAAACCGGCTGCCGCCGATCCGGACGGCGACGCTCCGGCCGGTATGCAAGGCAATGACCGGCCGTCGAACTCTCCGCCGGCGCGAGGGAGCAAGGTGAAGAAGGGTCGGCAAAAGCCGGCCAAGAAAGCGCCGATGCCGCGCGTCAAGCGAAAGCCGCGGAACGCGCCCACGCCGCCCCCCGAAGCGGAAGCGGACTTCGGCGGCACGCGCTGATAGATTGACTCCCTGCCTTCCACCGCGTACAACTAATCCTGCACGCGGCCAAGAATGAGACATTGACGGTGGCTGGGGCAGAGCGTAAGCGATGCCCCAGTCGCTATGAAGCCGGGGCATCGCTTACGCTCTGCCACCAGCCACCATCGTGACAAAATGTCTCATTCTTGGCCGCGTGCAGTATAGGTGATCGAACGTGCCGGACGCGGGGCCGATGAGAGGCCCCCGCAATGGGGACCTGTGAACCTGGTCAGGGGAGAAATCCAGCAGCCATAAGCAGTCAGCCCTTTGTGCGGTGGGTCTCTCATCGGCAACCGCTTCCGGCGCCATGCCGCGGTGAAAAGCCCCCCATGCCAGAGCCTAGCCTCCAGAGTGCCTTGCCCGTCGCCTCGCCGGCGCGGCCGGGCGAGTACATCGTCGTGGCGCGGCGCTACCGGCCGCAAACCTTCGCCGAACTGGTCGGCCAGGAACATGTGGCGCAGGCCTTGGAAGGGGCGATCAACTCGCAACGCGTCGGGCACGCCTACCTGTTCACCGGCGCCCGAGGCGTGGGCAAGACCTCGGCGGCCCGAATTCTCGCCAAGGCCCTGAACTGCGTTCAAGGCCCCACGCCAACCCCCTGCAATCAGTGCGATATTTGCCAGGCCATCAGTTCCGGCGACGACGTCGACGTGCTGGAAATCGACGGCGCCAGCAACCGCGGCATCGACGAAATGCGCGAACTGCGGCAGAACGTCAACGTGCGCCCCAGCCGGGCCCGCTTCAAGATCTACATCATCGACGAAGTCCACATGCTCACGAAGGAGGCTTTCAACGCGCTGTTGAAAACGCTCGAAGAGCCTCCCGAGCATGTGAAGTTCATTTTTTGCACGACCGAGCCGGAGAAGATCCCGACGACGATCCTCTCGCGCTGCCAGCCTTTCCAATTCGCCGGTATCGAACTCGCTTCGATCGCGGCGCGGCTGCGGCAAATCGTCGAGGCCGAGGGAGTCGAGGCCGAGCCGCCGGCGCTCAACGCGCTGGCTCGCCGCGCGGCCGGATCGATGCGCGACAGCCAGTCGCTGTTGGAGCAGTTGCTCTCGTTCAGCGGCCAACGGATCACGCTGGCCGACGTGCAGGCGATGCTGGGCACCGCCGGCGACCGGCGCTTGAGCCTGCTGGCGGGACACCTGGTCGAGCGTGACGCGGCCGCCGCCCTGTCGGAACTCGACACGGCGCTGGCCGAAGGGGTCGACATCGGGCCGCTCCTCGACCAGTTGCTGGGCTATTTCCGCGACCTGATGGTGGCCGCAGTGGGTTGCCCGGCTTCGTCGCTGCTTTACGCGTCGCCCAGCGAACAAGAGGCCGTGTTGGCGGCGGGCGGTAAGCTCGGGCTGGAGACGGTGCTGGCGATCATGCAGATTCTCGACCAGACGATTGCACGGCTGCGTTACAGCAGTCACGGCCGCATTCTGGCCGAGTTGGCCCTGGTACGCATCTGCAAAATGGCCGATTTGGAACAACTGGCCGAGTTGGTGGGCCAGCTTCGCGACGGCGCCGCGCTCGCCGCCCGGTCGCCCACAACCGCGGTTGGCACACTGGCAGTTCGCCCTGAAACGCCGGCGGCGCGCCCGGACACACTGGCAGCCCGCCCCGAGGCTTCGATGCCGCCAAAAAAAAAATCCGATAGCCCGGTCAACGTGAAGGAAATGCCGGCCCCGCCGCCGTGCGAACCGCGGCAAGGCACCCCTTTGACCACCGAAAGCCTGGACCAGGTTTGGGGCCAGGCCCTGACGCAGCTTTCAGGAATGTTCGCCGACTCCTTGCGGCACAACGAGCGAATAGCAATTTCCGCGCCAAACAGGGTGGCCGTTGCCTTCCCAGCGCGGTATACTTCTTGCAAGACGTTCTGCGAACGGGCGGAGCAACGGTTCAAATTGGAAAAGGCCCTGGAAACGATCTGCGGCCAAAAGGTGCGTGTCGAGTTCACCGTGCTCAACGACGTACCGGCCGACGGTGGCGCCGCCCCGGTGGCCAAACCAAAGTTCGCTACCGTTCGTGATCGTCTGAATGAGAAAGCGGAACACCCGTTGGTGCGGCGGACGGTGGAGTTGTTCGCAGCCCGGCCGGTCAAGGTGGAAGAACCCGAAACATAAACCATCTTCAAGCTGGAGTTTAACGTGTTGGGAGCACTGGGAAATTTGGGTTCGCTTTTCAAGCAGGCCAAGCAGCTTGAGGGCAAGCTGGCTGGAATGACCGACGATTTGCGGAGCCGCCGGGCGACGGGCGCGGCCGGTGGAGGGCTTGTTGAGGTCGAGGTCAACGGGCTGGAGGAAGTCTTGCAATGCCGGATCGACCCCGGCCTGTTCGCCCAGGGCGATCGCGAACTCATGGAAGACCTGGTGTGCGCGGCGGTCAACCTGGCGTTGGAGAAGGCCAAGCAGCTTCATGCCGAGGCCATGCGCTCGGTGGCCGGCGGGATTTCGCTGCCTGGGCTGGATGAAGCGTTGGCGAAACTCACCGGCGGAGGTTCTTCGCCGGGTGGACCCGCCGCGGTGGAATGACATCGGTAGGGAACGCCCTCCGTGGCGTTCTGCGAAGCGGGCACGACGTCTGCTCACGGGACATGGAACGCCACGGAGGGCGTTCCCTGCAGAATCGGGCTGGGGTGCCGTTCCTGGCCTTGAAACGGATCGTTGAAAAGAAACCGGCCTTGTTACAGGAACCCCAAACGAGTGGCCTTGCTCACGGAATCGGTGACCCGGCTGGTGGAGGAATTCGCACGGCTGCCTGGCATCGGCAAGAAGTCGGCCGAGCGGCTGGCGTACCATGTGTTGCGCGTGCCTAAGACGGAGGCACTGGCTCTGGCCGACGCGATCCGCGACGTGAAGGAGAACGTCCGCTATTGCAAGGTGTGCTACAATTTAGCGGAGGGTGAGGAATGTGCGATCTGCCGCGACCCGAAACGCGACCGTGGACTATTGTGCGTGGTCGAGCAACCCCGCGATCTGATGGCGCTGGAGCAGGCCGGCACCTACCGCGGACTTTACCACGTCCTTTTGGGGCGGATCGCGCCCTTGGAGGGGATCGGGCCCGACCAGCTTTCGATCGAGGCCCTGCTGGCACGCGTTCGCGACGGGACTGTTCGCGAGCTGATCATGGGCACCAATCCGACGCTGGAAGGCGACGGCACGGCGCTGTTCATCGCCAATCAGTTGCAGGACGCGTTGGCCGTGGGTGGCGGGGCGGTGGCCATCACCCGGCTGGCGCGGGGCATCACGACAGGCAGCGTGCTGGAGTTCGCCAACAAGGAAATCCTGGCCGACGCCCTGGCGGGGCGTCAGAAGTTTTGACCCATACCAAGGATACGGACCTGACCAAGCCATGCGTCTCTCGTTTGGACAAGAACTGAAGCTCGTTCAGCAGCAGAAGCTGGCGCCGCGGATGATCCAGTCGATGGAGATCCTGCAGTTGCCGCTGTTGGCGCTGGAAGAACGCATCGAACAGGAAATCCAGGAGAACCCCTGCCTGGAAAAGGTGGAAAACGATCCGGACCTGCCCGACGAGGAGGTCGAACACGAGAACCCCGACGCGCCGACGGCCGAGGAAAAGGAACTGGTTGTCGACGGGACGAAGGACAACACCGACGACTTCGAGCGGCTGATGAACCTCGACGAGGATTGGCCTGACGCGTTCGAGGACCGCCCGCGGATGTCGAGCAGCCGCCTGGCCGAGGAGGGGAACCGAAAGCACGACGCCATGGCCAACATGGTCTCGCGCCCGCAGTCGCTGCAAGACTACCTGCGCGACCAGCTCAGTTGGTTCGACCTCGACGAGGCCACACGGCAGATGGCCGAACGAGTCATTTACAGCCTCGACGCCAACGGCTATTTGCCGGGCCGGCTGGAGGACTTGATCGACGCCACGGCCGGCGCCGACGGACTCGCGCTGGCGCGGCGCGCTTTGGTCGTCGTGCAAAAGCTCGACCCGGCCGGCGTGGGCGCGCGCGATCCGAAGGAATGCCTGTTGCTGCAACTCATGCCCGGCATGCACTGCTACGAACAGATGCGCACCTTGATCTCCTCCCACCTCGAAGATCTGGAGCACAACCGGTTGCCGCTGATCGAGCGAAAAACCGGCTATTCGATGGATTTGATCCAGGAAACGCTGGCGGAGCTTCGCAAGTTGAGCCCTCATCCCGGCGCCATGTTCGGCGACGTCCATGCCCCCACCATCACCCCCGATGTGTTCCTGGAAATGACCGACGATGGGAAGTACAAGGTGGTGCTCGAGGACGGCCGCACCCCGACGTTGTTCATCAGCCCCTACTACCGCAAGCTGCTGATGCAGGGCAACGCGACCGAGGCCGAGAAGGAATGGATCAAGCGCAAGATCAACTCGGCCCAGTGGCTGATCGAGTCGATCGAGCAGCGGCGCAACACGCTGACCCGCGTGGCGCAGGCGATCGTCGACCACCAGACCGAGTTTTTGAACCAGGGTCCCGAGTACATCGAGCCCTTGAAGATGCAACAGATCGCTGACAAGGTGGGGGTGCATGTGACGACGGTCAGCCGCGCGGTGGACGACAAGTGGATCCAGACGTCGCGGGGGATTTTCCCGCTCAAGCGGTTCTTCGGCGGGGGCACGAAAAGCGCCGACGGCGAGGAGGTGGCCTGGGACGCCGTGCGGCTGAAGTTGCAGGAAATCGTCGATCACGAGGACAAGCAATGTCCGTACAGCGACGACGACCTGGTTCACCAACTCGACAAACACGGGCTGACCGTCGCACGGCGGACGGTGACCAAGTACCGCAAGGCGATGGACATTCCCAGTTCGCGTCAGCGGCGCGACTGGACCTTGGGCGACGGGAAGAAGCCATCGACGTAGGGTGGGCACCGTCCACAGTTCGTAGGGTGGGCACCGCCCACAGTTCGTAGGGCAACGCAGAGAGCCGGAACCGAGCTTGTCTTGAGTTGGGGTCACGGAGTTTGTGGGTGAAAATCCACCCGTCCCCGGACGCCATCGGGGGGCGGGACCAGAAACAAGCGGCAGGCGCGGCGCTTCCTGAAGGGCTGGCGTCAGCTCGCCGAGGCTTCTGAAATTCGCATGCTCATCAACTTCGCCAAGACGCTCCGTCTGCACCAAGAAGGCATCCTCAACTACTACTCCTATCGCATCTCCACCGGCCCCTGGAAGGCACGAACAACAAGATCAAAACCATGAGATGCGCGATGCGGGGGAAGAAGTCTTAACGCGTCTAAAGCCGGGCAATCCGAGCCTTGAAGCGGGTCGTCGCTTTAGAAGCGGAACTCCAAGCCCACATTCAAGCCCTGGGCCCAGTAGCTCGACGCGTGGAATTGATAGCCAGGCTGGTTGGGGCCGGCCGCGCCGTAGCCCACGTCGGAAGGCACGAGGTTCGGGCTGGCAACGCGGTTGACCTGGTTTCCAGGCCGCAGCACGTTGCTCAAGTAGAGAAACGAATAGCCCACCCGCACCATCATCCGCGGCGTGACCATGAAGCCCAGGGTGAAGTTGGCCTCGGGAGCCACCGCGAAGGGGCTGCGATAATAGTTGCCGATGTTGGCCGTGGTGGCCAACACGCCCCCCGGCAGGACCGCCGCGGTCCCGAAGGAATTGTACAACGTGGTGGCGCCCTGGACGATGGTCCGTTCCTGGTTCGTGCCCAACGACATCTTGGCCGCCGCGTTGATCACCCATCGCCCCGATGACCAGGTCAACCGCGCGCCCAGCAGTCCTCCGTAGAAGTTGTTGGTGGCGCGGAAGCGGTCGAAATCCGCAAGGCTCTCGTCCGGGGAAATCGGCTGACCAGCAAACGTCAAAGCACCGGTCGTCGCCCCGGACAGTTGATCCTGGACTTCCAGCGATTCGCTGAGGTTCAAATAGCGGAAGCCGAGCATTCCACCCAGGCGAAGCTGATCGGATTGAACGAAATTCCACAAGCCGTTGATTTCCCAACCTTGCAGTGCGCTCGAATTGAACACGTTGATGCCACCCGCGACGTTGCCGGGAAGCGAATCGACGTAGGCGCCTTCGTTCCCGGTTTGGGCGTTGACCACGGGCCGAGCGATCAGGGGATTTCCGAAGCCGTCGGAAAAGGCCGAGAAGCCGGAGAATTGCCTTCCCAGCAAGAAGTATTCTCCCTCGATGGCAAACGTCTGGTCCGGGTCCAGCCAGAATCCGGATTGCAATCGCAAGCCGGTGAAGGCGCCGAAGTTGACGCTATCGCCTCCGTAGATGGTTTGCGTACCCGGTTGTCCCAGCGCTCCGGGAACCGCGTCGTTGGGCGAACCCAAGGTGGCCAGCGGCGACGGCATGGGGCCGGCTTTGGTCCACCAAAGCAACACCTCCGTGCGAAACCAGAAGCGAGTCGGAACCTGAAACGGTGACGGCAAGGGCCGCGGTTGCGCCGGTGGCGCCCATACGGGTGGGGACCAGACCGGTTGCGGCGTCCAGACCGGTTGCTGCGCCGTCAGCGGCGGTTGCAATAAACCAGGCGGCTGTATGACCCCAGTCGGCTGCGCGCCCAGAGGCGGCTGCGAGGTCTGTGGCAACTGTGGATCAGGTGGAGGAAAGGCGGCGCCCTCCGACGGCTCAGACGCCATGCCGTTGGTTGAATGGGTAAACTGCGGCGATTGCCCGAAAGCGTGGCCACCGGCCAGAAACACCCACGCGAACAGTAAGAAACCTTTGGGTAAATTGAGCAATCTGGCTAGCACGGGGAAACACTCCCAAACGGCAGTTCCCGGTGGCTGGGGCAGAGCCTAAGCGATGCCCCGGTCGCTATCGAGCCGGGGCATCGCTTAGGCTCTGCCACCAGCCACCGCTTTCTCGTGGTCGTTATCTAGCCGGGGCATCGCTTAGGCTCTGCCACCAGCCACCGCTTTCTCGTGGCAAAATGTCTCATTGTCGGCCGCGTGAAGTATATACCGCAAACCCGCGCGTGGTTCTACGTGAAAGCGGTGTGTCTCTTGCGAAAACCTGCGAATTTTATTACAACCGCCCACTTCAAGGCTGAATATCACGCGAGGGAATGGATTCCCATGGACAGACGCTCCTTCATCTCGACGGGCATGGCGACCATCGCCGGTTGCCTCTGCGGCGGTTGCCGCGGCAATCAATACGCCAAAGTCATGCACCCCGGCGAGAAAGAAATGGTGGGCAGCCACCAGGCCGGCGGCGAAACCTACAAGCCATTGGTCGACGAGGCGGTGTCGAAACTGCTGGGCCGCCACGCGGCCGAGCGACAGGCCGGACCCCAGGGACTGCCTCCGCCACCCTTGCACATTTGCTTCGTGGCGGTCGAGAACAAGAGCGCCGAGGAAATCGGCGATTTCAAAGACCAACTCTACGAGCAGATCGACTCGCGCATTCTCGAAAGCCAGGTCTTTCAGCCCGTCAGCAAGCGCTTCGTCGATGCCGGCCTGCTGCAAACCCGCCTGCGGCCCGATCTGCTGATGGTCCCCGAAAACATGCGGATCTTCGCCGCCACGATGGAACAGCAGGGCCAGCCATTCGACTACTTGCTGTATGCCACCATCACCTCCGGCACGACCCGCGAGAACAAAGACTACCAACGCGACTATTTGTTGACGATGGAATTGGTCAACATCCACAACGGACAATACGACAAGCAATCGGCCGCCTTGAGCAAGGCGTACTACCACCGGCGCATCGGCCGGCTGGGAAGCATGGCGCGGTGAAGGATGAAGATCGTTCCTCTGCTCGCGTTGTCCCTGCTCGTCGGCTGCAAGACCCACGAGCAGAGGCTGCTCACCATTCGCGACGGTTTTTACTCGGGCGATTTGCAACAGGCCGCCGCGGCGCTCGATGAGGGAATCCAGCGCGACCGCCGCGACCGTGAAGTGCTGTCGCTCGAGCGGTCGATCATCGAACTGGCCGACGGAAATCCCAAGGGCTGCGAGCAGACCCTGCGGCAGGTGCGCGATCGTTTTGATTACCTCGAACAGGCCAGCCTGGGCGAAACGGTCCTGGCCACGCTCACTGACGACACGCGCAAGTCGTACGCCGGCGAAGATTATGAAAAGGTGCTGATCCGCGCTTTTCTGTCGCTGTCGAACCTGCTGGCCGACGGACAGGACGCGGCGGCCTACGCGCTGCAAGTGGCCGACAAGCAGCGGCAAATCATCGAAGCCGCCGACGATGGCCAAAACGGCGCGGGCCAGGACGGCGCCAACTTCAAGCTGGCCTACAAGCAGGTGGCCCTGGGGCCGTACCTCCACGGCCTGATCCGCGAGCAGACGCACTCCAACTACGACGATGCGGCCCGCGCCAGCGCGATGGTCGTGAGCTGGCAACCGGAATTTCCCTACGGCCCGGCGGACCTCGACCGCGCCCGGCACGGCCGCCACTCGTCGCGGGGCAACGGGGTGCTCTACGTCTTCACGCTGGTCGGGCGGGGACCGTACAAGGAAGAGACGGTCGAGTTGCCCACCACGGTGTCGCTCTTGATCGCCGACCGCATCCTGAGCGCCACCAACCGCTATAGTCTGCCGCCGACGATCGCTCCCGTGAAGGTTCCCAAGATGGTCGTCCCGCCGAACACGATCGCGCGCGTCGGTGTATTGGTCGATCAACGCTCCGCGGGCACGACCGAGACGATCACGGACGTGGGACGGATGGCGGTCGAGCAGCACGAGGCGGTCTACCCGCGGATCGTCGCCAACGCGGTCGCGCGGCGGGTGGTGAAGAAGGGAATCGTGCTGGGGGCCAAGGAAGCCCTGGGCGCCAACCAGGGCACCTTGACCAGCATCGCCCTGGACGTGGCGGGCATCGCCTGGGAAGGCACCGAGGCCGCCGATACGCGTTGTTGGGGACTCTTGCCCGACAAAATTCAAGTGCTGCGATTGGAGTTGCCCGCCGGAAGCCACCAGATCGATCTCGAGCCACTCGGCCAGTACGGCGCCAGTGGCCCGATCGAGCGGCGAGCCGTCACCATTCTCGATGGCCGCAACACCTACTTGTTGGCCAATTTTCCCGACGGCCGGCTCGTGGGGAAGATCCTGACGAACCAGCCGTGACTGGACGCGCCCTTTGCGGACGGTATACTCAATGAAAGGGAGATCTGGTAGTGGCTCGCGGATAGCGTTCGACATGAACGATCATCCAAACAAGCATGTTCGGGATGCCGTAAATTACGCCGTCGTAAACTCCATGAAGAATCACGAATTTGATGTCGTCTTGAAGGACGTGGCGGAAGTGACGGATGATCAGGCGGATGCCTTGTTTGCGGCAGGCTGCGTCGATGGAACTCCGGCTTGTTCGAACGGTATGACCTGGATTCATTTCGACCGCGAATCATCTTCACTCGAAGATGCGATTCGCTTGGCCGTCGTCCAAGTTCAAGCCGCCGGCTTCAGGGTGTCCAAGATCGAACTCGACGCCGTGTCCGCTGTGTCCCAAGGAGCCGTGTGAGGCAGACTAAGAGCCTATCCGAAAACCGCTCGGCAGGCGGGACAAATGGGCAAATGACGCAGGCGGCGCGTGGGCGCCACAACACTTTGGGATTGGCACGAAAGCGATAAATCCCCGCCGTTTCAGCGGCGGAATGCCTGTTCTCGGAGGGCCGCCGTCGCGGGCTCCGAAAAAACTGGCAAAACCGTACATTTACCCGACGAAAGCTTCGGCGCGAGCGGCACAGATGGGCGTTGCGGGCGAAGAAGTCTTAACGCGTCCAAAGCCGGGCAATCCGCCGAGACGGATTTCCTTGTCGGTACAGGTACGGTTTTGCCAGTTTTTTCTTGGGCATTTTCGGCTGCGTGCAGTATAAACCCCAATGAGGCCCGTTCCATGCGACCCATCAGCAAGATCAGCCCCGAGTGGTGGGACTACACCACGCTCGACCGCGAGATTCTCGACGCCGCGGCGAGGCTTTCCGCCGACGACCTGCTCGCGCTGGCGCGGCCCGGTTTTGAAATCAAGTTCTACGAAACCGTGCAGGATTTCTATCTCGCCGAGGCCCTGGAATACATCACCGCCTGGCGGCAGGCCACGCCCCAGCGACCGGCCGGCATCTGCGGGCCCATCGGTCCCACGGAGCAATTGCCGCTGGTCGCCCGGCTGGTCAACGAACTCGAGCTCGATCTCCGCCACGCGCATTTCTGGGGCATGGACGAATGGGTCGTCGACGGCCGCGAAGCGCCCGAGGACTTCGCGTTGAGTTTCGCGCGGGCCGACCTGGAGCTGTGCTTCCATCGCATCCGGCCCGAGTTGCGGATGCCGCGGGAGAACCTCCATTTCCCCAAAGCGGACCCGAGGGAGTACATCGAGAGCTACCGTCAGGCGCGCTGCGTCGTCATGCAGGGCGGACAGGGGGAGGTGAAGCATTGGGCGTTCAACGACCCGCCCAAGCGCGAAGGAAAGTACCGCGATCAGCCGCCCAGCCCGGCCGAGTACCGCAAGCTCTCGACGCGCGTGGTCGACCTGCACCCCATGACGATCATCCAGAACGCGCGGACCTCGGGCGGAGGGGTGGTCACGAACGTGCCGACGCAGGCGATCTCCGTCGGCCCTCTCGAAACCTGGCAGGCCGAGAAGGTCTCGATCTGGCACGCCGGCTGCCACGACAACGCCTTCGGCATGCGACTCACGACGTGGATGATTTCAAAGCGGATTCCCGATTCGGCGGTGCCCATGTCGCTGTTGGCCGAGCACCCCAACGTGCGGTTCAACTTCCTGCGCGGCGGCATCGGGAGCTGCGCGGCGGAAATGCATTGAACGGGGCCGTTAGGGTCGGCCGCGTGAAGCATAACGAAAAAACCCCGCCCGGAACTTGCGTTCCGGGCGGGGTGAAAGAACTTACTGAACCGCCACCAAGAGCTTAGTTGCGGACGACCAAGCTCCGGCTGACGTTCCGCTTTGAAGCCGAGGCATCGGGCATCGGGGCGGGAGGAGTCGGGGCGGCGTCGCCACCAGTGGCCGGGGCCGCGGCGTCACCATGTCCGCCGCAGCAGCCATTGCCGCCACCGCAGCAGCTATTGCCGCCGCCACAGCAGCTATTGCCGCCGCCACAGCAGCTATTGCCACCGCCACAGCAACTCGACTTGTGGCACTTGAAGAGCCGCGAGAACAAGCCGCAGCGCTTTTTCTTGCAGCAGGTGCCGCAGCCGGTGTTGCAGCCGGTGTTGCAGCCGGAGTTGCAGCTATCGCTGCAGGCCGGCTCGCAGCAGGCGTTCCCCTGATCGGCGCAGGCCGGTTCGCAGCCGGCGTTGCCCTGATCGCAGCAGGCCGGTTCGCAGGCCGGCTGGCAGCAGCTCGGCGCGCAGCACTTCTCAAACATGCCGCACAGGCGGCCGAACAACTTGCAACGCTTCTTGCAGCAGCTATTGCAGCTATTGCACGAACCGCAGCAGCCCGATTGGCCGCCGCAGGCCGGCTCGCAGGCCGGCTGGCAAGCCGGCTCGCAGCAGGTCGGTTCGCAGCAAGCCGCCCCCTGATCACAGCAGGTCGGCTCGCAGCATGAGGTTTCGCAGCACTGGGTCTCGCAGCAGCCATTACCCCGGCCCAACATCCGGTTGAGGAGGTCGAACCCGAAGCTCTGGCTACAGAGACCCATGCTAACAACGAGTGCTCCAACAAACATGTTCCATTTCATCGAGCAACGTCTCCTTTGCAGGGAACTGGGGCGGCGCGCTGGAACGCGACTAACAAGCACGTTTGGACGACACGTTTCGTTCAAGTTGGCGGGAGGGATCACTCCGTCAGTTGCTGGTTCTACCGTGACGGAGAACCGGTGGGTGGGTGTCGTTTGGCGCTTCTTGCCAGGTCGTACAGCGTGGGTCGTAGCCCACAGTTCACAAGGTTATGGCCCCAGGGCCGTCGAGCCATTCCTTGGCCCGAAAATGCCGAGTCGGCTTCCTGGTGCTCCCCTTACGTACCACGGTCGGCACGCATTCCTCGTTGAGGGACAACTACCGTATCGGCTTGCTTGCAAAGGGGCCTTGAGCACACGGAAGTATTTTTCGCCAAATGGTTTAAGACTCCTGGCGGGCAAACTTTTCCAGGTCCGTAAGGTGGTCAAACTTTGACGATCATCCGCGGCGCCGCGGGGCTTCGCCGGCCCTCGATCATGCCTTGTGGCGAGAACCCGCGGCGCAAGCTCGGGGGGGCCGTGGCGGCCCACGAAAGAGGAAGGATACTCGTGTGGGGACCATGAATAATCCAGACGAACGGCCATAGCGGCTTGCCTCAGCGCGAGGCTTTCGGTATCCTTAAGAAACACGACCCGCCCGCCCGCCCGCACCGGTTATCCGGCCCCACCGAGAGCTTGCCATGCGATTGAATTGCACCTGGTTGATGTTATGGAGTGCTTGGGGTTCGTTATTCTTGGGGGCGGCGTCCGCCAGGGCCGAGGCCGACCCCTTCGATTGGCCTGCCTGGCGCGGGCCGGAACAGAACGGCATTTCACGCGAGACCGGATTGGTTGACGAGTGGAGCCCGGATGGGAAGAACCTGCTCTGGAAGCGCCCCGAGCTGGCCACCCGCTCCACGCCGATCGTCATGAACGGCAAGCTCTATCTGCTGGCCAGCAACGAGCCGGGCACGCCGCGCGAAGGCGAAAAGGTGATCTGCGCCGACGCCCAATCGGGCGAAATCATCTGGGAAAACAAGTTCAACGTCTTCCTCACCGACGTGCCCAAGGAGCGGGTCGGCTGGTCGTGCGTGGCGGGCGATCCGGCGACGGGCCGCGTCTACGCGATGGGAGTCTGCGACTATTTTCAATGCATCGACGGCGAGACGGGCGAAACCCTCTGGTCGCATTCGCTTTCCGAAGAGTTCGGTTGCCTCAGCACGTACGGCGGCCGTACCAATACGCCGGTGATCTTCGAAGACCTGGTGATTATCAGCGCCGTCGTCATTGGCTGGGGCGAAATGGCGGTTCCCGCCCACCGCTTGTTGGCCTTCGATAAACTTTCCGGCGAGGTCGTCTGGTTCAACGGCACCAAGCTCCGCCCGATGGATACGACCTACAGCACGCCCTTCATCGCGGTGATCGGCGGCCGGCAGATGATGGTATTCGGCTCGGGCGACGGCGGCGTGTGGGCTTTCCAGCCGCGTACCGGGGTGCCGATTTGGTCGTGCCAGTTTTGCAACCGCGGCATCAACACCTCGCCCGTGGTCGAAGGCGACATGGTCTATATCGGCCATAGCGAGGAGAACCCCGCCGACACGGTGATGGGCGCCTTCGGCGCCATCAACGGCGCGACGCGCGCGGAAGCGGGGCCGTTGGGGATGGACATCACCAAGTCGGGTATGGCCTGGAAGCACAAAGAAGTGATGGTCGGCAAATGCTCGCCCGTGGTCGTCGATGGGCGCGTCTATGCCCTGGACGACGGCAACCTGCTCTACACCTTCGACGCCACCACAGGCAAGAAGTTGGGCAAGGCGGGCAGGCCGACGCGGCTGACCGGTACGATTGCGCGGGCCAGCCTGCTGTACGCCGACGGCAAGCTTTTTGCCTGCACCACCAGCGCTTGGCATGTGCTCGTGCCGACCGAAAAGGGCCTCGATCTCAAGAAGAAGGCCATGGTGCGCTTCCCACAAGGCGAGGAAATTCACGGCACGCCGATCGTATCGCACGGCAGAATTTACCTGCCAACGACCGAGAACATGTACTGCCTGGGGGGGCGCGAGGGCATCGAGCCGGCCGCGGTCGAGCGGCCCGAGAAACCCCAGGAGGCGCCGCGGCAAGCCGACGAGCCGGCCTTCGTACAGGTCGCGCCGGCCGAGGCGCTGATCGCAACGGGCGAAAGCATTCAGTACAAGGCGCGCGTCTTCAACGCCGCCGGGCAGTTGATCGGCGACGCGGCCGACCCCAGCTTCGACGTCAGCGGCGGCGGCGAGATCGACAGCCAAGGCTTGTTCAAAGCCACCGAAGGCACGCAAGCCGCGGCCGCCACAGTCAGCGTCAAGGTCGGCGAACTCTTGGGCAAGGCTCGCGTGCGCATCGCGCCCCCCTTGAATTGGACGTTCGATTTCGACGACGGCCAGGTGCCCGTCACCTGGGTCGGCTGCCGCTACCGGCACATTACGCTCGACGACGATCTGTTGCAATCGTTGAACGATCGCAACGAACGCGCCGGGCGGATGTATATCTACTTGATGAGCAGCTTCGTCAACGGTCCTAAACCGGACGCCGCACACTTCGACGACCGGACGCCACGGCGGACCTGGACCGATTTGTTGCGCTATTTCGACCTCGACACCTCCGTCAAGACCGAAGACGACGCGCGGCGCGAGCTGGGCGAGGCGCTCGATCTACTGAAGGAAGAGAACGTGCTGGCCGAATGGTCCCTCAACTCGAAGGGCCCCAACGACGTGGCGCTCGACGTGAAACGCGGCCCGCGCCAGGTCGATGGCAACGCCGTCATGGTCAAGATCTCGACGATCCCCAAGGGAACCCGCAGCCAGGGCTGGATGGGCCGGCCGGATCTGCGCGACTACACCATCCAAGCCGACTTGCGCGGCTCGGTGCGAAACGGCAAGCAACCCGACATGGGACTGATCGCCCAACGCTATACGCTCGTTCTCTTGGGCAACGCGCAGGAGCTGCGCATCCAAAGCTGGACTCCCGAACTGGCCCGGTTCTCGAAAACGGTGTCTTTCCCTTGGAAGCCCAATGTTTGGTACACGGCGAAGTTCCGCGCCGCCGTCGAGGACGGCAAGGCCGTGCTCAAGGGCAAGGTCTGGCCCCGCGGCGAGGACGAGCCCGGGGAGTGGACGGTCGAGGCCGTCGACGAAGCGGCGAACCTGACCGGCAGCCCCGGACTTTTCGGCAATGCCAGCGACGCCGAGGTATTCTTGGACAACATCACCGTGACCGCCAATGACCAATGAACGGAGATAACCATCGATGAAACCATTACTCCGCAACCAGTTCGCTATGGCTTGGTCGCTCGCGGCCGGCGCACTCATCGTCTTGTCGTTGGGATGTTCGACCGACGACAAGCCGCCGGCGCCCCGGGGCGCGCAAACCAATGCGGTCAATCCGCCCCAAGCCGATCAAGGCGGCGCGACGACGGCGGACAACGAAAAACCAACCCTGGACACCGTCACGGCCGTCGACGACAAGCCCGCTGGCGACAAGGCGGCTGACGACAAGGCCACGGACGACAAAGCCACGGACGACAAGGCCGCTGACGACAAGGCCACGGACGACAAAGCCACGGACGACAAGGCCGCTGCCGACAAGGCCGCTGCCGACAAGGCCGCTGCCGACAAAGCCACTGACGACAAGGCCACGGACGACAAGGCCACGGACGACACCGCAGTGGCTGACGCGCAGCCCGCCGCCGTGGGCGTCGGTCCTCACGACTGGGGCCAATGGGGCGGCTCGCCCTCGCGTAACAACACCCCGGACGCCAAGAATGTTCCCGTCGAGTGGGAAGTCGGCGAATTCGACGGGAAGGAATGGAAACGCGAAACGTCGCAAAAGGTCAAATGGGTCGCCCAGCTCGGTTCGCAGAGTTACGGCAACCCCGTCGTGGCCAACGGCAAGGCCTACGTCGGCACGAACAACGGCGCCGGCTGGCTCGCCCGCTACCCCAATTCGGTCGACCTCGGTTGCCTGCTCTGCTTCAACGAGGCCGACGGCGAATTCCTTTGGCAGCATTCCAGCGAGAAGCTCCCTACGGGCCGCGTTCACGACTGGGAGTGGCAAGGCATCTGCTGCGCGCCGTTGGTCGAGAACGACCGGCTCTGGTTCGTCACCAGCCGGGGCCAGGTGGCCTGCCTCGACACGGAAGGTTTTCGCGACGGTAAGAACGACGGTCCTTTCCAGGGCGAAGCGAACGAGAACGAGGACGAGGCCGACGTGATCTGGTATCTCGACATGATGGGCCAGCTCAAGGTCTCGCAGCACAACATGTGCAGTTGCTCCGTGACGGCCGTGGGCGACGTCCTCTTCGTCTGCACGTCCAACGGCGTCGACGAGTCGCACAGCGAGCCTCCCTCGCCGGCGGCACCGAGCTTCCTGGCGTTGGACAAGCGCACGGGCAAGATCCTCTGGCAGGATAATTCTCCCGGCAAGATGATCCTGCATGGCCAATGGTCGTCACCCGGGTATGCGGTCATCGGCGGCGTGCCCCAGGTGCTCTTCGGCGGCGGCGACGGTTGGCTCTATTCCTTCCGCGGCGACAAGTGGGACGACGGCAAGCCGGAGTTGCTCTGGAAGTTCGATTGCAACCCCAAGGAGTCGAAATACGCGGTGGCCGGCCGGAGCACGCGGAACCACATCATCGGAACGCCGCTGTTTTACGAAGGGCTGGTCTACATCGCCGTGGGCGAGGATCCCGAGCATGGCGAGGGGAATGGCCACCTCTGGTGCATCGATCCGAAGGACAAGCATGGCGATGTGAGCAGCGAGTTGGCCTTCAAACTCCCCGATCTGGAACACCCCATGCCCCACACGCGCCGCTTGCAATCGGTGAACAAGGACGAGGGCGAGGTGGCCCGCGACAACCCCAACTCGGCGGCCGTCTGGCACTACACCGGGTTCGACCGGGACGGCGACGGCAAGCTCAAGTTCGAGGAACAGATGCACCGCACCTGTGGCACGGCGACGATCAAGAACGGGCTCTTGTTCCTGGCGGACTTCAGCGGACTGTTGCACTGCCTCGACGCCAAAACCGGCCAGGTCCATTGGACGCACGACCTGCTGGCGGCCACTTGGGGTTCGGCCTTGATCGTCGAAGACCAGGTTTATATCGGCGACGAGGAAGGAAAAATTTCGATCTTCGGCTTGTCGGCCGATCCGGCGAAGGCCATGAAAGCCAACGAGTCCGGCGATAACGAGCCGCTGCATGTGATCGAGATGGGCAACTCGGTCTACACCACGCCCATCGTGGCCAACGACACGCTTTTCATCGCCGACAAGGACCACCTGTTCGCCATCACCTCGGGCGGTGAGCCGGCCGCCGATAAAACGGCGGCCAACGACGAGTAGGGTGGGCACTGCCCACCAGTTCCTTGTTCCCACGCTCCGCGTGGAAACCTGTTGCGTTGTGGGTCGCCCGGATGATTCATGGTCCAGGGGAAACGACCGCAGACTGCTGTCACACTAACCCGCGGCGCAAGCTCGCGGGGTCCGTGGCGGCCCACGAATCAGGCAGGATCATTTTTACACGTTCGTTGCGCAGCAACGGGCGTGCAAAACACGACGGTGGCGAAGCGAAAAAAACGATCTCCGATAACCCCAGCACTCTGAGCAGACCGCGAAAGCGGGCAACAGTTGCCTCCGCACCCTTCGCCCTTTTGGATCGCTTGGGAGGGGTTTCGGAGTCGTTTTTTTTTCGCGTAGCGCCGCGGCTCGGGGCGCGATGCGGATACAGAACAGGCATCGCCTTTCGAGGGCATACGGCGTAGGGGTTTGCGCTACGAGCGAGACTGTCCGTCCCGAATGCCAAACCACCGCTCGTTTTCACTCAAAAATCGCCAAAAACGCTTCAAAATCGTTCGATTCGACATCTTTCCAGCAACAATCGCTCGTCCCCCGTACAGGTGTCCCATCAAAATCTCCGGGAATTACGCACGTCCGCCGCTGTCGGCGCTTGATTTCCTGCTAACATGGAGTTGCTAAACGAAAAAAAATGCGCGCCGATTTTACTCCGTGTTGGGGGTTATATTTTGGTGGTAGGGCGGTACGATACCAGAATTGGCCGGCAAGTAGATCCGTGGCTACCTACCGCTGTCGCCCATCCCCGCCGCACGACGCGTTCGCGGCGCGGTTGGCCGCGTCGAGCAGGGGGGCCGTGGCGGCGCGGCGACAGCGTCTCCGGCTTCGGCGCGGATAAACGCGACTTTGAATCCCCCTTAACACGGAGATCCAAAAAAGCCGCGCGGAGGGGGACGTAGGTGTACGGTAGTTAGCTGGTTAGGGGTGGTTGAAAAATGATCCCAGTAGCTCGGGGGGTCCGTGGCGGCCCACGAATCAGGCAGGATCATTTTTACGCCAAAAGCACGCACGTTGCGCAGCAACGCGCGTGCAAAAGAAAAAATGATCCTAGCAGCAAGGTAAGTCCAACGCTGGGCCTTGCTTGCGCTGCGGGTTCGTGTGGGGACCATGAAGGACCATGAATCATCCGGGTTAGCGGCGATCGAACGCCAATGGCTGTTCGGAATTTGGGTCGCGGATGCGGATCGAGACCTTGCCCTCAAGCAGGTCGTTGAGCAATTGGCCGACGACTTCGGCCCGCCAACCGCGGGCCAGGCTGGGCGGTTCGGAGGCGGCGCTGTTGACCTGACCCAACCGTAACGCGATCAGGTCGCGGACGTCGCCGGCGGTGCCGACGAGGCTGGCCGCCACATTGGCCTCGCGACAAATGCTGCTCAGGGCCGACGAGAGGAACTGGCCGAGCATGGTCAGTTGCGAGTTCGTTTCGCGGTTCGCCGGTTCGGGACAGTCGTCGTCGGGTACGGCCAAGGCGCGGGCAATCGCCTGCGATAGGGCCGGCACATGCCGCTGCAAGTCGCCCCGCTCCATCCCGCGCACCGCGCGAATCTGTTTTGGATCGGCCGAGCGGCGGCGCGCCAGTTCGACGATCAGATCATCGCGCAGCACGCGGCGCACGGGGCAGTCGCGGTGTTCGGCTTCCGACTCGCGCCACAGCCATAGCTCGCGGACCAGGGCCTGGTTGCGGCTCGAAAGGCCCGAGCTGCCCGACACCTTGCGCCAGCGATCGCGGCCGCGCATGGCGCGGACTTCTTCGAGGAAGGTCTCCATCTCGGTTTGCATCCAGGCGCGTCGCCCCAGCTCGTCGAGCCGCTGGACGAGCCGATCGCGTAGTGGGTGCAAGTGCCGCACGTCGTCGAGCGCGTACTCGACTTGCCGGTCGGTCAGCGGGCGGCGGCGCCAGTCGGTGCGGGTTTCACCCTTGCTGGGCGTGACTCCCAGGAACTTCGAGATCAGGTTGCCGTAGCCGGCGGGGTAGTCGGCGCCCACCAAGCCCGAGGCGATCTGCACGTCGAACAACCCGCGGGGCGGCCGGCCCAGGGACGCCAGGCTGAAAGCCACCTCCTCGCGTCCGGCGTGGACGATCGTTTCGTGTTCTCCGCCGGATTGGCCCTCCGCGGCCAAGGCCTCCCAAAACGGCGTCATGTCGCCTACGGCCAGCGGGTCGATCGCCGCCAGTTCCCCTTCGACGGCCACCTGCACCAGGCAAAGCTGCGGCCGGTAGGTGTGTTCGGAGACGAATTCGGTGTCGAAAGCGATCGACTTGGCACCGGCCAGGCGGCGGCAAAAGACGGCCAGATCGCGGTCGTTGGTGATCATGGGGGTATATTAAAGAAAGAACAAGAACGTGACCAGTATGAACAACGGAATCAGAACCGCGCCGCTGAAGGCCATATAGCCAAAAAAGCTCGGCATGCGGATACCCGACTTCTCGGCGATCGTCTTGACCATGAAGTTCGGGCCGTTGCCGATGTAGGTGTTGGCCCCCATGAACACGGCGCCCAGGCTGATCGCCGCCAGCAGCAGATCCGACACCCCGGCAACGATGTGATCGCCGGCGTGAGGCGGCAGGGCCTTGGCGGTCTCGAAGAACACCAGGTAGGTCGGAGCGTTGTCGAGCACCGACGAAAGCGCGCCCGTGGTCCAGAAGAACTTGGTCGCGCTGTCGATGCCCAGTCGCGGACCGCGGACGTGCAGAATCTGCAACGCCGGCTGCATGCAGATGAAGATCCCCAGGAACAGGGCGGCGACCTCGACGATGGCCCCGTACGTGAACTTGTTGCCGTGCCGAATCGATTCGGGACCGATCGCCAGCGACAGCCCGACCAACGCCAAAAGTACGCACTCGCGCAGGTAGAGCCACGGGTGCCAGCCGGTGCCCGGCACCGCCTTGGTCACGTCCAACAGGGCCACCGCCAGAACCACCCCCAGCAACAACAGCGCGTTGGGCCAGATGCCGCCGAAGCGCAACCGGTGGACACGCGTTTCGTCGCGAACGACGTCGCGACGTTCCTCGTGGGGGTGGCAGAGGAAGCGGTCCCAGGCGTAGTAGATCGCCAACAACGCGCCGTTGACCAGAAGCCAGGCCCTCCACAGTTTCAGAGTCCAGAGGAAGGGTACTCCTTGCAAATAGCCCAGGAACAACGGAGGGTCGCCCAAAGGCAGCAGGCAACCGCCGCAGTTGCAGACCACGAAGATGAAGAACACCACCGTATGGCGGACGTGTTTCCGCTCGCGGTTGGTTTCCAGCAGCGGCCTGATCAAAAGCATCGCCGCGCCGGTGGTGCCGATCACGCTGGCCAGCACGGCGCCGACGGCGAGGAACAGAGTGTTCGTGATCGGGTGCGCCGGCAAGTCTCCCTCAATGCGGATGCCGCCGGAGATCGTGTAGAGGCTGAATAGCAGCACGATGAACGGCACGAAGTCTTGCAGAACCGCGTTGGCCACGATCGTCCACGGATGTTCCCAGGCGAACAGGTCGTTCTCCGGCCGAGGAATCCGCATGTGGCCCAGAAAATGACGGTCGATCGGGTGCGGGTGGGCGAAACCGTAATACATCAGCACGACCAGCCCCAGCCCGGCCGCCACGTAGAACTTGTGCGCGTTGCTCTCCCACCAATGTTCC
This sequence comes from Pirellulales bacterium, assembly GCA_035531595.1. Classification (GTDB taxonomy): domain Bacteria; phylum Planctomycetota; class Planctomycetia; order Pirellulales; family JAICIG01; genus DATKSN01. Next base: position 15,435 of record DATKSN010000120.1, on the reverse strand, counting down.
GTGCGATGCGAGAGCGGTAGAATGGCGATCGCCGCCAGCAGCGCGCAGAACGGCAGGACCGTCCAGTAGGGGGGCGGAATCAGGCCGTCAGGCGCCGCGGCGGCTTTCGCGTCACCGGCCGCGGCGGCGTCCCCGTGGGCGGCCTCGGCCGGGGTGGCCAGGATCAGCGATGTCGCTTTCTGGGGCAGGTGCGACGCGGCGGCGACGCAGTAACCCACGAGCGCCAGGCCGATTGCCCAGAGGACTGGTCGTTCGGAGCTTACAGGGATAGGGTGAGGTTCCGACATAATAGCAGCGTTATACACCATCATCCGATGGCGGGAACGCCCGAAATGGGAAATTTACCCGGCGATTTTTTCTCTTTGATTTGTGGACAGGCGTGCATACGTTCGATACACTGAAGCCCTTGAGGGAGCCGGATTGATCCAATGACCAATGGGCCCTTGGCGACCTACTGTGGCTTAAAGGCGACATGAAAGGGATAACATGAAGTTGGCCAATGGCGTTCCGCATCCGATTCCGTACCAGGGAAGCAAGCGATTTCTCGCCGAAGAAATCCTGTCCCGGATGCCCCGCCGGTTTGCACGCCTCGTTGAACCATTCGCCGGTTCGGCGGCGATATCGCTCGCCGTTGCCTCCCGCAAGATGTCCGACAGGTTTTGGATCAACGACGCGCATCGACCCCTGGCAGATTTATGGAAGGCGATATTGGGGCGGCCGGAGACGCTTGCGTCAAACTACGAATCATTGTGGAGAAGCCAGCGGGGGCGAGAACGGGAGTTTTTCGATCGTGTGCGCGACCAGTTCAATGACGATCACAAGCCGGAGCATTTTCTTTACCTGCTGGCTCGATGCGTCAAGGCGGCGATCCGCTACAACTCGCAAGGCCGTTTCAACAATACCCCCGACAATCGCCGAAAGGGCGCAAAACCCGACGAAATGCGGTCAAGGATTTTGGGCGCGGCCGGCCTGCTGGCTGGCAAGGCGAAAGTGACCGCGTTGGATTACCGTGATGTCTTGAGCGATTGCAAGCAAGGCGACCTGATCTATATGGACCCGCCCTATCAAGGTGTCTGCGCGACCAGGGACCACCGCTATGCGCCCAAGATCGACCACGGGCAATTTTACGGTGCCCTGGACCAACTCAATCGCCGCGAATTCATGTTTTTGGTCAGTTACGATGGCCGTTGCGGCGACAAGCGATACGGAGACCCGCTTCCAGCTACTTTGGGTCTCGTTCATCTCGAACTTTGCGCCGGCCGTTCCACCCAGGCGACCCTCCTGGGCCGTGACCTCGTGACCTACGAATCGCTTTACCTCTCCCCGGCACTTGCGTCAGCCCTCGCGCAGTCCCAGAATGGCAAATCGCAGCGACAACTAAGACTCGCCTAGGATTTGCTCACATGGCCAGCGACTTCCCGCCGTGGTTTCTCGATAAACTGAACGCCGTTCAAGCCAAGCGGGCACGAACGGTAATTCAGCACATTCTGAAGTACGGCGAGATAACGAGCGAAGATCTCAAGGAAAAGTACAAGTACCACCACCCCCCGCGTGCGATCAGGGATGTTCGAGAACAAGGCATAGCTCTCGACAAGTTCCCCGCCAAAGATTCGGCGGGACGTGCCATCGCAGGGTACAGATTCGCCGATCCGTCGAAAAGTCAAGGTAGAATTCTCACCGGCCGGAAACTTCTCTCAAAAAGCCTCAAGGTGGAAATCCTCCATCGTGACGGTAGCAAGTGCGCCGCGTGCTCGACGGCTTACGATGCCCGTTACTTGCAGGTTGACCATAGGGTGCCATATGAAGTGCAGGGCGACTCGCCGGGTGCGACCGCAGACGAATTCATGGCGTTGTGTGGTTCGTGTAACCGCGCTAAATCTTGGTCGTGCGAGCATTGTGAGAACTGGCTCACGTCGAAAGACCCCAACGTGTGCCTGACGTGCTACTGGGGTAACCCAACCAGTTACACGCACATTGCACTCGCGCCGATTCGCCGAATTGATCTCGTTTGGCTAGCGGACGAGGTCGCCGAGTATGAGGGCCTTTTGGAACTCGCGACGCGAGGCGGGACACTGCTGCCGGATTATGTCAAGAAGGCGTTGCGACGGCATGTAGCCAACGCAACTTCGGCGGCAAAGCGCCCGAGGAAATAATCCCGGCTTGGCGGGCGTTTCCCAGCCGTGCAAAGGATGTTAGGCTAGCGGCAAACCAACCGACAGTAAACAGTAAGGAGACCCGACGCATGAGCCAGACCTCGCTTCGCGACCTGCCCGCCTGGAAAGCGCTGGAAGCCCACTTCCGGCAAATCCGCGACATGCACCTGCGTCAACTGTTCGCCGGCGATCCCCGCCGCGGCGAGCGACTCACCCTTGAAGCCGAAGGGATTTACCTCGACTACTCGAAAAACCGCGTCACCGACGAGACGCTCAAACTTCTGCTCCGCCTGGCCGAAGAGGCCGGTCTCCATGCCCGCGTCGAAGCCATGTTCCGCGGAGAGAAAATCAACGTCACCGAAGGCCGGGCCGTGCTGCATGTGGCGCTGCGGACGCCGAAGGGGCGGCGAATCGTCGTCGACGGCCAGGATGTCGTGCCGCAAGTCCACGCCGTATTGGACAAAATGGCAGCCTTCTGCCAGCGCGTCCGCGGCGGCGAGTGGAAGGGGCACACGGGCAAACGCATCCGCAACGTGGTGAATATCGGCATCGGCGGCTCCGACCTGGGACCCGTGATGGCCTACGAGGCGCTGCGGTATTATTCCGACCGCGGACTGACGTGCCGCTTCGTGTCGAACATCGACGGAACCGACCTGGTCGAAGCCACTCGCGATCTCGACCCGGCCGAAACCCTGTTCGTCGTTTCGTCCAAAACATTTACCACGCTCGAGACGCTCACCAACGCCAAGAGCGCCCGCGCCTGGTGCCTGGCGCAACTGCGCGACGAGGCGGCGGTCGCCAAGCACTTCGTTGCCGTTTCGACCAACGCCAAGGAGGTCGCCAAGTTCGGAATCGACACGGCGAACATGTTCGAGTTCTGGGACTGGGTCGGCGGACGGTACTCCGTCGACTCGGCGATTGGCCTGTCGCTGATGCTGGCCGTCGGCCCGGACGATTTCCGCCTGATGTTGTCGGGCTTTCACCAGATGGACGAGCACTTCCGCACCGCTCCGTTCGAACGCAACCTGCCGGTGCTCATGGCCCTGTTGGGCCTTTGGTACGACAACTTCTTCGGCGCCGAGACGTTGGCGATCCTGCCCTACGACCATTACCTGGGCCGACTGAGCGCCTACTTGCAGCAACTCGACATGGAGAGCAACGGCAAGAGCGTCGACCTTGACGGCCGAGCGGTCGATTATCAGACCGGACCGATCGTGTGGGGCACGCCCGGCACGAACGGCCAGCACGCCTACTACCAGCTCATTCACCAGGGCACGAAGCTGATCCCCTGCGATTTCATCGGCTTCCGCCGCACCCTCAACCCGCTGGGCAACCACCACGATCTGTTGATGGCCAATTTCTTCGCCCAGACCGAGGCGCTCGCGTTCGGCAAGACGGCCGACGAAGTCCGCGCCGACGGCGTCGCCGAAAGCCAGGTGCCGCCCCGCACTTTCGCGGGCAACCATCCCACGAACACGGTCCTCTTGGAGCGTCTCACGCCCGACGCCCTCGGTAAGCTGATCGCCCTCTACGAGCACAAGGTCTTCGTCCAGGGGACGATCTGGCACATCAACTCGTTCGACCAATGGGGCGTCGAATTGGGCAAGGTTCTGGCCCAGCGGATCGTGCCGGAGTTGGAGAGCAAGGACGAGCCGCCGCTGCGACACGATCGTTCGACGAATACGTTGATTCAGCGGTATCGGGAATGACCCATGACCCATGACAAGATTCTCATTCCGATCGGCGACGCCAGCGAAGTGCTGGACACGATGTACCCGTTTTTCCGCCTCCCGGAGGCCGGCTTCGAGGTGGTCGTCTGCGGCCCTTTGGCAAGGCTCTATCACCTGGTCATGCACGAGGTGCCCCCTGGCGACGACCGTTGGGACATCACCCGCGAACAGCCGGGCTATCACCTCCGCGCGACGGCCGCGTTCCGCGACATCGACCCGGCCGGCTACGCCGGGCTGTTCATTTCGGGCGGACGGGCGCCGGAGTACCTGCGTTACGACCAGGATCTGCTGCGGATCACTCGGCACTTTTTCGACGCCCGCAAGCCGGTGGCCGCGGTGTGCCACGGGATCGAGATCCTCGCCGCCGCCGACTGCATCCGCGGGCTAACCGTCACCACCGTGGCCAAGTGCGCGCTCGACGCCGCCCAGGGCGGCGCCCGGTACGTCGATCAGCCTTGCGTCGTCGATGGCCAACTCGTCACCGCGCGCACTTGGCACGACAACACGCCTTTCATGAAGGCTTTCGTCGAATTGCTCGCGGCGGGCCCCGTCGGTTGCTCCGCCATGACCGTCCGATAAATGCTTGGCCGACTTCCTGTCCGCTTAGAAAGCCTAACCTGCGTCGTGACCCTCTTGGTGTGCCATCGCGGAAGCGATTTCATTCATCGCGGCCAGCGTGACGTCGATCTCATCGGCGGTCGTCAACGGCCCCAGGCTGAATCGAACGGTGCCGCCGCCGGCGAGCGTGCCCAACGCCCGATGCATCAGCGGGGCGCACTGCAAGCCGGAGCGCACCTGGATCCGGTAGGCGCTGTCGAGCGTGGCGGCCAACTCCTGCGGGTCGATTGCTGCCAGCGTAACGCTCACCACGCCGACACGCTGGCCCGCCGTTGCCGGCCCATGAACGCGCAGCTCGGCGATGGCCGACAAACCGGCCAGCAATCGCTCGGTCAAATGCAGGGCATGACGGCGAACATGGTCCAGACCTTGCTCCCGCAACCAGCCAACGCCGGCCGCAAGGCCCAGGATGCCCGCTACGTTGAGATTACCCGACTCGTATCGGTCGGGGAGCGTTTCGGGTTGCCGGTCGTCGTCGCTGAAACTGCCGGTCCCGCCCTGGCGAACCGGGGCGAGCTGGTCCTCGACGCCCCGGCGGACATACAAGACGCCGGTGCCCAGCGGCCCCAGCAAGCCCTTGTGGCCCGGCGCGGCCAGCAGATCGACCGCCAGATCGTCGACGGATAACGGCAAATCGCCCAGCGTTTGGGCGGCGTCGAGCAGAAACAACGCGCCGTGTTCGTGCGCGATCCGGCCGATCTCGGCCGCCGGCTGTAGCGCGCCGGTGACGTTCGAGGCGTGCGATAGGGCGACGAGCTTCGTATCGGGGCGGATCGCCCGCCGTAAGTCGTCCGGATCGACCACCGCCGTGAGGCTGCAACCGACCCGCGTGACTTCGATCCGGCCGGCCGCTTCCAGATGCCTCAGCGGCCGGAGAACGGAATTGTGCTCCACGACCGTGGTGACGACGTGCCCACCCTCGGCCACGGTGCCATGGATCGCCAGGTTCAGCGAGTCGGTGCCGTTGAACGTGAACACGATTTGGCGCGCGTCATCGGCGCCGACGAACCGCGCCAGATCCCGCCGTGCCCTTTCGACGGCCTCGCCCACCTCGACCGCTTCAGCGTACGAACCTCGTCCCGCCGCCGCGCCGGACTCGCGCTGATAGCGTTCGACGGCCTGATACACGGCCTCCGGCTTGGGCCAACTCGTGGCCGCCTGATCGAGATAGATGCGGGGACGGGGGGGCATAGGAAGTTATTTTACCTTGCGAGCCGATGGCATCCAATCATGCTTGTGGCATGTTTTTCAAGTGCTCTTGCCCCGTCAGGCCATTCTTGCCACACTACCGCCCGCGGTGCGATTGCGCGCCGCGACCATGTCGGAACGCGGGATCGGTATGCGTCAACTACGCGGCCTTTGTCTCTTGGTCGTATCGCTCACTTCGCCGGGCTGCGCGCAGTGGCAGATGACGTCACCCCCGCTCGCCAACCCGGTGTTCGTGCCCATCCCCGACCGCGACTACGTTTGGGACGGCCTGGTCGACGTGGTGGACGACTATTTCAAGATCAAGCGAGAAGACCGCGTGCGGCTGGTCGACGGCGTTCTGACCCAAGGACTGATCGAGACGGTGCCCGACTCGAGTTCGACGTTGCTCGAACCCTGGCGCATGGACACGGTGACGTTCTACGACAAGCTCGAAGCCACGTTTCAGTCGATGCGGAAGTACGCCGTCGTGCGGGTGATGCCGTCCGAAGGCGGGTTCCTGGTTGAAGTGGTGGTGTTCAGCGAGCTCGAAGACGTTCCACAGCCGCTGTTTGCCACGGCGGGCAAGGCCACGCTGCGCTACGACACGTCGCAGCAACACACCAAGGTGTTGGTCCAGCAGCAGACGCCGGCCAAGGGGTGGATTCCCATGGGGCGAGACCCGGCATTGGAACAGAGGATTCTTCACCAGGTGCAGGCCAAGCTCGGCGCGGGGCCGCCCTTCTGGCAGACGCTGCCGCCGTTTTGCTATCTGCCGCAGTTTCAAAACAGCGGCCGACTGGCGGCGAGACCGACGGAAAAGCAATGAATGATTTGCAGGGGAAAAAAGGCGATAGGCGTTAGGCGATAGCGCCTAGCGCCTAACGCCTAACGCCTAACGCCTAAGCGCCTCAACGCTCGGCACGCCAACTGCGGCCGGCTCGGCCGCGACGGGGAGCATGATCGTGAAGGCGGTGCCTTTGCCCAGCGTGCTTTGGACGCGAATCCGGCCGTGATGGGCCTCAATGATGTCGCGGCAGGCCGACAGTCCCAGCCCGGCGCCCCCTTTGCCGCTGGCGTCGGGACCGTTCTTGGTCGTGAAGAACGGATCGAAAACACGCCGCGTCGTTTCCGGCGACATGCCGCAGCCGTTGTCGCGAACCTGCATCTCGACCAGGTTGTTTTCCGCGTCGTGGCTCAGCCGCACGATCACGCGGCCTCCCTGGGGCATCGCCTGCCGCGCGTTGATCAGCAGGTTCAAAAGCACCTGCTGTATCTGATTGGGGACGGCCGACACGAAAGGCACCGCCGGCACCTGCCGCTCGACGGTGATGCGGTACTTGTTCAGCTCGCGTTCGAGCAGCACCAGCGTGTCGTCGATCAGCTTGACCATGTCGGTCGGCTCGAACGCGCCGGTGCGGTTGCGGGCGAAGCCCAGGATGCCGTTGGTGATCCGCGCGGCCCGCTGTCCGGCGCCCAGGATCTTGTCGAATGCTTTTTGCCGCGTTTCGGCGTCCTTATGGCGCAGACCGAGCTTGGCGTAGTTGATGATCGTCATCAACACGTTGTTGAACTCGTGCGTCGTCGTGCTGACCAACTCGCCCAGGGCGGTCAACCGCTGGGCGTGCGCCAGTCGTTCCTTGAGGACCACGAGTTGCTGTTGGAGGTCCGTCTCGTCGCCGTCACGGTTCGGCATGCGTCACTCCTCGCTTGTTGACGTTCAACCATGTTCCTACATCGTCGCACTCGGCTGGGCAACTGTAACCCCGGCCGCTATAATCCCGCGCCCTAAGTCCTATGAGCAAAGGGACTTGGCGAACTGGAGAAGCTGGGATGCACACGGTCGACTTGTTAGAGCAGGCGCTGCGGGCGGCGACACAGTTGGGTTACGGCGTGCGGCAAGAATGGCTGGGCGGGAGCGGCGGGGGAAGCTGCGAAATCAAGGGGCGAAAGTGGATTTTCTTGGATCTGGCCCTCAGCCTGCCCGATCAGCTCGAACAAGTGGCCGAAGCCCTGCGCCGCGAGCCCGCCGCCGCCTGCCTGCCGTTGACGCCGGCCCTGGGGCGGCTGGTCGCCCCGCGCAAGGCGGCGTAAAAAATCAACCGCGGACCCGACTGTCGTTGCGGATTCGGCGCTGGTGGCTTACCACATCGAAGCTCACGCTTCGAGAGGCGAGCCGAGGTTTTTCATGCGCGCGAACGAAAAAGACTGACGCCTGGCCCTACCATCGCTCGGCCACGTATCCCATAGCCCACCGGCAAGACCCTACCCCGGCTGGGTTTGATACGTGCCCGAACTTCTCCGACTTTCCACAGTTTTCATCATACCGCGAAGTCGCCAGCCCAGCCAGACGACGGAGACGACGGCCATGACGTTTCATCAGTCCGGTTGGTGGGCGGTGCCCACCGTACCCATTGCTTCAAGCTGCGACACCGGACCTTCCTCTATCAGGATGGCATAACGCGTTCTATGATGATAACGCTTTAGGTTGTGTCGCCTAACTGTGCAAGAGTGTGGGGGGCTTCAATTCGTTTCCTCCACCGGTTGACTGCGCCACGCCGGAGCCGTATCATGGACACCCGTACCCTCCCCTTGGTAACGGACCTCCCACGGATGCCCAAGCCGAAATCGGCGCCCGCCGCACCGGCTCGCCCGGCGAACCTGTTCGTCAAGCTGGCCAAGCGCCGCCGCCGCGCGTTGGTGCTGCAAAAGTACCTGATGGACGAGGCCGACAAGCCCGTGCATCGCGGGCCGCGCCAGGACCGTGCCTTTGAAATCCTCGGACGCTGGGCCGACCTGGAGGCCAAAGGCCACCTGGGCAAAAAAGAGACGTCGCTCGACGCGAGCTTTCTGCACGAGGTTTTCGGCGAGGGGCTCGGCTACCGCACGGCCACGGAAAACCCTGAAAAGTACGAACTGGAACGCAACTTCACGGTCGAGGGGACGGGCACCGCCGATGGCGCCCTGGGCCTGTTCGCCACCGGCGCCCCGCCACGACCCCTCGCCGTAATCGAGCTCAAGGCCGCCGGCACCGATCTTGACCGCGATAAATTCAACGGCCGCACCGCGGCCCAGCAGTGCTGGGATTACCTGAGTGCGCTACCGGAATGCCCCTGGGGCATCGTCAGCAATTTCACCACCTTCCGCCTCTACCATCGCGACAAGACCCCGCTGGCCTACGAGCAGTTCGAGCTCCGCGAAATGCGCGATCGCGCGAAATTCTTGCAGTTCTATTGCCTTTTCGAGGTCGGCGGGCTCGTCCACACGGTACTGGGCGCCCCTCCCCGCGCCCTACACCTGCTCGAGCTGAGCACCCACCGCCAGCGCGAAGTCGGCGACGTGCTCTACGACGACTATCGTACGCACCGTTTCCGGTTGATCGAGCACTTGCAGCAACGGCACGGCAAGCCGCTCGAAACGGCCATCCATATCGCCCAGAAGATCCTCGACCGCATCGTGTTCGTCGCCTTTTGCGAAGATCGCGGCCTCTTGCCGCGCAAGTGCATCGACACCGCGTACCGAAACCTGCCGCCGTTCAGCAAGGTGACGAACCCGCGCTGGTGCAACTTCGTCCAACTGTTCCGGGCCATTGACGAGGGGCACGCCACACTGGAGTTGGAGCCGGGCTACAACGGCGGCCTCTTCCGCCGCGATCCGGAAGTCGACGACTTGCAGCTTGAAGACGAGTGGACCCGCTTTTTCCAGGGGATCGGGCTTTACGACTTCCAGGACGAGGTGAATGTCGACGTCCTCGGCCACCTGTTCGAGAAGTCGGTCGGCGAGTTGGAGGCGATTCGCCAAGGCGGGCTTTACGGACTTGCCCCCACCCCGGCCAAAGGCCGGAAGGCCCGGTCGAAACGCGGCGACGCAGCGGTCTCGGTCATGCCGAAATCGGCGGAGCGAAAGCGCTTCGGCGTCTACTACACTCCGCCCGCCTTTACCGAGTTCCTGGTGCGCGAGACGGTCTCGGCCGTGGTCGAGCGGCGGTTCGACAAGCTGCGCGAGGCGCATGGCCTGGAATCGGTGCCCCTGGACGTGGACGAGCCTTCGCCCGCCCTGGCCGCGTACTGGCGCGAGACGTTCGCCGCGCTGCGCGAGATCAAGGTTTGCGACCCGGCCTGCGGCAGCGGGGCCTTTTTGATCGAAGCCTACGACGCGCTCGAAACGCACTACACGCGCGTTCTCGATCAGCTCATCCAACACGACGGCGACGAGGCCGCGGAGCAGGCCGACCGCATCCCCGACCTGATCCTCTCCGAAAACCTCCACGGCTGCGACTTGAGCGAACAGGCGGTCGAGATCACGCAACTGGCCCTTTGGATACGCTCCGCCCGCCGCGGCAAAACACTGGCCGATTTGTCGCACAACATCGTTTGCCGCAACAGCCTGGTGAGCGATCCGGCCATCGACCCTCGCGCGATCGACTGGCAAGCGACGTTCCCGCGGGTATTCTCGCGCGACGGCAAAGCGGGCTTCGATTGCGTCGTCGGCAACCCGCCCTGGGAGCGGCTCAAGCTGCAGGAGCGCGAGTTTTTTTCGGCCAGCGCCCCCGAAATCGCCGGCGCCGTCAGCGCGGCGAAGCGCCGGCAGCTTATCGCGGCGCTCGAAGGGGCCAACCCCGATCTCTTCGCGCTCTACCAGCGGCGCCAGCGTGAGACGGAGGCGACGCTAGCGCACGTTCGCACGGCGGGCAATTTCCCGCTCACGGCCAGGGGCGACATCAACACCTACATGCTTTTCGCCGAGCTTGCGCGGCGGATCGTCGCCCCCGCCGGCCGCGTCGGCCTGTTGCTCCCCTCCGGCATCGCCACCGACCATACCACGCGAGGGTTTTTCGACGCGCTGACTTCGTCAGACACGTTGACCAGCCTGCATGACTTCGAGAACAAGGTACCGGTTTTTCCAGACGTTCATCGCTCGTTCAAATTCTGTACGTTGGTCTTCGACGGCAGCGCGATGTGCAACAAGGCGGCGGACTTCGCCTTCTTTCTGCACTCGATGAAAGACCTCGGCGACAAGAACCGGCACATCCGTCTCTCGGCGGCCGACATCGCGCTCTTCAACCCCAATACGCGCACCTGCCCTGTGTTCCGCACGCGTCGCGACGCCCAGCTCACCAAGGCCATTTACCGACGGGTGCCGATCCTCATCGACGAGTCGCGCCGCGAGGGGGGCAACCCTTGGGGCATCCGATTCTTGCGGATGTTCGATCAGACCAACGACGCCGAGCTGTTCCAGAGCGCCGAGCAGCTCAAGGAACTGGGCTGCCAGCTTGACGGCAACCGCTGGACGAAGCGCAAGCAGACGTTCGTGCCCCTGTACGAAGCGAAGATGGTGCAGGCGTTCGACCATCGGGCGGCGAGCGTCGAAGTGGTCGATGCCAACTGGGTCCGCCAGGGGCAAACCATCTCAACCAGCCAGGTTTCGCACCAAAACCCCGAGTTCGTCGTCCAGCCGCGCTGGTGGGTCGACGAGGCCGAGGTCGACCGGGTGCTCGCCGGGAGGCATGCGCGCGGTTTTATCGGCTTCAAGGACATTACCAGCGCGACGAACCAGCGGACGATGATCGCCGCGGCGATCCCTTGGTCGGCCGTAACGAACCACTTCCCGTTGATCATGACCGAAATTGCTCCGCGACTGGAAATGTGCCTCCTCGCGAACCTCAATGCGATGGCGCTCGACTATGTCGCACGCAAGAAGATCGGTGCGGTAACATTGAATTTTTTCATCGTCAACCAACTGGCGATCCTGCCGCCCGAACGCTACGCCGACCGTACTCCTTGGACGAAGCGCCAGACGCTCGAAAAATGGATTTCCGACCGGGTGCTAAAGCTCACCTGCACGGCCGACGACATGCGCCCCTTGGCCGAGGCGGCCGGGCTCGACCCTCCCGTCCACAAGTGGAAGCCCGACGAGCGCCGCCAACTCCGCGCCGAGCTCGACGCCGCGTATTTCCTGCTTTACGGCCTGGCGCGCGACGACGTCGAGTACATCCTCAGCATGTTCCCCGCCGCCAGCCAGGCGGACGGCGAGACGCCGCTTTACGCCGATGAGGGTTCGGTGCTCGCCTCGTTTGACCGGTTGAGCGGGGTGGAGGGCTGAACCAAATTCCGATGAGAAAGAAGCCGAAACTGTGCATGTTCTGTGGCAAGGATAAGTCCTTTGGGCCGATGAGCAAGGAGCACTTCGTCCCGAAAGCCCTCTGGGATGGAGAGCGGCCGCAACACACCAAGACCTGCCCAGCCCACAAATCGTGTAATGAATCGTTCGCGGGGGACAACGACTATTTTCGCGACGTGCTGGTCAGTGAAGCCGGCACGAAGGCACATCCCGAAGCTCAAAAGCTCCACGTTGGGAAGTTGAAACGGAAAATCGAGAACCAAATCGGCAGCATGAGGACGGTATTCGAGGACGTCGCTCTTCGACCCGTGATTACCCCCGGCGGCCTCTACCTCGGCCACGCACCGATGTTCCGTGTTGATTGGCCTCGAATCAACCGCGTGCTCCTCAACGTCATGAAGGGGATCTATTACACCGCCAAAGGGGACCCACTCCCACCTGATTGGAAATGGGCGGTCCTCCGGGATGAAGAAATCGACCATGAAACCATGCAACCGCTCTTTGATGAGATGCCCACGCAATGGACAACGTTTGGTGATGACGTATTCGGCTGTCGCTACATTACGAATGACGAGCACGGTGGAATCGCGTGCCTCATGCAATTCTTCCGCCGCAGGACTTTTTTCGGTTGTTCGTTCTCGCATGCCTTCATCGAAACGGAGTTCGGCCGCGCCTATGAGTCCCTTCTCATCGAGACGCCGAGTTGAAACCGTGAATGACCGATTTCCACACGCGGATCGGAGTCGCATGTTAGTTCTTCAACCTTGATTGAAGACACCCATATTTCTCACGCGCCATTGCTCAAGCTGCGACACTGGCCCTGCCTTCATTAGAATAGCGTACCACGTTCTCCGATCACGCTTCGGGTTGTGTCGCCCACGGGCGCACGAGTGCGAGTGTCTTGAATTCGGGTGTTGAACTCGGGTGGGGCAAGCGGAAGCACCTGCGGTGCGAGTCGCTGTGGATTAACTGGTGAGTGACGATGTCGAACGCCTTCAACTCGGACCGTCTGGAAGATTTAGTATGGCACGCAGTCTTGCCACATGCTCATCGTCCGGAAAGCGGGTAACCGCCTCTCCCCAAACTTGCATCGCCTTACGCAGGTCGCCGCTATTCCAGTACATGCCGCCGAGGTTGAACCACGCCAATGAGTAGGTCGGGTCGAGTGCGATCGCTTTTTCGTACGCTTCGATGGCATGCTCGGGATCACCTACCTTGTCATAACACGTCCCAAGGTTGCCCCAGGAAAGAGCGTCTGGTTGGTGGCGTTCCGCCGCAGCCTTCATCAAATGCAGCGCCTCATCGTATTGACCGAGCTGCATCAACGCGGATCCAAGGCAATGTCCGAAGGACGTTGCATTCTGTTTCGTCGCCGCGCGAAATGCTTGCACCGCCTTATCAAGGGCGCCCTTGTCCGAATAGATGTGCCCAAGGCGGTCTGCAATCAGCCCGCCATCGAGGAAGCCGAGTTCCATCGCCCTGGAAAAGGCTGCGATGCATTGTCGCGTGAGTTGGAGCGTCGCTCCGTCGCGTCGCAGGTGCCAGTACACATAACCGAGATCGCCCCATACTTGGCCGTCGTTGGGAAACCGCGAGGCAAGGCGTTCGGCAAACACCCGTGCCGCTTCCATCCATTTCGGATCTGCGTTCCGCGCAACGGCGTAAATGCGAGCGGCATAAAACCACGGCCAGTCAGTGTCAGGGATCAAGGAGATGGCCATTTCGATGGCCCCCATGGCGCTCGCATGATCACCGACGCCCTGCAGGCATCGCGCGCGGTGCCCATGCACCCATGATTGTTGAATGGGCGGCAGCTCCGCGACGCCGATCTGCGACAACTGGTCGAGTGCGTCTTGATACGCTCCTTGTTGTATGGCCATCGTCGCGAGTGAATAACGAGCTTCGAAAAGGCAAGGCTCGTAGAAGATCGCCTGACGGAAACTCCGTATTGCTTCACCGGGGTTGCCCACATCGACATAGGCGGTTCCAAGGTTCTTCCAGCACATCGCGAATGTGGAGTCTTGTGATAGAGCGTAAGTATATCGGGCAATAGCCTCCTCATGGCGATTGAGGACTCCCAACGCATTTCCCTGGCAATAGGCGATGCTGGCCGGCGTCTTGCGCTTCCGTAGGGTGGGAGAATCCCAGAATGCGATGGCTCGCTCAAGTGCTTTGCGATCGATCGATTCGCCGGCCATAGCGAGGTTCACGTTGGCCGCATGCACAAAGTGCGCGATTTGTGGAATGTGCCCGAACTTGAGTTCAATCTGTGGAGCGAGCTGCTGGATCGCCTTGTCGTGCCCCGCCCTGTCGAGCTGATCCAGTTGCTCATACGCGGCCCGTGGGGCGTCGCTCAAAAAAAGCTTCGGCGCTAGGTCGATGGGTGGCGCCACCGGAATGTGGCCCGTCTTCGGCGGGCCACCGTGCGTCTCACGAAAGCACCTCGTGAATTCTTGAAGCAATGCATTCCTGACTTGCGTGGCAAGCTCTGGGAGCGTCCCAATGGATCCCCCGCGAAACACGGTCTCCTGGACCTCATCAACGAACCGCGCCTGCTCTGGTTCTCGGCTGTCCGCGCGCAGCAAGAAGGCGAAGATGGGTTTCTTTTGCGATCGAGCGTGTCGATACTCGAGGTGGGTTGCTGACAGAGCATCGTCAACAATGGTGCCGTACTTTTCGCCCAACAGCAGGATGACCGCATCCGCTTCGTTGATTCGCCGAAAGCACTCGGCCATACCGCCGGCTGGAACGGGCATGGGCGGCCACGTTTCAAACCGGGAACCATCAATCTCCAAACCCGCCAATGCCTTCTCGACTGCGTCGCGCTGTTCCTTGAGGCATGCCGGACTGCTGATGAAGATAATGAGTTTGTGAATCATGTCCTTGGTCATCGGGCTGCGCAGCTTCTTCTCGCGAGATGATGCTGGAAATTATCGGGTCGTAGGTGGTTTGGCCGCCCAACGTCCGCAATCGCTCGACTTTCTGCTGTCCAACCATGCCGGCGTTGATGCCCTTTTTGTCGCCGGCCACGAACCCGCCGGCATGGATGTGGACCAAAAGCGGGGCGGGCTTTTCGCCGGCGGCCTGATAGAAATCGAGCACGTTGCGCTCGGCGGGGCCATAGGAGACGTCGGCGAAGGTTGGCTCGGTTTCGGCCCGGCCCGCTTGTGGCTGGCCCGCGGCTTGCTCGGCCTGCGCGAAGCCCGCGACGAACGCCAACGCCGCCGCGATGCAACTCAGGACCGTTCGGTAAATCATCGATCGATTGAGCATGGTCGTCACTCGCTGAAAGGCAGTTCTCGATCAGGCACTGTGGAATCGGCCCGTCAAACATTTCAGCTATCTTACGTGGCCGTCGGGGGTGCTGTCGAGACTTTTTTGGACAGGATGGCAGGATTGACAGGATGGGATACGGGACGACCGCCGGCGCCGCGAGCCAATCGTGTTCATCCTGTCATCCTGTCTTTCCTTCGACAACATTGGAAACAGGGGGCCTGGGGAAACCGCGAATTCGCGGCTGATCGCGCTTGGCTAAGTCGAATGCCCGACACGGTTTGCGCGAGCAACGACCATGCGCGGCGTGGCCTGCCAGGGCCGAGCCGTTTTCAAACCGCAAATTTGCAGTTTGA
>DATKSN010000119.1:0-7112 GCA_035531595.1 Pirellulales bacterium | reverse complement strand
GACGCCGACCCGGGCGCGGCCGAGCCCTGGGAGGATGTGTTGGCCCGTCTGTCGAGGAAGCCATGAGTTTGCCGGTCGTCTTGCGACCGGAAGCCAGCCGGGACACGGAAGTGGCGAGGGACCACCTTGAAGCGCGACAGGGCTGGCCTGGGCCAGGCCTTCTTGAACCAACTGAACTTGGTACTCGCCCGGATCGGTGCGATGCCGGAGATATACGGCACCGTGTGGCGGAACGTGCGGGCCGCGCGGCTTCGGCAGTTCACCTATATCGTTTACTACCGAGTCCACGTCGATCGTGTCGAGGTGCTCACAGTAGTGCATGGCAGCCGTGACCCCTCCGTGTGGTGAGTCCGCGCATGAAGACGAGTGGTGCCGAACGAGGGTGTTGAAAATTCGGTCTTGAGCCATACTTTTCTTCCCGCCAGTTTCTTCCCTTCATAATCCGCCCGCGCGATCGGCTGTTCGGTTCAGGGAGGTTCAACATGATGGCCGGTTCGCGCCGCCCCTTCGGGGCGGAAAACCGTAAAAAAAGCGTCCTGGGGCTGGCGCCCCAGGCTTGATGCCATCGCCGCTTAAGCGCGGGCTTTCCGCCCCGCAGGGGCGCGGGCGTACAGCCTGGGGCGCCAGCCCCAGGAATCTCCCGCGAAGAATGTCGTCCGCCCCGAAGGGGCGGTGTCGCGGCGCCCACGCCGACGGCCTGAACTCTTGCGAGTCCAGGTGCCACGGCGCGCGGAACAGGCAAGCGGTCGGTTCCGTTCAGTCAACGGTCCACTCGTCCAAGCGGAGCCGCGGCAAGCCGGAAGCCCAGGTTGTTGTTGCGGAACGACGGCTGGTTCCTCTCGCGGTTCGCCGTCCGGCAACTCGTACAGCAGCCGCTCGATGCGCTCGCCCAACACGAAACGGTGGTTTCGCGGGAAGCGAGCCGTGTGATTGCACGACCAAAGGATGAAGTCGTAGGTCTTGGTGATCACAATCAATTCGTCGTCCTTTGGCATAGCGGAATTCCTGATGTAGCCCGATGTAGCCCACTTCGGCGGAACCCCAACTGACGTTGTGTTTCTTGTTCCCACGCTCCGCATGGGAAAGGGTAAATCGCGGCCGACGCCATTTCCCACGCTGCAGCGTGGGAACGAATAACGGACTGCCAAAATGGCAGCCAAGGATTTCAATAATAAATTCTTGCCGCTGCGCGGCTGGTAAGGGGTAAAGGGGAAAAGCGGCTCAGGGGTAAGTCCTCGCCACGCGAAAACCGGTGAAGTTGTTACGGTACACCGGCTGGAAGTAGCCGGGGAGCGCCGAACGCACGTGGGTCGCGCCGAGGAAGAACGCCCCGCCACGCAACACGCGGCTTTGCGAATTGCTGACATTGCCCATTTGCTCTTTATCCTCCATCCACGCGCGGTCCTTCAAATACAACAGCGCCACGTCCTGGCACCACTCGAGCGCATTCCCGTTGGCATCGAACAGCCCAAAATCATTGGGCTTCAGACTTCCTACCGGCAGCATCCATCGATCCAGCGAGTTTTTCGTAAACCACGCGTACTGGCCCAGGAGCCGGTCCGTTTCACCGAAGTATCGGGCCGTCATCGCACCGGCGCGGCAAGCGTATTCCCACTCGGCTTCGCTCGGCAGTCGGTAGCCCGCGCGCTGGAGATAATCGGGATACAACGCCATCCCTTCGGCGAACTTCTGGTCCGGATCGTAACACCACTGGTCGCGCGCGATTTCTTCCCGCTCGGAAAGCCAGTTGCAGAACGCCGCCGCGTCGTACCAGCTCACCATGTTCGCCGGCGCGTCCGGCTCACGAGCCTTCGTCCGGTCAAATTCATGGTCCGCGCGAAACCGCTGGAACTGCTCGACCGTAACCTCGTGCGCGCCGATCGCATAGGTCCGCCCGATCCGCCGCCGATGGCGAATCTCGTTCTTCCCTGTCGGACCCCGGAAACGCTCGGCCTCCGCCGTCGGCGAACCCATCAAGAAATCGCCTTCGGGCCGCATGATCACCAGCGTCTGGCCACCCTCTTTGGTGAGATACCACTGCCGCTCGCCCACGACGCTTCCGGTCGCGTGCGCCTGGCGCACCTGGGCTATCTCCGCTTGGGCGCCCAACTGCCGCAGCGACCACTCCGCCGCGGCGTGAATGCCCGCGTCCGGATCGTCCGCGTACCAGTTGGCCAGCGCTGTCGCCGCCGTCGAATGCTGCTCGGCCGAGAGCAACGTGGCGCGGGCAAATTGGCCGATCGCCAGGATCAGCGCCCGCCGCCGCGACACGTCGGGTTCCGTTTGCAATTGCGCGAGCACCGTCGCCGGGTCCGCGCCGTAGGGCGCCAAGCGATCGAGCAGGTAGCTCCTTAGCCGCGGATCGGGCTGGTGTTCGAGCAATGGCCAGACGCGTTCGCTCTCGCCCATCCGCAGCAGAGCGGCTGCCGCCGTGGCCTGCCGCAGGGCCAGTTCCTCTTTGGCCGCGTCGGGGACGAGCGGACGCTGCCAGACGGAGGCCGTGAGGATTGCGGATTGCGGATTGCGGATTTCGGATTGGGGAGTAGCGGGATTCGCAAGAATTTCGGCCGTAGCGGGATTCGCAAGAATTCCGGCGTCTGGCGTGGCCTGCGCGTCCCGAACTCTTGCGAGTCCGGCTACTGTAGCGGAATTCGTGAGAATTCCGACCGTAGTGGGATTCGCAACGCCCCGAACTCTTGCGAGTCCGGCTACGGATCGCTCATCGAACGCGGCGATCGCAACCGGGCGATACCCCTGGGCCGCCAACTCGCGCGCTTGTTCCAATTGCGACTCCAGCGACGACGGCCCGAGTAGTCGCGACTCGAACTCGATATCCGCGCGCCAGATCGCCGCGTAGCGGGCCGGAGGCTCGAGCCGATCGACGAGCGCCAAGAACTGCGGATCGCCATGCAAGCCCGCCAGGTCCACATCGGTGCGGAGTTGGACGGTATTCTTGTAGCCTTGGGCGACGGCCGCTTCGACGAGCTCGATCGCACGCCCCAGCAAGGCGGCGGCGCGCGGGGCGTCGGACGCCGCACACGCCTGTGAGGCCATCGCGGCGGCGCAGGCGGCGTTGTAGAGCCCATCGGCGTTCGCCGCGGCCGCCTTCGCCGCGGCATCCAACAGTTCCGCCGCCTGGTCGTGCTCGCCCAGCCAGGCCGCCAAGACGACCTGAACGTAGGCCCGCGTTGAAGGATCCTTCGCCTGTTCCAGGTACTTCGCCAACTCGGCGCGAGCTTCCTCGGCCTTGCCCAGCCGCGCCAGCGTCCAGGCCCGGTACTGAAGCAGCTCGGGCGACGCGACCTTTTTCTCGATCAGAAAATCCAAATCGGCCAGGGCGGCTTCCCATTGGCCCACATGGTACTGGGCCGTGGCCCGAGTCAAGCGCACTTGCGGTTGGTCCCATTGAGCCGGCGGGAGCTTGGCGATGTCGGCCAGTTGCCGGCGGCGCGCATCGAGCGGATCGGCCAGCCTGGCGGCCGGCGCGACGGCCACATCCCATTGCGGCTGGTCGACCAGTTCGAAGCCGCCGTAGGCGAGGCGCAGCTCCGAGGGCGCGCCTTGGTTCGACCAGATGCCAAGATAACGCCGCTGGCCCGCCGCGTCGGTCCAGACACCGACGGCGCTCTGGGCGGCGAAGCCCTGTTTGACCATCGCGGCCTGGGAAGCCAACAGTTCCTGCTCGCCGGCGCCCACGACCAGCCGGCGCTCTTCATCGGCCGCCGCCGGCTCGCCCCACAACAGCACAAAGCGCCGCCCGCCGCCGGAGACACCGGGCGGCTCGACCGCCGGGTCGACGGAAGGCAAAACCGCCAGGTCGGCCGGCACGAGGCCGTCTTTCTCGGCGGGCGCGTCGGGCTTGGGCAACTGGTCCTGACCGAGGTCCGTTTCGAGTTCCCAGCGCTTGCCGTCACGCGCCCAGACGGCGGCCACCAGGGGCTTGTCGTCAGTGCCCCAGGGCCGCACCCGCATGGGCCGGTAGCCGCTCGGGCGCAGGCTTTCCGCAAGTTGCCGGAATTCCTCCCAGGCGAGATCCTGGCAGAACGCGAATCGCTCGTCGACCATCCCGTGGGCCGCCTCCACCGTAGACATCACGCTCCGCGTGATGCTTCCATCACGCGGAGCGTGATGACTACGGTCGAGCGGCTGATCGTTCCAGGTCGGCGCCACCTTACGATCAAGGACCGCCTGCAGTTTTTCAACCGCCGCCGCCCCGTGCGGTTGGAGCACGGGAAACACAGTGCCAAAGGCCTTCGAGTCGGCGTCGATGAGCAGGTTGGTCAGCGTGTCGGGATCGCCTTTCGCGTAATCGGCCAACAGCGAAGTGGCCAACGTGCGCGGCAGCTCGCCTTGTTCTGGGTTGATGAAGATTCTGGCCAAGGGGCGCAGCAGCTTTTCGGCCACCGGCCGCAGGGCTTCCTGCCACTGGCCGACGAACACGGGGTTGACCGACACCAATTGGTTGGCAACCTCCGGCGCGACCTCAGTCCAGCGGGCATTGGCCGGGTCGTACTTGGCCAGCGCCCCCGCCGCCCGCAGCCGCTGTTGGTTTGGATCGCTCTCACGGCCGGTAAGCACGGTCCATAAACGATCGCTGATTCGAGGCGAGTGATTGGCCAGCGCGTCGCGAATGACCGCGAACCTCGCGGGCTCGGCGCCCAGTAGTTGCTCATAGAGGTATTCGACGTGGTTTTCGACCGTGCCCCCGTCGCTTTCGACGTCGCTTTCGACGTCACCTTCGACCAGGGCCAGCGACAGGTGCAGCTTCTCGGTCGAGCCCTCCTTCGCCTGGGCCACCTTCCGCTCAAGTAATGGTTTCGCCCATTCCTCGTACGGGCCGAGTTGCTTCAGTACCTCCGGCACTTGTTGGGTATCGGCTTTACCCAGCGACTCGACCAGGCCTTCGGCACGCGTGATGTTCTGCGTGCGTTGGTTGGCGCGCCGCGCCGTCGTTGACGCGACGAAACCTCCCACGATCAAAACGAGGGCGGCCGCCGCCGCGGCGCCGGCGGTGCCCTTGTGGTTCCGTACCCAGCGGCGCACCCTGCGACGCAACGGTTCGCGGTACACCAAGATCGGCTCGTCGGCGATCCAGCGCTCGATGTCGTCGGCCAAGGCCCGCGCCGAGGCGTAGCGGTCGGTCGGTTTCAGCGCCATGGCCTTGAGGCAAATCGCCTGCAAGGCCGGCGGCACGTCCTTCTTGATCGTCCGGGGCGGCGGGAATTCGCCTTTCGAGACCTGCTCCAACGTGTTCCCAAGGTCCGCATTGAGGAACGGCGCGCGGCCGGTCAAAAGACAATAGAGCGTGGCGCCCAGTCTGTACACGTCGGTGGCCGGCCCCAACTGGTCGAGCCGTCCCGTCGCTTGCTCCGGGCTCATGTATTGCGGTGTGCCGATGGCCGACCCCATCTGGGTGTGGCCGTGATCGCCGCCCGACGACGGCCGCAACCTTGGTTCGTCGCTCTCGGGCTGGGAGTCGCTGTGACCCAAGGACTTGGCAAGGCCCCAATCGACCACCAAGGTCTCGCCGTACTTGCCGAGCATGATATTGCCGGGCTTCAGGTCGCGGTGCAGCACGCCACGGCTATGCGCGTATTCCATGGCGTTGCAGACGTCGATGAAGCGACCGAGCAACTTGCGGAATTGAACCGCGCGTTCGCCGATCAGGGAAACAGGGGGCTTACGCCCCCCGCTCGCCATGGTAACAGGGGGCTTACGCCCCCCGCTCGCCTGCGCGTCGTGGAACCGCTTGATCGCGGCTTGCAGGCTGTCGCCGCGAATGAAGCGCATGGCGTAGAACGGCCGGCCGTCGCCGTACTGGCCCAGCCCGTACACCGGAACGATGCCTGGATGTTCCAATCCGCCGGTGACCTCGGCTTCAAGCAGAAAGCGCGACCGGCTCACGGCGTCGTCGGCGTACTTGTCCTGGATTTCCTTGAATGCCACCTCGCGGTTCAATTCCTCATCGAGGGCCACCGAAACCTGGCCCAGGCCACCCTTGGCATGGGCGCGGAGAATCGTGAACCGCATTCCCGACGACGTCCGCGTGCCGGCCGACGGCGGAATCGTGGCATAGGGATCGACCGGCGCGCCCTCGTCGGGCGGCCGCGCTGCCGCGCCGGCCAGCGAAGCACGTAGGTCCGGGTCGGCGATCTGTTCCAGGTCTTTTCGGATCGAGCCCAGCGAGCTGACGGCCGCCAGGCTCTTTTCGGCGTCGCCGCCGTGCAGTTTGATGTGCTCGGCCACCAGGGCGTCGAGCAGTTGCCGTCGCGACACGTCGAGGTCGCCCAATTCGACGAGGATCTCGCCCAACGGCTTGTTCTTGTCGGCCGTCCATTGATCGAAAGCGGCGAGCAATGCGCGCCGGTCGATGAAACTGAGCTGGAAGGCGAGGATCCCGAAAAGTAAATTGCGGTCGGCGTTCATGGGAGCGATTATAAGCAAAGGCCCGCGTCAATGCTATTCCGCACGCGGAGAGGTTTGAATTGCGGGAACTGATCGTGCGCGACGCGGTCGGCCAGCGCATGCAATCAGTGTCGCGCGGCCGGCGTCTCCGGATCGCCCATCGACTTCCTGATTTGCGCGGTTGCGATTCATCACAAAACATCTTCGGGATCGGCACGAAAGCGAAAAACCTCCGCCGTTTCGGCGGCGGAATGCCACGCGACACCGGGGCGTCCGCGTCCGCGGCAAAAAATCCGACTTTCACCGCCGTCAGGATCGACGTCCGTCGCTTCGCCGGCGCACACGGCGGGAGGAAGTCTTAGGCGTAATCAGGCGGTCGGACGCCGAGCCGTCCGCCTTGGCGGCAAAACGTCGGATTTTTCGCCTTGTCCGCGCGTCTTTTTTGCACGTTCGTTGCTGCGCAACGAGCGTGCTTTTTTCAGGAAAATGACCCCTACCGATTCGTGGGCCGCCCGGGGGATCCCGCGAGCTTGCGCCGCGAGTTCGTGCTGGACCCTGAATCATCCGGGCTAGCGCGCCAGCACGATCGCCACCGACTGTCCCATCGGGGCGCGGTTCAGGAGCACGGCCGTCGGGGCGGCGCCGGCCAGCGGCTTGCCATGAATCACGTTGACCGGGCATTCGGGATCGGGGTACTCGTAATTGCG
>DATKSN010000118.1:0-5032 GCA_035531595.1 Pirellulales bacterium | reverse complement strand
GCGCAGCAATGATTCAAATCAGCAACGTGAGTCTAATGCTGCGCAGGCTTGCACCGGTATCGCGACCAGAGTTCCACTATGCGGTCGCGGCCTAAATTCCCCCGGAAAAATGACGAAATAGTTTTCGGATAGCCTCTCAGCGCCTGTTTTTCGGGCCTGGCCGACCGCGCGCCTTTGCCCGGCGACGACTTGTTTGGCCTGCAGCGCGCCTTGCTGCACTCGGGGGCGCAAACGGTGCTGGCCGGCTTATGGGACGTCTACGACGACACGGGGCCGCTCTTGACGCGGCGCTTCTTCAGCGAGCTTGCCCGCAGCGTCGCCGCCCCGCGCGCCCTGGCCCGCTCCCAGCGCGCGATGCTCGCCGAATTGCGCCGATCGAAAGAAGTCGAACCCTGGATTCACCCCTATTTTTGGGCCGTCTACACCGTCAGCGGCGACGATCGCACGGGGGCGCCGAGGTAGTTTTATGTGTTTTTCAGATCAGTCACTTATTTTTCAGGAGGACGACGCATGGGAGTGATAGCACCGAAGGTGCGTCATTCGATACCCCAGGATGCAACGCTCGTTGTTCTACACAAGTGCTCGGGGCGGCCACGACCCCGGCCAGCTTGCCTGGCCGGTGAAGGAGTTTGGGAGGCTAAGAGACGCAGGGGCCACCACTATGTCTGCCGTCTACCCTGTGTCCGCCGCCAGGCCGCCGGCGGCGGCCTGGCGGCGGACACAGGGTAGTGGCGAACGACAACGGTTCGCTGGCGCTGTTTAGCCCGCCAAACTATCGCTCCGGCCGGGCAAGCCGGCCAGGGGGCGAACAACTGTGTCTTCCTCCGAGATGTGTAGAACAACCAGAGTGCAACCCTTGGGTTCTCGCACCGAGAAAAAATGCCGTAGTCCATGCTCACCTTTCCACGGAGAACCAACCATGAAGAAACATCCCTTCGCGTTTTTGTTTGCCGCCGCCTGCCTTGCGGCGCTGCTTGTCTGGATCGCCGCAAGTCGATCCGTGGCGCAATGCGGATCTTCGACGCCCGACGACGAGAACCAGCAAGCCGACATCCCTCAACAAGTCAGCGGGGCGTTCCTCACTGGGTCGTCGCGCGCTTTACCACCGGCCCCCGCGCAGGCACTCGACCCGGCCTTCGGGCCGCAGATCGACGAGAACCTGGCGCGGGCGGTCCACGACGGCGACTCGTCGCTTTTGGCCGACACGGCGCTCCAACTCGCCGAAGGGCAGCGGGTGTTGCTGCGTCCGCACAAGGAGTTGCCGACGACGGGCGTGATGCGGATGGCCTGCCGCCTGGCCGCCGACCGCGGCGACAAACCGTCGCTTGATCGCCTGGCCAAGGCCGCCCAGACCTGCGGCGACAAGCAACTCGGCGACGAAATTCGCGCAGCGCAAAAGACGGCCAGCGACGCCCGCTCGCCTCAGCCGGCCTTGTTGGCCTCGGTGCTCGACATGCCGGCCGAGACGTTCGCCCTGTACCGCGCCTGCTTGCAAGACATCCGTGCCGCCCGGCTGGCGGACGACGCGCCGTTGCTCAAGGCGCTGGCCGACGCCGTGCCCGAATTGCCGCTCTTGAGCCAAGCCCAAAAGGACTGCCTGGCCGGCGAGGCCGATCCCTCGCCCGCCGCGGACGACGAACTGCAAGCCCGCCGCACCTGCGCCGCGCTCCTGCACGCCACCCGCTCGCGCGGCGCCTTGCTGCCTCGCTCGGCCCAAGTCTTGAACCTGCTCGCGCGCGCCGGCACCGCCTCAGCCCAGGCCAAGCGTCTCGCCGACAAGCTCAACGCCGCCAGCCGCTGCTACATGGACATGTCGGCTATGGCCTGCCACTGAGCGTTGCGCCAGTTTTTAATGTTGGCCCGAAGGAGCCAGCCTACAACTTTCATAACCCAACCCCGCAAGGAGCCCTCAAATGTCTCAGCAAACCAGGACTTATCGAGCGAGTTATCCTGGCGAAGCCTTTGCCTTTTTGGCGTCGCCGACCGGCAGCCGCACAAACGACGGGCGGCTGACTAACCGATTCCGCCGCCAGCACCGCTTTCGGCCTGCACCGGCACTCGTCAGTCTGTTGGCCCTTTATGTCGCATTCGGTCAAAACAGCGCCGCATACGGCTTAACCGACGACGACATAAGGCACTCGGAATGGAAGACCGAGTACGAGGCTTTGGGCGGCGGGCAGGTTAAGGCAACGCTTGTTCTCGACGGAGCCGAGGGACATTACGACACCGCCGACGGCAGCGGCCAGTTATCGGAGGTGAAGTACAAGTTCAATCTCACCGGCGGAGCGACGATCAAAGGCAATTGGTCGTTCGGCGGCAGCGATGGCACCTTTATCTTCTTCCTGGCCGGTAATTCGTTCACGCCGATCTTCTCAGGCTCGTGGCAGGCCGACGGCCGCAGCGGCAATTGGAGTGGACGATTTTCTGGAGTCGTTCAATCAGGCGGCGGCGACGGCGGTAGCGATGGCAGGGCTGGAGCGGTGAGCTACGACGACACGTGGTCGTACAACGACGCAAAAAGCTACTACTACAAGACGTGCAGGTTCCCGGCAGGCGGCTACCAGTACGTGATTTACTTCAAGAGCAAGCCCGACTGATTCCATGAAAGAGTGGTCCTCCTGGATCAAACTAATTGTACGGCGTAGCCGATGTGCGGCTCGCCAAAGTTTGTAGCCCAGGAGGACCGTAACATGTTTTATCTTGGAATCGACCAACACAGCAAGCAGTTGACCGTAAATCTTCGTAACGAGGAAGGAACGGCCGTGATCGGACGACAGGTGAGCACTGAATGGGAGCGCGTGCGCGAATTCCTGTCGCAGGTTCGCGACCGGTGCGCCGCCGACGGCGGCTATGTGGCCATCGTGGAGGTCTGCGGTTTCAACGACTGGCTGTTGAAGTTGCTGCCGGAGTACGGCTGCCGCGACGTCGTGCTGATTCAAGCCGACGAGCGCAATCGCAAGAAGACGGACCGTCGCGACGCGAGCCGGTTGAGCGAGTTGCTGTGGATCAACCGCGGCCGGCTGTTGGCCGGTCAGCCCGTGCAAGGTCTGCGGCGCGTCTTCATCCCCTCGGCCGAGGACCAGGAAAACCGGCAACTCACGGCGCTGCGCAAGCGGCTCACCGACAGCCGGACTCGACAGATCAACCGTGTCAAGCACGTGTTGCACAAGCACAACCGGCTGCGGGAATGTCCGACCAAGGGGTTCCGCACCAAAGCGGCGCGGGCCTGGCTGAAGGGACTCTCGGTCGGGGAGCTGGACCGCTTCGAAGTCGAGCAACTCCTGGAGCAGTGGGAATTGGTGGATCGCGAGCTGGCGCAGGTCGAGGTGCGGATCCGCGAGCGTGCGCAGCGGAACGGCAACGCGATGATCATCGCCACCCTGTACGGTGGGGTGCCGGGCTACGCTGCGTTGGCGTTGGGCGCCAGTATCGGGCCCATAGATCGGTTCCCGCGGCCGCGGAGTCTGGCCAACTATTGGGGCCTGACGCCGACCTGCCGGAACTCGGGCGAAGCGACGCAACGGCTGGGATCGATCAGCAAGCAAGGCAGTCGGATCGCGCGTTTCCTGCTGGGCCAACTGAGTACTCAGTTGCTGCGCCGCGACCCGTGGCTGCGTGAATGGTACAAGCGGATCAAGCATCGCCGCGGGGCCAGGATCGCGCGGGTGGCCGTGATGCGTCGGATGGCGACGATCCTCTGGCAGATGCTGAAGCACAAGCAGCCCTACCTGCCCGGCGACCCCGCACGTCGCAAGGCGGCGTCGGCACGGCCCGCGCCGTCGTCTGTGGGCGCCGCGTAGGTGGGGACTGAAAATCAAATATATACCAGAGGAAAAACTCATGAACGACGGCCCCTTGGGCTGAATGTGGAGCGTTGCATCGGTCCTTCGCCGTTTGGGCGGCGGACCCCCACCTGATGCGTCAGTTCGAAGACACCCATCGACCCCTCGGCGGCGTAAGCCGTCGCTGCGGGCGTTACACTGATTGGAACGACGCATCATGGTGGGACGGTCGCAAGAAAACTTCCGTGTCCGCCGGCCGCCAGGCCGGCAGAGCGACCGCTCGCTGGGCGGACGTGATCACGAAGGGATGTGTTGGGGTGCATTCGCAGAGAAAAGAACGAATGCGATCGGACCCGTAGAACGAACCGTGAGGCAGCAGCAATCACTTAGCCCATCGGGACAGAAGACGCAGAACGCCTACGCATGGCACGTTGGATTTATCGCTTTGGTGCCGATCCGAAGGGCACGGGTCGGGAAGAAAGACGCGCGGCTGAATGCCGCGCGCCCTTCGTCTCGGCCACTGGGTCGGCGCTCAGGTCGGTTGCCACCGTTGCCCTATCCTCCGCCCAGTCCAACTTCATTTTAACGAGACGCAATATCTCGAGCGAGGAGACCGCGCGCAAAAAGATCGCCAGGAGGCCCTTGACGCCAGATACTCTTTCAGGGATGCGTGTTTCCCGATCCCGGTGACGACGGCGCCAATTTCACCCCTGGCAAAGCCACCGATAAAGACGGCTCGACCGTCGACCTCGGCTGTCCGCCGCCGGATTTACCATAGCAAGCGATCCGCCGATGGGGCGACGACCGCACCGGTTGGTCGCAGCAGTTCCGTGTTTCAAGTTCCCTTTATTTTCCGCGAGGACCACCAATGAAGAAGCATCGCTTCACCTTTTTGTTTGCCGCCTCCTGCCTTGCGGCGCTGCTTGTCTGGATTGCCGAAAGTCGATCCGTGGCGCAATGCGGATCGTTGACGCCTGACGAGGAAAACCAGCAAGCCGACATACCCCAACAAGTCAGCGGGGCGTTCCTCACTGGGTCGTCGCGCGCTTTGCCACCGGCCCCCGCGCCGACACTCGACCCGGCCTTCGGGCCGCAGATCGACGAGAACCTGGCGCGCGCCGTGCATGACGGCGATGCGGGGCTGTTGACGGATGTGGCGTTGCAGCTTGCCGAAGGGCAGCGCGTGTTGCTGCGCCCCCACAAGGAGTTGCCGACGACGGGCGTGATGCGCATGGCCTGCCGGCTGGCCG
>DATKSN010000117.1:0-63534 GCA_035531595.1 Pirellulales bacterium | reverse complement strand
AATTCTTGCGAATTCCGCTACAGCCGAGTTACGCCAGAATTCTTGCGAATTCCGCTACAGCCGAGTTACGCCAGAATTCTTGCGAATTCCGCTACAGCCGAGTTACGCCAGAATTCTTGCGAATTCCGCTACAGCCACCGTGAATCGACTTGTCGCCCCGTTTTTGACATTTTCTTTGAGTACATTTCCTCCCTTCCAGCGCTTAAGAGTTCGATGGCAAGCGAAGCGGCGTCCACTGGGTTCGACGTGGCCCGACTCGTCAAGGAACATCAGGCGGGTGTCTGGCGGTTCCTGAGAGTTCTGGGCTGCGACCCGGCCGAAGCCGACGATCTCACACAAGAAACATTCCTGGCCGTGTTACAGAAGCCTTTTCAAGACTACAACCGAACGGCGACCTCCGCCTATCTGCGGCAAGTCGCCCGGAACTTGTTCGTCGACAGCCGGCGCCGCGCGAGCCGCACCGTAACCGCCACTGACATCTCCACGGCCAATCTCGATGAGCTCGAGGCCACCTGGGTGCGTTGGCATTCCGGGAGGGGCGGCCGGTATTCCGGGACGGGCGGCCGGTATTCCGGGACGGGCGGCGATGCCGGCCAGCATCAGGACGACGGGGCGGAATTGCTTCAGACCTTGCAACATTGCTTGCAGACCCTCACCGAGCGCGCCAGGCAGGCGCTTGACCTGCGTTTTCGCGATCGTTTGCCGCGTGTCGAGATCGCCGCCAAGCTCGGCATGAGCGAAGACGGCGCCAAAAACTTGATGCAACGGGCCAAGCAGCAACTGCGCACTTGCATTGAAAGGAGCATGAAATGACCACCCCCTCCGCCGGCGGTCGTGGCGATCACGATGATCTCCTGCTCGATGTGCTGCTGGAAGAGGCCCTCGGGGGCCAACAGCCGCCCGATCTCTCGGAGCGGATCGCGCAAGCGCTGGCGACGAGAACGACCTCTCGGCCTTTGGTGGTGAGCGGTGGCGCCCCGCAGAGTGGCACGCTACAGAGTGGCACGCAGCAGGGTGGCACGCAGCAGGGTGGCACGCTACAGAGTGGCACGCAGCAGAGTGGCGCGCAGCAGAGTGGCACGCTGCAGGCGGCGTGCATGCGCGGCTTGCATCGGCACTGGTTGTCGCTGGCGGCGACGGTCATGGTGCTGGCGGCCGGCTATTGGACGATCCGGAGTGTTGGCCCCGGCAAGTCGGGTCGGCCGCAAACCGCGGGTCAGCCCCAAACCGAGTGGGTGGCCGACGCATCGGCTGACACGATTCCCGATCGAACGGCTCCCACGGATGGGTCTTCCGGCGCCGCCACTTCGAGCCTATCCCAAAACCGCCAGGCAGGCGGGACGCCCGCACCACAAGGCGGTTTTGGGATAGGCTCTTCATCGGCGCAGGAGCCCGACGAAGAATCGTCGCCCGCCCCCACGCCCGATACGCGAGCCAAGCCCGACACGCGGCCCGACACGCGGCTGGTTGAGTACGGGGCCAGCGATTCTCGCACGGAGCCGCGCCTACCCGACGCGCGCCCGCCGGAAACCGGCTTAACTGGACCCAGATCCGATCAAGACGGCTTACCAAAAGACGGCATACGACAAGACAGCGCCGTGGCCGACGTGGCGGCGCAAGTCATTCTGTCCGCGGTGACCGATCGGGCGGTGGTCGCCACGATCGACGGGGCGATCCGCGAGCGCTGGCGCGAGGCGGGCGTGCGCCCCTCGCCCGTCGCGACCGACGCCGAATGGTGCCGGCGCGTGTTTCTCGACGTGATCGGACGGATTCCGACCATCGAGGAGTTGGAGTCGTTTCTGGTCGATCACAGGCATGCTGGGCTCGACCGGCGTGCCGGGCGAACCAGGCTCGTCGATCGGCTCCTCAACGACGACGAATACGCCGAGGCTTATGCCCGGCATTGGACGACCATCTGGACCAACCTGCTCATCGGTCGTAGCGGCGGCATGGCGCCGGGAAGCCCGGTAAACCGCGAAGGCTTGCAACAGTACCTCCGGCGATCCTTCTTGAAAAACAAGCCCTACGATCAGCTTGCGCTGGAGTTGATTAGCGCCCAGGGTTCCAATACGCCGGGCGAGGACGACTACAACGGGGCCGTGAACTTCGTGCTCGACAACCTGCAAGAGAACGCGGCCACGGCCACCGCCAAGACGGCCCAAATTTTCCTCGGCTTGCAGATCCAATGCACGCAGTGCCACAACCATCCGTTCAACGAATGGAAGCAAAACCGCTTTTGGGAACTGAACGCCTTCTTCCGCCAGACGAAGGCGGTTCTCGCGCCGCTGAGCCCGAAGAACGGCGCCGTGCGGCCGGCGCGGCTGGTCGACGAGGATTTCGCGGGCGAAGGGGCCCTGTCCAATCCGGCGGCGTCCGATCCGGCGGCATCCGATCCGGCGGCATCCGATCCGGCTGAGGCTGAGATTTACTACGAGCAGCGCAACGGCGAGATGCGGGTCGCGTACCCGGTGTTCGTCGATGGCATTCCGATCGACCCCAACGGCCTCGTCCGCGTCGTACACCGCCGCGACGAACTGTCCCGGTTGGTGGTCCGCTCCGACTACCTGGGCCAGGCGCTCGTCAACCGCCTGTGGGGGCATTTCTTCGGTTACGGCTTCACCAAGCCCATCGACGACCTGGGTACGCATAATCCCCCCTCGCACCCGGAACTGCTCGAAAAGCTGGGGCGCGAGTTCGCCGTGCAAGGGCACGATTTGAAACGGTTGATCCGATGGGTTATATTGAGCGAGGCGTATTCCTTGTCGAGCAAGTTCGGGCCCAAGCTTGGCAACCAGGCCGACGACCCGACGCTGGGAGTATCGCCGTTGTTCAGCCATTTTTACCTGCGGCAGATGACGGCCGAGCAACTGTACGATTCGCTGCTGGTGGCCACCGAGGCCCACCGCGGGCAAGGCAACGGTTCGCAAGGCAACGGTTCGCAAGGCAACGGTTCGCAATCCAACCGTGTCCACGACAACTATGAGCAACAGCAACGCACGAAGGACGCGTGGGCGCGGCAGTTCACGATCGTCTTCGGCACCGACGACAACGGTGAGACGACGACGTTCGACGGCACGATTACGCAGGCCCTGATGATGATGAATGGCGAGTTGACGCGCCGTGCGACCAGCGTCGAGGCGGGCGGCTTTCTGTCGAAAGTGGCCGAGCGGGCTGCGCGCGTCGCCGGGCGGGCTGCCCCGATCAACCACCTCTACCTGGCCGCCCTGGGACGCAAGCCCTCGCGGGCCGAGTCGCAGTTGGCCAACGGATTGCTCACCACCCGCGACGGCAACGCCGTCACGGTGCTGGAAGACGTTTGGTGGGCGCTATTGAACAGCAACGAGTTTATCTTGAACCACTAACCACTTACGACCCTCTCCTGGAGACCCTGCCATGTTTCGTTCCCGAGCCATTCCCGCCGGCATGAGCCGTCGGCATTTCATGCAGCATGTGGCCGGCGCCTCGGCGCTGGCGCTGCCGGCGATCAACTTCACCAACGCCTTGGCCGCGAGTTCCGACGAGTTGCGGAAGAAGCACAAGGCCTGCATCTTGCTGTGGATGGGCGGTGGTCCCAGCACGATGGACATTTGGGATCTCAAGCCCGGCGCGAACACCGGCGGGCCGTTCACGCCCATCGCCACCACGGGCGAGGCGCAAATCTGCGAGCACATGCCGATGATGGCCCAGCAGATGAAGCACATGGCGATCGTCCGTTCGATGAGCACGCGTGAGGCCGACCACAACCGCGGCCGGTACTACATGCACACGGGCTATGTGCCCAGCACGACCGTGGAACACCCCAGCTACGGCGCGGTGGTGGCCCACGAGTTGGCCGACCAGGTGCCCGACCTGGAGATTCCACCCTTCGTGTCGGTCGGCGGCGGCAGCGTTGGGCCCGGCTTTTTGGGCATGACCTACGCGCCGTTCGTGGTCGATTCCAACGGCGACGTCCGCAACCTGAAGATGGACCTGGAGCAGGCGCGGCTCGAGCAACGGATGTTGACTTTGGCCTCGATCGAAAGGAGTTTCGCCGACCAGGGCCGCGGCGAGGCGCCCAAGGACCACGCCAAGATCCTCAACAAGACGTTGTCGTTGATGACCAGCAAGCAGATGGCCGCCTTCAAGACCGACAAGGAGCCCAAGGAAGTGCTCGAGCGGTACGGCATCATCGGCGGCAACCCGGCGCGCGGGATGGGTATGGGCGGCAACACCGGCTTCGCGCGCGGCTGCTTGATGGCGCGCCGGCTCGTCGAGCAGGGCGTTCCCTTCGTCGAAGTCGATTTCGGCGGCTGGGACACCCACGCCAACATCTTCACCACGTTCCAGAACAAGCTGCCGCAGTTGGACACGCCCATGAGCGCGTTGATCGAGGATCTCGCCCAGCGCGGCATGCTCGAAGACACGGCGATCATCTGGATGGGTGAATTCAGCCGCACGCCGCGCATCAACGGCACCACGGGCCGCGACCACTGGGCGCGGAGTTGGAGCGTGGTCGTCGGCGGCGGCGGTATGAAGGGGGGCCAGGCGATCGGCGCCACCAACGACGACGGCACGGCGGTCGTCACGGAGCCGTACAGTTCCGAAGACGTCATGGCGTCGGTCCTCAAGGCCTTGGGCGTTTCGCTGGAGACGACCTTCACCAGCAAGAACAACCGCCCGATGAAGATCGCCAACAGCGGCCGTGTGATCAAGGAATTATTCGCCTAGGTGGTGGCTGGTGGCAGAGCGTAAGCGATGCCCCGGCTAAAATAGCGACGCGACCGGGGCATCGCTTAGGCTCTGCCCCAGCCAGCGTGAATGTTCCATTCCTGGCCGCGTGAGGTATAGGCCGTCTTTTGCCGCGGACGGCCTGGGAAGGCCATCCCACGATGGCGAGCCGTCGATCTGCACGAGTTTTGGGATAGGCTCTTACGATCCATGCAAATCTTGGGATCGGATTAAGTCGCCCAAACCGCCGGTCCTATCGCAAATCGTGGCCACGGCGTATCCTGGAATACGGCGTATCCTGGAATGGATCCCTGCGCGGCGGCGCTTGGTTGTGGCGGGGCCGCGGAGCGGCGGAGCGTGGGAACAAGGAAAAAACTCACCGTGTAGCAGAATTCGCAAGAATTCCGGCGTAACTCGCGTCCACGGCCTGACTTCTTGCGAAGCCAGCTACAACCCCTAACCTCCCGCTTTCATGTCATTGCCGTTGCCCGACAGCCATAGTCTCACCTTCGTCGAAGGGCTCTATGCCGACTTCTTGCGCGATCCGGCGTCGGTCGAACCCGATTGGCGGCGCTATTTCGAAGACCTCTCAACGAACGAGAACGGTCGAACGTCGTCGGCCTGGCGGCCCGGCCCGTCGTTTCGCGCCGCCAGCCTGTTCAATCCGAGCCCGCGCGCCGGCGCGAACGGGACCGGCGCCGCGGCCATGGCCGAAGTCGCGTCGCTGCAAGACCGCGTCGATCAGTTGATCCGAGAGTACCGGGTGCGTGGGCATATCGTCGCCCGGAACGATCCGCTGGCGATGCCGCGCGGCCCCGAGCCTCCGGAGTTGAATCCGTCGTTCTACCGGCTGACCGAAGCCGACATGGAACGGCCCTTTTCGAGCGCCACGATCCCAGGCGTCGAGACGCTCACGTTGCGTGGCATCATCGAGCACTTGCGGAACACCTATTGCCGCTCGATCGGCGTGCAGTTCATGCACATCGACAACCCCAACGTGCGACATTGGCTGCAAGACCGGATGGAGGCCACGCAGAACCGTTTGCCGCTGTCTCGCCGCGAGCAATTGCGCATTCTCACTCGGCTGACCAACGCCTTCGTGTTTGAAGAGTTCATCCAGAAGAAATTCACGGGCGCCAAGACGTTCTCGCTGGAAGGGGCCGAGAGCCTGGTTCCGCTTTTGGACCTGGCCATTGAAAAGGCGGGCGAGCAAGGCATCGACGAGATCGTGCTGGGCATGGCCCACCGCGGGCGGCTCAACGTGCTGGCCAACGTGATGGGCAAGTCGGCCCGCGCGATCTTCCGCGAATTCGAGGACGTCGATCCGGAATTGCACTTGGGCCGAGGCGACGTCAAGTACCATCTTGGCTACAGCACCGACTGGACGACGGATGACGGGCACCTGGTGCATCTGTCGCTGTGTTTCAACCCCAGCCACCTTGAATTCGTCGACCCGGTGGTGCTGGGCCGGGTGCGGGCCAAGCAGGACCGCTTCGGCGACATCCGGCGCGGGCGAGGCATGGCGATCTTGATCCACGGCGACGCCGCCTTCGCCGGCGAGGGGGTGGTGCAGGAGACGCTGCTGTTGAGCCAATTGGACGGCTACGCCATCGGCGGCACGATCCATGTGGTGGTCGACAACCAGATCGGCTTTACCGCGACCTCGCTCGAAACCAGCTCGAGCGTCTACGCCACCGACCTGGCGAAAATGCTGCAAATCCCGATTTTCCACGTCAACGGCGAAGATCCGGAGGCGGTGGCCCAGGTGGTGCGGCTGGCGATGGACTTTCGCCGCGCCTTTCAGCGCGACGTGGTGATCGACATGCTTTGCTATCGCCGCCGCGGGCACAACGAAAGCGACGAGCCGGCGTTCACGCAGCCGCTTCTGTACCGCGCGATCGCTCAACGCAAGAGCGTCCACGAGGGCTACCTCGAGCACCTGCTCGGCTTGGGCGAAGTGACGCGCGAAGAGGCTGACAAGATCATCGCATTGCGCCGCGAACAACTCGAGGCGGAGTTGGCGGCCGCTCGAGATCCCCAATTCGTCGTCAAGCCCGAGGCGCTTGGCGGCGTGTGGAGCGGCTTTTACGGTGGGCCGAGCAGCCATGCCTTTCAAATCGACGGCGATGCGGATTCCTTGCCGGCGCTGTTGGAGTTTCGCTCCGGCGCCGACCGTCCGCGGCTGCAAGCACTGCTTCAGGCCCAGACGCGGCTGCCGGACGATTTCCATCCCCACCCCAAGATCAAGCGTTTCCTGGACGCCCGCGGCGAGATGGCGCGCGGCGAGAAGAAGCTCGATTGGGCGGCGGCCGAGGCGTTGGCGTTCGCCACCTCGGCCAGCGAGGGGATTCGCGTCCGTCTCTCGGGCCAGGACAGCCAACGGGGGACATTCAGCCAGCGGCACGCCGTGCTGCACGACTACGAGACGGGCCGCGGCTACATGCCGCTGGCTCACCTCGACGCCGACCAGGCGCCCGTCGAGATCTACAATAGTCCCTTGTCGGAGGCCGGCGTCTTGGGGTTCGAGTACGGCTACAGTCTCGATTGCCCGGACGGACTGGTGCTCTGGGAGGCGCAGTTCGGCGATTTCATCAACGCCGCGCAGGTGATCGTCGACCAGTTCATCGCCGCCGCGGAGGACAAATGGCAGCGTCTCAGCGGGATCGTGCTGTTGTTGCCGCACGGCTTCGAAGGGATGGGTCCGGAGCATTCGCACGCGCGGCTCGAGCGCTTTCTGGCCTTGGCGGCGGACGACAACATCCAGGTCGTCAATCCCACGACGCCGGCCCAATACTTTCATGTGTTGCGGAGACAGGTCAAACGCTGCTGGCGGAAGCCGCTGATCGTGATGACGCCCAAGAGCCTGCTGCGTCACCCGCAGGCGGTTTCGAGCCTGGAGGAATGCGCCGACGGGCACTTCCAAAAGGTGATTCCGGACGTGCCGACCCCCGCGCGCCGGGACAACGAAGCCGGCCCGCGCGTCGAGCGGATCTTGCTGACCAGCGGCAAACTCTATTACGAGCTATCGCAGGAGCGCGAACGGCTGGGGCGCGATGGGGTGGCGATCGTCCGAGTGGAGCAGCTTTACCCATTGCCGTTGGAGTCGCTCGAATCGGCCCTGGCCGCGTATCCCGACGGCACCCCGACGTTCTGGGTGCAAGAGGAGCCGGAAAACATGGGCGCGTGGCGTTACCTGCGGGTCTTGTTTGGAGAGAAGCTATTCCAACGGCTCCCTTTCGCCGGCGTGTACCGCCCCGCCTCGGCCAGCCCGGCCACCGGTTCGGCCAGCAGCCATCGGTTGGAGCAGCAAGCCTTGCTCAGACAGGCCTTCGGTTCGGAGCTAGAATTAGGTTACAGGGGACAGGTTACAGGGGACAGTACGAGGAGGAGGCA
This sequence comes from Pirellulales bacterium, assembly GCA_035531595.1. GTDB lineage: Bacteria > Planctomycetota > Planctomycetia > Pirellulales > JAICIG01 > DATKSN01. The sequence continues at coordinate 55,434 of DATKSN010000117.1, read as the reverse complement.
TGTATGAGTGAAATACGCTCGCATCGCGACTTGATTGTGTCGCGGAAGGCAATGGATCTGGCGGTGGAGATTGATCGGTTGTCGGCGCTGTTTTCAAAATCCGAAACGTACCCTGTAACTTGTATACTTCACGCGGCCGACAATGAGACATTTTGCCACGAGAAAGCGGTGGCTGGTGGCAGAGCCTAAGCGATGCCCCGGCTTGATAGCGACCGGGGCATCGCTTACGCTCTGCCCCAGCCACCGTGAATGACTCATTCTCGACCGCGTGAAGTATAACCCCCCCCTCCCCCTCATCCCCCCATGTCGATCGAACTCAAAGTACCCACCGTCGGCGAATCGATTACGGAAGTGCAGATCGGCGAGTGGCTCAAGGCCGAGGGCGACTCCGCCGAGAAGGATCAGCCGCTGGTCGAGATTGAATCGGACAAGGCCACCGTCGAGATCATCGCGCCCTGTGCCGGTCGACTTGCCAAGGTGCTGAAGCACAAGGGCGAGACCGCCGCGGTGGGCGAGGTGATTGCCTATTTGGATGACGCCGCCGCCGCCCCGGCGAGCGGGGGGCGTCAGCCCCCTGTTGATTCCGCCGCCGCCCCGGCGAACGGGGGGCGTCAGCCCCCTGTTGATTCCGCGTCGGCCGGCCCTGTTGATTCCGCGTCATCAGCGGCGTTCGTCATGCCGGCGGCGGCACGGGCGTTGGCCGAGCACGGGCTCGCCTCGGCCGACGTGGCTCCCAGCGGTGCGGGCGGAAGGCTGCTTAAGGAGGACGTCGAGCGGCACGTCGCCCGGAAGGTCGAAGACTCCGCGGCCCCGCCCGCCAGCGCCCCGCCGGCCGCGCCGCCACCGGCCCATGGCGACGGCGACGATGAATGCCAGGTCGTGCCCATGAGCCCCTTGCGCCGCCGCATGGCCGAGCGACTGGTCGAGGCGCGGCAGACGGCGGCGCTCTTGACGACATTCAACGAGATCGATCTCTCGGCCGTGATCGCCTTGCGGACCTCGCACCGCGAGACGTTCCAGCAAAAACACGGCGTGAAGTTGGGGTTCATGTCGTTCTTCGTCAAGGCGGTGATCGAGGCGCTCAAACAGGTTCCGCAACTCAACGCCGAAATTCGCGGCACGGACATCGTCTACCACAACCGCTTCGACATCGGCGTCGCGGTCGGCGGAGGCAAAGGGCTGGTCGTGCCGGTGCTGCGCGGCGCCGACCGGATGAGCTTCGCCGACATCGAGCGGGCGATCGAGGACTTTGGCCGTCGGGCCAAGGAGAACAAGATCAAGCTCGAAGAACTGCAAGGGGGCACCTTCACGATTTCCAACGGCGGCATTTACGGCTCGCTGCTCTCGACGCCCATCGTCAACCCTCCGCAAAGCGGCATCCTGGGAATGCACGCCATCCAAGAGCGGCCGGTCGCTCGCGAAGGGCAGGTGGTGATTCGGCCGATGATGTACGTCGCCGTGACCTACGACCATCGCCTGGTCGATGGCCGCGAGGCGGTGCTCTTCCTGCTGCGCGTGCGAGAGCTGGTGGAAGAGCCGGCGAGGACACTCTTGGAGGTGTGAGGCCATTTTTCTCCAATGTCCAACCATCACGACCTGATCATCATCGGCGGCGGGCCGGGCGGCTATGTGGCGGCGCACCGCGCGGCGCAACTTGGCCTCGACACGGCTTGCGTCGAAAAGGAGCCGCTTTTGGGCGGCACCTGCCTCCGCGTCGGATGCATTCCCAGCAAGGCCCTGTTGGAATCGAGCGAACGGCTCCTCGAAGCCCAGAGCGACCTCGGGGCGCATGGGGTGCGTTGTACAGGCGTGGAATTCGATCTGGCCGCGATGCTCGCTCGCAAGGAGCGAATCGTGCGCGAATTGGCCGGCGGCATCGAGGGGCTTTTCAAACAGCGTAAGGTCGCCCGCCACCTGGGACATGGCCGGTTGGACGGACCAGGCCGGGTGATGGTGGAATCGGCCGAGGGTCCGCGTGAGTTGACGGCCCAACACATCATCCTGGCAACCGGCAGCCAGCCGCGCATGCTGGCCGGCGTGGCCTGCGACGGCAAGTTCATCGGCACGAGCACCGAAGCGCTCACCTACGAGGCGGTGCCCGGCCATCTCGTGGTGATCGGCGCCGGCGCGATTGGTCTGGAGTTGGGGAGTGTTTGGCGGCGGCTGGGCGCCAAGGTCACCGTACTGGAATTTCTCGACCGTATTTTGCCTGAAATGGACGCTGAGTTGGCCGCCGACGCGATGAAGCTTCTGGCGAGGCAGGGGCTTGAGTTCCGCCTCGGCACACGAGTGACCGCCGCGCACATCGCGGGCGAGCGGGCCGTCGTCCAGTGCGACGGCCAGCCTCCGATCGAGTGCGACCGCGTGCTGGTGGCGATCGGCCGCGTACCGAACACCGAGCGGCTGGGCTTGGAATCGGTCGGGCTGGCCACCGACGAGGGCGGGAGGATTACGGTGGACGACCACTTCGCAACGAACATCCCTGGAGTGTTCGCCATCGGCGACGTGATCCGAGGACCGATGTTGGCCCACAAAGCCGAGGCGGAGGCAAGGGCCGCGGTCGAGGGCATTGTGAGGGGGTACTGCCACGTCAACTACGACGCGATTCCCAACGTGGTCTATACGCAGCCCGAGATCGCTTCGGTCGGCCGCAACGAGGAACAACTGCGGCGCGAGGGGGTCGCGTACCGCAAGGGCGTATCGTTCTTTCGATCCAACGGCCGTGCCCGCGTGCTGGGACACCTCGACGGCCGCGTCAAAATCCTCAGCGACGCCCGAACCGACCGAATTCTGGGCGTTCACATCATCGGTCCCCGCGCCGGCGACCTGATTGCCGAAGCCGCGGTGGCGATCGAGTTTGGCGCCAGCAGTGAAGACCTGGCCCGCGCCAGCCACGCGCATCCGACGCTGGCCGAGGTGATCAAGGAAGCGGCGCTCGCGGTGGACTAATCCTGTGTCGCTGTGAATCGAGAGAACGCGGGGAATCGCGTCCTGTGGATGAGCAGATTCTATGATAGCGGTTGAAAGCGGCGGCTGAATATGCCATACTCCATCAGAAGGTTGTCCGATCGACCGCGCCCCGGCGGCGCGTGTCGCAACGGGGCGTGGCGCAGCCTGGCTAGCGCGCTTGACTGGGGGTCAAGAGGTCGCAGGTTCAAATCCTGTCGCCCCGACTACTTACGACGACGGTTGCAGCAGGAAACCGTCAACTTGCAGCAAAAAGGCCCCGCCGGGCAGCAACCCGGCGGGGCCCAATGCGAGCCTTCTAGCTCGACTTGCCAAAGTTCAGTTAGGAGGTTTGCAGATGAAAAATCCGAAGCCCTATTTCCGCGCCTTCGACGGTTGGTGGTACATCCAACTCCGCGCCGACGGCAAACGCCGCCAGATCAAGCTTGCCAAGGGGCGAGACCATGAAGCCGCGGCGATTCAAGAATGGCACAAGCTGTGTGCCACGATGCCGGCGAACGAGCCTGTCGTGTCGGGCTGTGTCGTCGAGTTGCTCGATCGGTTCCTCGGACATTGCAAGACTGAGGTGGCGACGAGCACGTTCGACTGGTATCTCCACTTTTTTAAGCGGTTCAAGGCCTGGCTCACGACGAACGACCTGGCCGGCATCGAGGTGGGGGAGCTGGTGCCTAACCACGTGACCAGTTGGCTGAAATCCGAATCGACCTGGTCGAAATCGACCAAGAACGGCGCGGTACGAGCGATCCGGCGGGCATTCCGGTGGCTTGATGATGAGGGGCACATCGAGAAGTACCCGCTCAAGGGTCTCAAGGCTCCGCCGCGAGGCCGGCGGGAAACGGTGGTCGCACCGGAGAAGTTTGCCGAGATTCTCGCCGCCGTGAAGGACCAGCAGTTCAAGGACGTGCTCTCGTTCCTGTATGCCACCGGCTGTCGCCCCCAAGAAGTCTGCCAGGTCGAGTCGCGGCACGTGCAGCTCGCCATGCAACGCATCGTGTTCCCCGCCTCGGAAGCAAAGGGGAAGGAATACCCCCGCGTGATTTACCTCAACGACGCCGCCCTGGAAATCGTCGAGAGGCTTTCGAAGCGGTGGCCGGACGGCAAGATTTTTCGCAACCGCCGGCACAAGGCGTGGGACCGCAACGCGGTGCGGTGCCGGTTCAGGCGGTTGCGTAGCAAGGTCGGACATTTTTGTGCGTATCATTTGCGGCACACGTTTGCGACCGAGGCCCTGCAGAACCTGGACGCCTTCACCGTCAGCGTGCTGATGGGGCACGCGGATGTTTCCACGCTGGCCCGTCAGTACCAACATTTGGCGAAGGCTCCAGGATTCCTGCAGCAGGCGGCACGGAAGGCTAGAGGTGCTTGAGCACGACTTCGCGGCGGGGACGCCGTTGGGGAATCCGAACCTCAGCGGCTCCCCGTTCTCGTTTCGTTCGTTCCAGATATTCCGCGAGCTGCTCCTCCGACACGCGAATTGCGCCATCCATGCGATGGTGCGACAGCTCGCGGCGCTCGATCAATTCGTAAATCTTCGAGACAGAGAGACTAAGCTTGCTTGCGACCTGGCTCACCTTGAGCATGGCTCTTCTCCGGCTTCAGCTTTTCGTAGATATGGTTCAGGCACAGCACGCCGCGGAACGTCTTGTCGGCGAATTGCACCTCCGCGGTCTTCTCGGTGCTTCCGCAGATGAAGCATTTTTTGTCGCTCAGCGACTTGATGGTGAGCATTCTTTTCTCCTTGAACGGGGGATTGCCTGCCGTGCAGGCGAAGCCGCAACGCACGGCCCGCCGCGAATCAACGGTGGAGGCGAAGCACGACCTTGATTCGCGGAACACGGGACGTGCAGCCATTGCGAGCCTGCACGGTGGGCGGGAGCATCCGAGAATCGGATGCCCGCCCGAAAAGGAAAGGTTCTCTCACGGAAACCTGGCTGACCGTTGTTCGATCGGCGCCGGCACGCATGAGGGCTGGGGGACGTTCAGGGCCGTCCCCCGCATTTTCATTTTCCCTGCCCGCCTTGCAGCGAGCGGACTTCTGCGTACGCCTCCTCGACAACCTGCTGCACCCGCGGCAACGCCTCCGGCGTGAAGAAGCTGGTGTACTTCCTCTTGCCGTTCTGATCCACGTAGGAACGCGAAATCGAGACGCTGTAGAAGGTGGTTTCCTGCCCGCGTGCTCCGTGCTCGTGGGCGAAAATGCTTGCCGACACGTCTTCGAGTCGGCACACCTTGATGGGTGACTGCTTGGCAGTCGTGTTTTTCTTGTCCATAAGAAAAGGGGGGAAGAAATAGGATGTGCAGTCGGTCACAGAAAATATGCGACCGCCAGCACGACGAACAGCCCGATCACGACGGCGTCGAACAGCGGCCCCGGAAGGGGCTCTTCTCGACGTCGCCAGTGTCTCTCGTCTTGCGCGTACGCGAGACGAACCGGGCGGGAACCCATTGCAGCTTTTGTCGTGTCCATACTGAAAAGCGGAAAAGGGTAAAAACCCATCCATGCAAGAGCCGTCGTCACCCTGATGACGGCGGGCCCATGCACGGGATGGATGCTTCAAACGAGGGAGCGCGAGCGAGGGAAAAAGTGCCTGCTCGCGAGGGAAAAAGGATGGCTGGGCCGTCCTCAGGGGAACGGCCCAGAAATTCACCGTACCGACCACGGATCGCCTTGTGGAATGTCCACAAAATCGTCGGGATTGGCGACGTTGCGGAGTTGCATCAGACGTTCGTCGATATAGAACGCCTTCGGCCCGATTTTTACCGAACGCAGTTGCCGATAACCGCGATCCAGCGAATCGAGAGCTTCCTGGAGAAGATCGATTTTGGTCTGCATTTGCAGATCGGAGATGGTCGTCATCCATCCCCAAGAGTTGTTGCCCTTCGCATACTCGACGATGAACCACAATGTCGGATGAGAATTGTGATGATTGTCTTCGAGTACGCGAACGCGGAGTCCATCGCGGATCGTCGTTCGGATGCACGGCAGTCGGGAGACATCCGGCGGCGTCTGCACGGAATGACGACGGAACAGAAAAGTCATCCATCGCATAGAAGAGGGGGAACCAAATAAAAGTGCCTCTTGCGAGACACGCCTTATCATCGCCGTTGGCACGTCCCTGAACGGCCGGCGGCAATGGTGAAGGATTCGTCATGGGCCAGCTTCCCGCGTCAGCGGGTGAGCGGAGCGAACCGGGGTGCCGGGGGCGGTGCCCCTGGCCCTTTGGGCGGAAACGAGCCGGATCGACCCGGATGGGGAGGTCGCGAGCCAATGCGAGCGGGCGGACCAAGGCACCCAAAGGGCCAGGGGCCGCGGAACGGAGTGGAGCGAGCCCCTGGCACCCCGAAGCTGGCCCCAGTAAAGGACTTGTGCGCAGCACCCACGCCGGACGAGCGTGTCCTAGGGGGGACGTGCTATGGAACACCTTTGTCATCCCTCGACCTGGCGGATAATGGGGTGGGCTTGGTCATCACCGCAAACGTGCCAGACAGGGGCGCTCAGGAACGTTTCGGCAGAGAGATCGTCCGTCGAAGCGAACCACCAGAGATTGGCACCGGGCTTCGTGCTGATCGCCGCTCGCAGATTATCGCGGCGTTTTTTGCTCGTCGTAATGAGCAGCACGCGAAAGGCCGGAAGCGTGGCCTGCTCGAAGTGCCGCTTGTGCATGGCGCGTTCGAACATTGCAGCATAGCCCTTGGTCTTTGCGCTGGCGAGTTGCTGCACGCCCGATGTCGCCCGATCCTGCTCGACATAGTAGACGCGGCTGTGGCCGGCGGCGGAGAGCAGAAATGCCGCGTCGGGGGCGCAAACGAGTCGAGGATTTTCGTGGATCAAGGTATAAAGGCAGTAGCGTTTTTCGGGGGACTGCTGGTCCTTGTTCACGATGTCATATTCGTTGATCCAGCCGTCGAGGGTCACGACGTTCTGTCGTTCGATCGCCTTGTCGAGCAGGATGTGGGTTTCGCTGAGCGCCAGCCAGTGTTGCAGCAGATGGGGCAGCACGCCTTCGGTCGGCATCAGGCGATACCGCTCATCATCGTGATGGTCGGCGAGAAACTCGTGCCCCTTGCGCGCAAGCTGAAACACTGCCGAGGGCGATCCGGCGACGGGATGAGCATAGAGCAGGCTGAGCCGGTCGACGAAACCAGCACCGACTAGTTCCAGCAGCCGACGCCGGCAGGCGCGGCCCGTCGCATCGTCGGGGAAGTGCAGACGCTGAATTTGCCGGCGATCAAGGAAGCGGTATCGAGCGAGATCACGGAAAATCGCGATGTCGCGGAGTTGTAGGGTCATCACCAATCCTCAAGCGGGAAAAAAAACGTGCCGAGGCACCCTGATAGGCCAGGGGTCTCGGCATGAAATATCCCGTGTGGGACGACTCTCTACAACCGAGCAGGCGAGCTTCAAAACCCGAAGGAAATGGCGGACTCGTCTGTCATCGGAGGCGCGACCTTGCGGAGGCGATACGCGAATTAGAACAACGGGGAAATCGTCTGTCAAGCAGAATTTTAGATGATCGGGGCCTCGGGAGGGTCGATGGCCGCCTCTGATACCAAGGGGTTCCTGCCCGTCACGGGGACGCCGGGGCCGACGTTGAGCGGTGGCCGGACCACCCGCTCGATTCGCTCCAGGGCCTCCCGGTCGATCTGCGCAGCGGGCATGAAGTAGTCGGATTGGAAGTTCCGCTCGATCAGCGCATTCATGTCGTCCAAGCACCAAGGGAATTCTTGCACGATCGTCTCGATGTCATATTCAAGGAAGCCGGGAGCAGACCGCTCCACGTCCACGAGACGAATGCGATCGTCGTCCACGACACGGAGCAACGTCCTGCCGCGGTTGAGCCGGCGGATCTTGCCGCCCCACTCGTGCAGCTTATCGTCGAACGAGAAATAGGATCGGTTCGCCAGTTCTTGAAACTGGCGGTAAACGGGCACGAGCGTCTCGTGGGTGCTGTCGGTGGTCCCTCGGGATCGGTTGCCGCCTTCGCTGCGCCCGTCATTGCCCGACTCGGTTCGTCCGGACGTGACGTTTTTCCTGGCGTTTAGCGAGAAGGGATCACCATGCTGCTGGTCACTCTTGCCCCAGCCGCTTCCCCAGGTCTTCCCCCAGTTGTCGGCCAGCACGTCGCTTTCGGCATGGCCGTGCAGTTCCATAATCTTGTTGCCGGCGTTGATCTGCCGCAGCGTCCAGCGCTCGTCTTTCACTTCGTAGGGGTCGAACTTGATCGACGCGATTTCCTGGGCGAGGAGATCCGCGTCGCGGCCCTGCACGCCGAAGATCATTCGGGATTGCGCCTGGAAGATGATGTTCGTCATGTCGTAGTCGCCGCGGCGAAGCTGCGAGAGGCTCTGGTGCGAGAGGATCATCCGCAGGCCGAGGTTGCGAAGCTCGGGGAGCGCGGATTCCACGTCGGGACCGACGAAATTTTGAAACTCGTCGAGCAGGAGGTAGGTGGGGTAACGAACGCCGATCGGCATCCCGCGGACGGTCGCGAGGATTTCGTTGATGATCATCGCCCCGATCGTCGTCGCCAGGTGATCGCCGATGCGGCCGTGCGGAGCAAGGTCGACGAGTACGATTCGCCCTTCCTTCATCATCCGCGCCACGTCGAGGCGTGAGCGATTCGACCCGAACATCCGCCGCAGGATGACGCTCTCGAAGTAGGGGCGGAGCCGGTTGCGGGTCGAGTCGAGGATCTCGGTCGCGCTCCGTTCGTTGCGCATGATGTCGTGCCACTCCGATTTCAGGAGCGGCGGCAAGACGTCGAGCAGCGGTCGGTGGAACTCGCTGCCCGGACGGAGAAAATGCACGCAATCGCTGATCGTAAGGCCGAGCTGAGCTGCGGCCCAAAACGCGTTGAAGAGCCAGCGGCCGAGGCGGGGCATCGCCTCGATGTTCTGGCTTTCCCAGGCTCGAAGAATCAAATCCGTGGCACGCTCGACCTTGTAAAACCCCTCGCCGGGCGTCTCATAGATGAACGGATTCAACGGCGACACCATGTCCTCGTTCGCCGCTTGGATGAATACCAAACGATCGCGGACGTAGTCGGGGCAATAATGCGATGCCATCCACAGCAGCAGCTCGCTGGTGAAGTTGCCGAGCTTGTCGATGATGAAGAAGCACGCGTCGTCGATGGGGTTGCACAGGAGTTGCTGCACCATCGAATGAATCGCGGTCGTTTTGCCCTTGCCGGTGCCGCCGATCAGGTGGTAGTGGGTCTTGAAGCTCTCCCAGGGGAGCGAGACTTGCTCGCCGGTATCAACCTCCTTGCCGAGAAAAACATCGTTCATGGCGTGGCCTTCTTCAGTGCGTCTTGGGCAAGTTTCATGTAGCGGATTTTCAGGTGCCGCAAAAGTTCATCCTTCATCCGCTGGTCGAGGGGGAGCGCCTCGATCCGCGTTTGCTCGGCGGTCATCCATTCGGTGACGGAGGCAATCGTCGTAGGGTCGTCCGGAGCTTCAACCTCGCGACGGTGATTCTCGATCAGCTCGCAGAGTTGCTGGCCGTGCTTTTCGACGGTCTCGGGCGTCTGGTCGTCCCCCATGTATTTTTTCATGAATTCATCGAGCGCCGCCTTGTCGAAGCGTGAGGCGATGAGCGGCTTGTAGAGGTTATAGAGGAGCTCGCATTGGGCACGGGCCGCGAGTCGCTGTCGTTTTTCCAACTCGGCAACCATCCTTTGTCGCTGGGCTCGGGTGTCGGAGTCGCGTTGGATTTCAAGCTGAAGACTTTTCCGTTCGTCGTCGCCGCGTCGCCGCTCCTTGTCTAGCCGCTGTCGCTCTTCTTCGTGCCGGCGTCGCTCTTGGTCCAGCTCGCGCCGGTGGCGAGCCGCGCGTTTTTTTTCTCCGGCGGCGCCGAGACCTTGAATGATTGGCATCAGAATCCACGTGGCCCCGACCACGATGCCGGTGAAGATCAATGCGCGGATGACGATCGCGGCGATTTCGCCGGCGTCAGACGGCGAGAAGTGAAGCAGCGCGACGATGCAGTACGCCAGGAACGTGACGTAACCGGCGCGCTTGCCGTAGGTAATGCTGAGCGGGTGCTCGCCGGCGATCTTGATGCCGACGATCAAGAGTAAACAGCAGAGGAAGAACGTCGAGAAAAAGTCGCTGTAGTGAAGCGACTCGATGAAGTTCATGGCAGAATCTGGGCGGTTGCGTGCGTTGGAATGGGGGAGTCAAGCTGGTCATTTTAGGAAATGCGGCGCGGGAAAGCAATTTTCGAGGAGCGGCTGTCGAAAGAAAAGCCCCAGCCCTTGCGGGTTGAGGCAGTTTGCCAAGCGGTAGCCTGGCGGGCGGTCATTTCCTGGCCTGTTCGTTCGCGATGAACTCGTAGGCCAGTTGGAGGAAGAGGGCCAGCGGAAGCAGGTCCTCGGGGCGGAAGTTGTTGGACGAGTCGTACCCGTCCTCACTTTTCCAACTTCGTTTTGCGACAATGTTGAACACGCGGAACTCGCCGTCGTCGCCTTTGACCATGCGGTCGAACACGGCGACTTCGACGGAACCGGTGCCCGTCCAAACTCGCTTCGTAAACAGCGGCCTGGACTTCTCGCCGCCGGCGTCAGGGATGAGCCGGCTCTGGTTTGCACTCGACATCAAGCACCTCAGGTGGAGAAAAAAGCCGTGACAGCTTCATCGTCGTGCGAGCTGCCTCGGCGGGTTGAGTGGCCTGCTTCGTGCGGCCGAGTACGTCGGTAAAGCAGTTGAAGAGCGCCCAGCCGGTGCGGGGCTTGTACTCCTCGAACTTGGGGTTTCGCCACTCGTTGATGATGAGCGGCAAGAGGCGTGAGCTGACAATCCCTTCCTCGAACGAGCGAAGGATGTAGCTGTTCGCTGCATCCTCCGACAGGTCGTAGTGCCCCATCCGGTTAATCCAATCGGCGGCTGCTTCCTTATATTGGTGCAGGCCAGAAACGGCGGTCGCGATGCCCTGCTCGAAGCGGATACGTCCGTGCTTCGTGTGCTTCTTGTTCACGACGACTTCAGCGGTGAAGCTCAAGTTGTCGCAAACCATGACCCTGGTCCCGCACGCGAAGCCGATCGGAAAACTCTGGTCGGTCGAGTTGCGGATGCCGACGGCGAGGGAAACGCCAGCGGTGACGGGGGTCGTGAGGTCGAGGACGCCGAAGAATCGTTGGTCGCCTCTCGTGAGCGAAAGGCGCGACCCCTTCAGTTGGAATCCCGCACCTTCAAGCGTTTCGCAGGTGCTCTTGAGAACGTCCCGATGAGCGATCGGGAACCACGTGGATGTAGGCGGGGGAGCGTCGATCTTGTCGAGGTCGTCCCGCGAGACGATACGTGCGTTGCAGTTGATGAGCGTGGCTTCAGCCATACGCTTCCTCCTATGGTGTAAATGACCGTGGTCCGCAGGAACATCCTGCGGACGGGAAACGGTACACCAAGGTTGCCAGGGGAAGCCAGGGAATATGGCAGCACCGAGGGTTGGCTGGCTGGGACAAGACTCGGCGATGGCCTTAGGCGGTCAGCGCGAGGTCCATACGGCGGCGAATCCGCTCGGTGATCGGCTCGGCAGCCATTGAACCGCGCCGGGCACCCGTCCGTTGCGGCATGGCTTCGATGGTTTGCGCGGTCCGAAGCAACTTGATCCGGTCGGCGAGTCCAAGCATCGTGGCCCCGATATCAGCTTCCGGTGCCGGTGAAGCGCCCGACAGGCAAGCCCTGAGTGCGTCGCGCAGCGCCGTCAGTTCCGCCAGATAGGCATTGTGGGGAAAGGATTCGCCAAAGCGTAGCTGGTAGTCTCTGAGCTGCGTCTCGGCGATCGCAAGCTCTTGGCGAACGCCGGCCGCCTCCGACTCGTAACCCTTCACAAGTCGTTCCAGGGCGTTAAGCACGGCGCGTGGTCCGTGGTGGTCTCGGGAGAGCGCGTCGCAGCGAGTCGTTGCGCCCAGGAAGACTTCGGGGGGGAAGTTTGGATGCAGGATCATGCCGAAGCTGAGTCCCCGATACTGTCCAAGGGGCATCCGACGTCGTTCGCTGACCCTGATAGGCAGCGACGAGAGCACATGGTCGAGCGCGGCGAGCGTTTTTTCTGGGGCAATAACCTGCTCGCCGATCACCATCGAGCTCTCGGCATGGACCACCGCCGTGGCCCCATCCGCTTCCAGGCCGGTGAGCCGCTCAGCGAGCTGCGCGATCTTCCCCGGCAAATCGCGCAGTTTGTGCCGCGCGAGATACTGTTCGTCGGCGTGGTTCTTCTTGAGGATGGCAAGTCGTTGGAGTTCCGCGTCGGCCTCGGCAAGCGTAAGCACCGCGGGGTTGCCCGAAGCAATGGCCTTGACCTCCGCATACGACAATTCCTGGCAGCCCACGTCCTCGGTCCGTCGCACGGCGCTCTCGCCGGTCATGACCTGTGCGATGAAGCGGGCCTTGGTTTCGAGCGCCTGCCACATGTACGCGTCGAACGACCCTTCGGTCACGTAGCGGTAGATCGCGACCGATTCGTTCTCGTTGCCCTGCCGCCGGATGCGTCCTTCGCGCTGCTCGACCTCCGCCGGTTTCCACGGGGCATCAAGGTGGTGCAGGGCCACCAGCCGCTTTTGCACATTGGTTCCCATCCCCATCTTCTGCGTGCTGCCCAGCAGCACGCGGACCTGGCCGCTGCGCACTTTCTCAAAGAGGGCCTGCTTCTTGCCGTCGCTGTCAGCGTCGCCAATCGCAGCGATTTCCGCTGCCGGAATTCCGCGCGCGCGCAGCTTCTCCACGACATCGTCGTAGACGGAATAGCCCGACGCCGTGGGGTGCACGCCAAGGTCGCAGAAGACGAGCTGTGTCGAACGGCGCCCGGCTGAGCCACGCCAGATTCCCACCACGTTTTCGACCAGCGCGTTGACCTTCGATCCGGGAAAATCCGCCGCAGAACCGTCGAGCAGCCGGGCTTCCAGCGCCAGCTTCCGGCCGTCGGTCGTGATCGCCAGCGCATTATCGACCGATGGGTCGATCCTCTGGGACCGGAGTCGTTCGTATCGCGCGACGAGTTGTTCCTGCAGCGCGCGTTGCTCCTCCGACATCGGACACGCGATGACCTGGGCCTTTCCGGTTTCGAGGCGGGGCCGCGGCAGGTCGAGCATCTCCGCCGTCTGCACGTCGGCAAATGACCGGAACATCTGCTGGAGCTCGGGCAGGTTCGTGAACTTCGCGAAGCGGCTGCGGGGTCGCAGGGATGCACCGTCCGGGGAGATTTCCATCGCATCGACGACCTCGCCGAAGGTCGCCGCCCAGGCATCGAAGTGGTCGATGCCCCGGCCCTCCATCCCGCCGGGATCGAGGTAGCGCTGCATCGTGTACATCTCAACCATCGTGTTGCTGATGGGCGTGCCCGTCGCAAACGTGACGCCGTGGCTGGGGTGCCTGGCATAGAGAAATCGCGTTTTCATGAACAGGTCGAAGGCGCGTTCGCTGCCGCCCGTCTGGATGCCGGCGACACGTTGCATCTTCGACGGCGTCTCCAGGTTCTTGCAGTACTGGGCCTCGTCGATAAAGAGGTAGTCGATGCCGAGTTCGTCAAAGACCAGCCCGTCGTCCTTCTTGCGGTCGGCCAGAAGCTCGCGCAGTCGTCCTTCGTGCCGGACTTTCTGCTTCTCGATCGTCTTCATCAGGTTACGGCAGGCTCGACGCTCATCGGCACTGGCCGCGCCCCGCAAGAGCTCTTCATATTCGCTGATTTGGTCCCGGATGAACTGCGCCTTGTACTCCCGGGACATGCCGATGCGCTCGAAGGAACTGTGCGTGACGATGATGCCGTCCCACTCACTGCTCGCGATCTTGGCGGTCAGGAGTTTCCGCCGGTCGCGGGCCAGGTCGTCCTTTCCGGCGATGAGAAGCCGCGCGTTCGGGTAAAGCTGCAGGAACTCCCGCCCGAATTGTTCCAGCATGTGGTTCGGAACGACGTAGAGGGGTTTGCGGATCAAGCCGGCCTGTTTCATCTTCATCCCCGCGGCGGCCATGATGAAGGTCTTGCCGGCACCCACCGTCTGCGCCAGCAAGGTATTGCCTGCGCACATGCAGCGCCACACGGCCGCGCGCTGGTGTGCCATGAGCGCGATCGTTTGGTTCATGCCGGGGAAGTCGAGGTGGGAGCCGTCAAAGAGCCGAGGACGCAGGTTGTTGAACGTGTCGTTGTACAGACGCACGAGTCGCTCGGTTCGCTCCTCGTCGCTGAACACCCACGACCGAAAGCGTTCCTTTATCTGCCGTTGCTTCTCGTGCGCCGCCAGGGTTTCCTCCCGGTTGACGACGCGCTCTTCCCGATCCCCGTTCATCACGGTGTCGTAGATCACCGGTGTTTTCATGTTGAGGGCAAGGTCGAGCAACCACACGCCGTGGGCTCGCTTCGTCCCGAACTCCGAGGTTGCGGCCACCGATGCCTGCCCCGCGGCGCCGACTTCCAGGCTCCAGACCGCATCTTTCGCAAGCCGGCCCACCTCGACCACGTCCAGAGCCACGCGGAACAGGTCCGCCGCAAAGCATCGGATGTCGCTTGCTGGGACCCAGGGTGCGCCAAGGTTGCAGTCGATGTCGCCGGGCAGCACGTCGTCCGGCTGCACCGCGGCAAGGGCCTCCGCATTCCGAGCGTAGTCAGTCCCCGCTTCGAGCACGGCCGCGAGCTTGGCGCGCACGTTCCCCGAGAGGTAGGCATCGGCCGTCTGCCAGCCATTCGTCTCCGGCTCCTGGTACACCAGGTCGCCAAGCTCCGCGACGACGGCTTCGTGAGACGTGTTGTAGAGATCCGCGATGAACGGCAGGTCCACCGTCCCGCGCTGATTAAGGCAAACCAGCAGGCCTTCTTCAGCACTTTGCACCGACGTGACCGGCGGCGCGCGGCCGACCACATCCCTCGTCATGATGGCGGACTTGGCGGCCGTCGCCGTCGCTTCGTCGTAGACTTCCAGCGACATGACCAGCATGGCGTCGGGGTCTTCGCGGAACTTCACCAGGTTCGGCATGCGGCGGATCACGCCGCCGTCCTTGGTGCTGCCGAAGGTGGTTTTGTTGATTGGCCCGTAGTTGGCGGTGAAGCGGTCGTACGCAAGGTTGAGTTCCCGACGGGCTCGATTGCGCTGCGCCTCGGGCCAGTCCTCGTTCTGCGATTGCAGCACCCGCCGCGCGTAATTCCGTAAACCAATCAGGGCTGCCATTCGCCTCCCCGTCAGCGTGCCGCGCGCCGAGAGCGGCACGCCGGCGTAGACGATTGCGACCGCCTGGCCATCGAGCCATTGGCAAATCGTCCCGTCGTCATCCGTGAGGAAGCTCCCCTCAGCGAGCGAGTGATCGGCCCGCCGCATCGTGGAACAATCGGTGGGAGGTGGCACCACGTCACGTGCCGGCAACGGAGTGAACCGCGGGAGGCGCTGGATGGCATTGGCCAGTTGTGCTGCCAAGTCGCCATTGGTCGCGACGCTAAAGCCCTCATCGTAGAGCGCGTGTTTGCGCGTCCAGTTTCCCAGGACCATGTCTGGGTGGTTGAGGAAATACCGATTGACGGTCACGTCGATACCCTCGATCGGCAACGAAGCGACGGCAAGCCAATCGGGATCGGTGTGCTCCGGCGGCTGGTCCGCGGCCCGGCGGCGCAGGAAGAGGATGTCGGTGACGACCGACGTGCCCTCGCGCTTGAATGCCTCGGACGGTAAACGCACCGCGCCGACGAAGTCGGCCTTGGCTGCGAGGTACTCGCGCGCTGCCCCGTTCTGCTTGTCGAGCGTGAAGTGACTCGTGACCATCGCCAGCACGCCGCCTGGCCGAAGTGCATCAACGGACTTCGCCAGAAAGAAATCGTGCAGCGCGAGTTTCTGTCCGCCATAGTCAAGCTTGAGATTTGCGAACGGCACATTGCCGACCACGGCATCGATGCTCCCTTCCGCAAGGCGTGTGTCGCGGAAATTCTCGATACGAATGTCGTGACCGGGATGCAATTGCCTCGCAATCCGGCCGGAGATCGAGTCGAGCTCGACGCCGATAAACCGCATCCCTCGCGGGGCGAAAGTTAGAAAGTTGCCGATGCCGCAGCCTGGTTCGAGCACCGTGGCCTCCGTGGGAACGCCTAGGCGGGCGACGGCGTCGTGGGCGGCTGTGATGACGGTCGGCGACGTGTAAAAGGCGTTGAATGTCGTGCGCTTCGCTGACTCGTACTCATCCGGCGTCAGGACTGCCTTCAACTCCTCGCCGATGTCTTGCCATGAGGCGTCCTTGTACTGGCCGCTGACTGGATTTGGGAACATCGACAGCGCGACAGGACCGAATCCGGCGAATCGAGCCAGAGCAGTGCGATCCTCGGGCAGGGCTGACCGCCCCTCGCGTTCGACGGACTTCAGAACGCGGACTGCGGCCAGGATGTCGCGTGCCTTCGTGCGTTCGCCGCTGGCGACCTCAACCCGTGGCGCCGTCGCCTCATGTTCGGTGCGCGTCGCATCGACCGCGGGAGTGTTCGCGGATTTGTCCGCAGTCAGCGCGTGTGGTTCGGCGTTCCCTGACAGTACCGGCGACAGCGGCACGGCAGGCGCGGCGCGATCGGTCGTTGGCGAATCGAAGAGCGAACGCTGTCGCGGCGATGGCGGAAGTTGATAGGGTGCTCTCGACGTCCGGCCCGTGTTGCGGCTGAAGTTCCTCGGCCGTCTTTGGGGCGGCAGTGTGCCGAACAATCCCCGCGTCCCGTGCCCGTAGCCGCCTCGCGCTTGGCCAGTCCCATGCGACGGCTGCACCGCAGTCACCGACTCTGTCGCCGGAGGATTTGTGACGGGTGGTTCATTGACGGCGACCGTCTGACCCGGATGATCCGGCTGCGCCGAAACCGAGTTTGCCGGGGCGGCACGAACGGCCGCGTCTAAGCGGTCGATGGGCGACTCGGGGAGTTCGCGCAGCTCACCCACGCACGCCATGATGATGGACCGAACCTGTTCGACGGCATCATTCGGCACGTTGGGAATGTGTGGGACGCGCGCCCAGAGGGAGCGGCCCAGGGCCGCGAGTTTCTTGCGAGGGATCGATTGCTGGTGATCAACAACGCAGCGGACGATGCCCAGCGCCCGACTCACGTGCTCGACGAACTCCTCCTGCACGATGCCCAGCCGCAGCAGTGAGTTAATTGCCGGCTCGACCGTCTGCGCGCACGGGATCGAGATCGGTTCCGCACTGTCGAAGAGCATGAAGCGCGAGTGGAAGAGATCGCCGACTGGCCCCCATCACAAGGAGTGAGGGGGCGATTGTGCCCGGGGAGAGCGTGGCGGCGCAAGCCGGTATTAGATCGCGAGGTGGGGTGGCGGCCGCAGTCGTCGAGCGGTATCATTATCCCTGCATCGCGATATTAACCAAACGAGGGGATCACATGACTCAACTTGTACTGGCGATTGCCTTGGGCTTTTTCGCACTTCCGCCGCACGATTTCGATAATGTGCTTAAAAACAAGAAGGTGCCACCAAAGGACGCACAGAAAAAGATTCTCGATAGCAAGGAGTTCAAGGCCGTAGTCGACGACGCAGTAGCAGCCTCCGAAGGCGCTGGAGCAAAGTATTCTCAGTTCATCCGGCACTCGATCGGAAAGCAGCTCTCCGTGAACCCCGACGATGTCGAGCCGCCCGCTGAAGATGACCACCACCCGCTGGACAAGGACATCAAGAATGGCGCCAAAACCGCTGACATCATCGCCGCATTCAAGAAGAGCAAAGCCTTCGCCGACGTCATCAAAAAGGCTGTAGAGGAATCCGAGGAGCTGCCTAAGGGGAGTGCGGGCGCCACGTTCGGCCAGTCCGTGCGAGTAAAAATCTCAGACGACTTGCTGAACATTCCTCCAGAGCCAAAGGACGACGGAGAGGGCAACTAGAGCCCGGAATTCAGCGGAATACGAGTCCGTTGAAGTCGGCGGGCGGTGAAGATTGTGGGGCGCGTGCGCGTCCGTGGCATGAGAGGCAACAGCGTTAGATCACAATTTTTTCAATCTCATCGAGGGTGACTTCATCGCTCGTCCTGTCGTAGAGTTTCGTGGTCCGCGGCGACTCGTGGCCGGCGATCGCCTGAGCAGTCTCAAGTGCCCCGCCGTTGGTGAGATAAGCCGTGATCCCGGTTGCACGCCAGGTGTGACAGCCGATGTTGTCGGGGAGGTCGGCGGCGCGAGCTCGGCGCTTGACCATTTCCAGCACCTCGTTGCGATGCACCCGCCGGTCGGTCAATTGGCGGTGCCGGTCGAGTGAACGGAAGAGGGGAATCTGGCTGGTATCGCCAATTCCTGCGACAGCGAGATATTCGTCGAGGTATTGCTCGGCGTTGTGGTGTACCGGCACGGCGTGTTCCTTCGATCCCTTCTCGTGAAACCGCAGCCACCAGCGTTTGCCCTGGGGGTAATAATCCTCCACGTCCATGCCGACAACAGCCGACACGCGTGCGAAGCTGTAGACCATCACGCCGATAAGCGCTCGATCGCGCAGGCCGGCGATGGTCCGCGTGTCTATCGCATCGAGCAGCTCGCGTGCTTCGCCCGCTTGCAGGACCGGTGTCTTGCCCTTCTTCACGACGTACTTGGGACCGCGGACGCTTGCCGCCGGGTTGAAGGGCATGACCTGGCCGATCACGAGATAATCGAACAGCATGCGGATTGCAGCGAGGTGCTGCTTCACGCTGGGGGTCGCGACATGCTGGCCGAGGTGCTCAACGTAGCCGGCAACGATCATCGGTTCGAGCTGCTCGATTCCCACGCCGTGCTCGTCGCACCACGCCGCGAAGCGGCCGACGGCTCGGCCGTAGGCGAAGCGAGTGTTGGGGTTGCGTATCTGCGCGGTGAAGAATTCGAGCACGCGGCGAGTTGCTTTTTCTCCTGCTCGCGAAAAAAGCGCCGGTACCTCCGGCATCCCCGTCGAGGCGAGTTGACGATCAACCGTGCCGATGGTCTGGAGGGTAGTCAGGGCGAGCGACGAAAAACGAAGTGAGAATACCTTGCATAAAGGACGTTATGCAATAGTTTCTGATACTATTTATACATATCTTATGATGAGGTTACATGGGCATACTCTTTGCGGACTGTCAAGGCGGCGATGATGAGAGGGTCCACCTCAAGAAGAAACACTCGCGACGTGGCGACTTCCTTATATGTAGGGGGCTATCCTCGCCGCGCGCTGTGGTATGCTCCGTGTCGCACTATGGACAGCCTCTCGGGTGTCACCGTCCGGCAGAAGTTGCGCGCAGCGTTGCCTTTTCTCCTGGCACTTTTGCTGTGGGGTGCCGGGTTCTTCGAGGTTCTTCAACTCGTTCGGCTGTCGTTGTTCCATGCTGCCGCCGGGATTAGCAGCGACGAGATCCTCTACTTCTCGATGGGGCGGGGCCTTCTCAACGGATGGCACGCCTACATTGACCTGTTCGAGACCAAGCCCCCAATGGTGTTTTGGCTCGCGGCACTGTCGCTCGCGACCACGCACGGCGATGTCCTCTATCGCGTGATCCAATTCGCTGGGCTTCTGGCGATTCCAGTGGCGGCTTCGCTTTTCGCGTTGCAGGCCAACCGGGCGTATCCCTTGTTGGCAAGGCTGCTCACCGGCGGCGTTGCTTTTTTGTTTGGAGCCGCGCTCGCGTCGTTCGCAGTTGACCGCAGCCTCGGATTTCAGACTGAGGGATTCGGCGTTGTTCCGTCGTGCTTCGCCGTGCTGCTGTTTGCCTGGAAAGCGGAGCGGCCGACAACCAATCGCTTTCGGATTGCCGCGATGGCGCTGTGCCTGTGCCTGGCGGTCCTGACGAAGGAACCGTTCGCTGTGGCCATATTGGGTGGTTTCTTGCTTCTGGCCTCCTCAAAGAGGGACTGCGGGGACGCGCTCACAGCGGTGTTCCTGGCGTCAGTCCTGTGGCTGTTGATCCTCATGGCCTCGGGCGTCGCTCACGGATATTTCACTGTCTACCTTCCCGAAATGTTCTCCGGTCGAATCACGCAAAATGTGATTTACCACAACTTTGCGAGTAGCCAGATGTTTGTTGTGCATGCTCCCCTCTTGGTGAGAGGATGGAACATCGTCAGATTGATTGACGACATGTGGTCTTCTCCGTATCGCGTTGTTCCGGCCTTTCCCTTTCTCTCGCTATCGATCGGCTTTCTGCTTGTCGCTCATCAAGCGCTGATCGGTGACGACGACCGCCATTGGGCTTGGTTCGTCGTGGCAACCGTGGTGATGGTGCTCGTGGCGGTCACTGCAAAGATCGCCTTCGGGGTCGAACAAGTCATCGCATTCTTGCATTTCAAGGTGCCGGCCGATCCGTTCTTTTTGCAAGTGTGCGTCGAGTTGCTCTTGTCCACGCTGACGGCCGCCGTTCTGTTTGCCCTGCTACTGCGTTATTCTATCGGGACGGCACAGCGGGTCGTCGTTACGAGCGCAGCGCTTTATCTGGCAACGCTCGCCGTGGCCACCGGCGGAGACTTCTCCCCACAACATTTCCTGTTTGCCGTTCCAGTATACGTTGCCTGCTTCGCAGCGCTGGTGCTTCGTGGGAGCGCACGGGCGACACAAGGATTTACCCTAGCGATGCTCGGAATCGTCGGCTGCCTTCTTGCACTTAATTCGAGCGACATTGTTCAGCGATACAATTGGCCCGAAATGGAAGCAGCCCGAGCGGCAGCGTATACGGGTTTCGCGGAGATGCTTCCCAAGGCAAGCCAGCTCGATTCTCTCTTAACCGCTTGTCGATATTCTCGGTACTTCGTCACCGGCGACTCGATCAGCGACTTGCAAGCAGTAACAATTCATTCGCCGTACCAGCTCAGCTACGGACTCTTGCGGTCTGATTCACAGCGGAGCCTGTATTTCACGAACGGAGCGCCGAACCCGTATTTCCATGCGAAACTTGTCCACGATTTTAACGCGACGTCGCTATTGGTAATGGACCAACAATCGGCCGCTGATTTTCCGTATCCGGATTTGCGGCAGCAGTTGACCGCCGGCTTCTCGCG
Source organism: Pirellulales bacterium (assembly GCA_035531595.1). GTDB lineage: Bacteria > Planctomycetota > Planctomycetia > Pirellulales > JAICIG01 > DATKSN01. Next base: position 34,529 of record DATKSN010000117.1, on the reverse strand, counting down.
CGATGCGCCGGCTTGCGCCCGACCGTATCTGCCGATTCCGGGACTGTTGATCTTCTTTCGCAAGTGACAAGTGTCGAGTTCCCGACGTGGCGGCTGGTGACAGTAACCTTGGCGCAAGGGCTATGTTGCGGCTGGCGGCATGAATGTTAGGTCAACCCCCGATAGCGGTGGATGTCGTCGGTCCGGCCATCATCATGTTGTAGTGCTCGATATGCCCCGCGCCATCGAAAATCTTTCGAAACACGTCCAGATACAGCGCAACCGTGGAATCATCCACTGCGATATAGAGGTCGTCGTGCGCAGAATGTGATCCATCATTCACCCATGAGACCAACGCCCGGCAAGCGAGCTTCTCGTTACCATCAAATTGCTCATGAATCCTATCCAGGTCGATCCCACCGAGCATCTTGAAGTAGGTCTCAAGAATGCGTCGAAGGGAGTTTTGAATTGAATGATTGCCGGGCGTGGCATCGCGAACATCCAGCCAAAGCAATTCATACGAACTCTTGATGGGGTTAGAGGCATGCTTAGCAATCTGTGATTGGTCATTCGCCTTGCGCACTATCCAAAAGGTCTCTTCCTTCAACGTGCCGGAGCCGCGTGCCTTCTGAAACGTGACTTCTTTATGAAAGTAGACATTGTGGGTCAGAACGAAGACCTGCTTGACGCTCGCGGAGCCTGACCGCACATCCTCACAGACCCTGCGGATAAGCGTACTCACGATAAATAGAATATCGCTGTCGAGGCTGGACACTGGGTCATCAAAGACAACAACGCGAGTGGTTGCGATGCCGGATTCGGACGGACTACCCTTGAGCAAGTGATAGAAGTAGAGGAATGTAACAAAGGTCTTTTCGCCTTCGCTGAGCGTCGCCTTAGCATCAGTACCATCAGCGCGCACGAGCTTGTAGCAGCGTTTGTTGTCGGATTGTGCGAGGTAGAAACCATGAAACCCGAATGACGAGAGAAGGCCATTGATCGCGGCGATGGTCGGTTGAATGCTGGTAACGTCTCGTTCGAGTGTGCGTAGCTCGGTCTCGGTGTTGCGCTTGGCAGTGTCCTTTTCTTGGATTTGCTTTTTCAGGTTTGCGATTGCCTTGCCGAGTTCGGATGTCCTCGTTGCGTATGTAGCAATGGCATCCTTTAGGGCCTCGTCGAGGAGATACTTCCACACTTGCTCCTTGAGAGACGTCCGCTCAGTCGCCAGATTCGTGACCATCACGTTGTGCCCGGCAATAGCCGTGTTCGCGTTAGCAATGATGCCTAGAATCTCCCCGACCAGTTCTTTGGATGATTGCAGTTCCACGGAGCGGCTCGGCTCCTTCTTCTTTTCGCGGAGCAACTGTTGATTGATCTTAATATGCGCGTCAAATAACTTCTTCTTCGTTGTGAGTGCCGAGTGGTCGAGCAAAGACGGTGGATTTGCGAGAAGCACATCCAGTAGCCCCGCGAGCGACTGTACCTCGGCAGCGTATGTCGTTACCACGGCGTCGATCGCTTTGCTGTCGGCCTCGAAGGACTCATCAAAGTAAGCGGCCAGGCTTTCCGCAAATCCGTCGGTTACGTCCTGCTGGCAAAATGGGCACTTCCCATCGTTTGACTCAAAAAAGACGCGGCCATTGCGAACCCAATCGCTATTGCTGAGGTGGTCAATCATTGCGGCAATATCAACATCCGTCTTTCCGACGACCTTCTTCGCGAGGATTGCCGAGTGTTCGCAGCCAAGGAGCGCAGTGCCGTTGAATGTGGCAATCGTGTCAATGCGTTTGACATCATCGCAAAAGACAGTGGCGGCCTTCTCGACAATATAAGCAAGTGTCTTCTTGTCCGCTGTATTCTTGGCTCGTTCATCGAGAACCTTCGCTTTGAAACGTTCCGCATTGTTGCGAAAGCCCTCGAATGCTGCTTTGAACTTGCCGTCGTGTGCTTGCTTCTGTTTCCAACACGCATCCTTGAAGGCATCCTCGGCAACCGCCAGCTCACCAACTTTGCCGCCGTTGCCGTCGGCACCTTCGAGCGTTCCCTTTAGGCCGATAATCTCCTGTGAGAGGCGGTCACAGACAATCTTCGCTTTAGCGATTCTGTCGGCGGCTTCGGTATCCTTCTCGCCAAGGGTAAAAATGCCGGGAAGTTCGGTCGATTCACGGAAGTGCTTGTCTACAAAGTCGCGATTGTAGACGAGTGGCTCAAGTGGGGAGCGCGCTTTCCAATTGACGATGCAACTGGGAAACCTGCCGGCATCGGCTATGACACGCGAGACTGTCGTCTTGCCGGAGCCGTTGGCTCCATAGATGTAGTTGAACGTCGACAGTCCGTCAAGAACCGATGGCGTTGTGCCGAACGTGGCAACGCCGCTGAGATGAATGCTCTCGATCATTGCGGGGCTTTCTGGTCATGGCTCGGAGTCAAGGCCGATGTCAGGGGTAGGTAACGTTGGAGTGAGGTGCTCAATCACTGGAAGGCTTGCTCCTATGATGGCGCTCAGATCCCCGTACATACCGCTCGTCTGTGCAACCGCTCGTTCCAACTGCTTCTCACGTTTGGCCCACCGCAATTGTGTAGTTCGCTTTTCGCTTTCCAGGTCGTCGCGAAGCGTAACGAAGGCTTCGACGATGCCTTCGACTCGGTGTCGGAATTCTTGACCCGAAAGGTATTTGTAGAGCCAATCCATCTTGTCGTGGCGTCCGTCGAGTGCGCGTTTTGCTGCGCCGACTTCAAGCATTCCGGCGCGCAGTGCGTGCGCCAGGCTGACCGCGCACGGGACCGAGCTTACCCAAACTCCGTCGATGTGACGAAACGTCGTGACGTCCTTCGGCAATTCCAGGCTGATGAGAATGGCGATCTGGGCTTTGGCAGCGCGCTGGTCGTCGCGGAGCTTCGGGAGCCAGCCGTCGCTCCAGCTCTTCGTCCGTTTCGATTCCCAAAGGATGATGCCGCAGATGACCCCCGTTGCGTCGCGAACAGTGTGAATCACGTCACCGCCGTGAACACCCTTTGGCACGGGGATGATTTCATCGAACGGGAAGTGCTGGCAAAGAAGGTTTTCCAAAGCGATTTCGAGAACTTCGCCCTGCAACTGCTGCGATCCTTGCTCGGCCCTGCGCTGCATGTCCTCAAGCTGAACGCGAAGGTCGTTGATGAGCTTGTCCTTCTCGGCGTCCTTGAGTTGGCGTTCCTCAACGGCTTCCTTCTTCGCAGCCTCGCGGATTGTGGCCCGTTCCACATCAAGCCGACGCGTGAGCGTCAATTCGAGCGTCTGCTTTTGCTCCTCCAGTTCGCGGCGTTGTTTGCGGAGGGTAAGCTCCGCGTCCTGGGCTGCCTTGAGTTTCGTGTTGGCTTCGGAGAGCTGTTGATCCTTGTCTTGGATTTCCAGCGTCACTTGCTCGCGGGCCTTCGCTAGGGCGTCTTCAGAAAGCTGCTGTCGCTCCTTGGCAAGCTGCTCGTTGACGCGGCGGTCAATGTCTTGGTGGGCCTTGGTGAGTTCCTCTTTGGCGCGGGCGATTCCTTTCTCTCGTTCGGCAATCGACGCTTCTTGTTTGCGAATCTCATCCTGAAACTCGCTCTCTAACTGCGCGCGCAATTGAGTTGAAAGGGCTTCCGTTACCTCGATCTTGAATTGGCAGTTGGGGCAGAGGATCGTGTCGCGCATGGCGTAGTTCTAGCAGCAAAACGCTTCTTCGTCGAGCAAAGTGGCATGGAGGATGGACACCTGTTCGGCGGAAAGGTTCGGGCAGAAATGTGCCGGCGTGGCGACCACGTTTTAGCCGACGCCCTCCATTGCCCTTACTTGTTATTGTGCTTCGACCCCAAGTGGGCCGCGGCGCAGTCGATTCTGCGGCGAGGGTTGTTGCGAAGTTCCCTCATCGCCGGTCAAAAGAGTTCCCGTTGGGCCTGGCCGACAGGCTGGGGGGAGGGCTCGGCATCGTGCGACGCCGGCGAGGCGGTATCGTCGTCAGCGATCCCGTTCCCGAAATAATCGCAGGGCGGGCCGGGAGCCTCGGGGGTCGTGTTGGTCATTGCGGCCTCCAACTCGCGTTCCGCTTCGATGAAGTCTCGCTCCCACACGATCTGCTCCGGGTCGTGCCAGTCGCCGAGTTGGCCGTCATCCGCGAGCACGAATCCGCAGGACGAGCAGACGATGGTGGCGTTCTCTCGCTCACCTTCCCATTGGAGCCGTGGTTGCTCGCAGCAGAAACGGAGTTTGTCGACGTTCTCAGCGTCTCCCTTCGACGCCTGCCCGTTGCCGTTTGCTTCGACGTCTTGCTGCGTGGAGGGCAGGTCGGCGGCGGTGAAGCGATTGAGGCGGGCGGACCAATCGGCCGCCAGCGGATCGAGAGGCATGCTGGTAATCGGCTGGGCGACCTGCCAGTCGTTGGGGCGATGATGGTTCCTCGCGATCCAGCCGAGGTCTTCACGGACCTCATTGACGACGCGATAGAGGCCGACGACCTCGTCGCGAACCTCGTCCAGGCTTTCCGTCAGCGCGACCAACATTTCGGGATCGGGAACGGCGGGAGTCGAACCGCTTGCCTTTGAATCGGGTTTAGCGCGTTTCGGCATATGAGGGGCAGGGTGCCAGTCGGCAGGGGCCAGGTCAAGCGAGTGTATGTGACGGGCCCGGCGCGTATTCGCGATCATGAAAAAGCCCCAAGGCGCATGGTCTTGGGGCAATTGAGCGTCACGCGCAGTGGGGGCAACGCCCATGTTGCTCGGACGATTCGAGGTGTGGGGCGACAGCTCGCACCCATGTCTCTTGGTCGCACTCACCGCGGAGAATCTTCTGGATGATGTCGAGGGCGGTGAAGTAGTCGCACCACGAGAAGGTCACGCTTTCGACCTGAAGAAAGCTGCCGTCGTCACGGCGCGTCACGACGGCGTACTCCTGGGCGCCGTCGCCGCACGTCGCGTCGTTCAAAAACATGTAGCTGCAAAGCTCGAAACCATTGCAGCAGCACCACGTGCGCTCCGTCAGGTCGTGCGCGAGTTGCTCGGCGGTTGCCACCGGTGCAACGCACCAGCGGCGATCCTTGTGCATCATGGCTTGCCTCCTTGCGCTGCTTTTTCGAGAGCAAGCTGACAGGCGGCGATCGCGATCGCCCGTTCCAGGTCCGGGCGGAGCTGCCGCGCCTCCATCGTCTGCGGGGGAAATCCCCCGCCTTCCAGCCACGTAATCAATGCCTCGGCGTGCTCGGTTGCCGTCGGCCAGTCACCGTCGGCGTAGGCATCGAGCAGGCACTCCCACGTAGTCTGCGGGTCCATCGTTTGGTCCTCCACGAAAAGTCAAAGATCGAACGCTCAAGCCTTGCCGACGCGGCAAGGGAAAGAGCGTCGCAGACTTGGGAGGGCGGCGCAAGCCGATTCAAAACTCGTTCCCGTAGTACGCACCGTAATCTCGCGGAATGCGAGCAAGGCGGCAGAATTGCTCGATTTCAGCGTCGGTCAGCCGGCGGGTGAAATAGGCGAGGGACTCTCCGGTAGTCCCCTGCCGAGACCAGAAAAGTTGGAGCGGGTCTTGCCCCTCGGCGAACACGAAATGATTTCCGCGCATCCAGCGAGGCGGAAGAACTTCGAGAAACTGGTCGAAGACTTCCTCACTGATCCGATGCACGCGACCGGGAACGTGCATGCGGGAAATCAACTGCTCCCAGGTCTCGGAGTCGGGCGACGGTTCGGCCTCGCCCGCGGTCAGGCCGGCGATGATGTCTCGCAGCGTCGTGGAACCCTGGGGCCCGCTCTCGGTCGGCATAAGGGATGGAGCGTATGCCGGAGATGATCGTCCGTCAAATCATTGTTGTTCGGTGGCGTGCAGACCGCAGGTTCATCACGAGGCCGTCGCAGTTCTTACGGTTTCAAGAAACGCAACCGGGTTGGCGACGAGCAGGTGCGGATATTTGCCGGTGAAGGATGCGTCGTCCATCAGGTCGTGCAAACCGTTATCCCAACTCACGAGATACCGGGCATCAGCGGCTACCGCCAAATTCAGATAGGGCAAGTCGTCCGCGTCGCTCAGCGGGAAACCGGCGTCGGGAACATCAGCGACGACGGTCGCCAGCGTCGCGATCTTCTGAAGAAAGATGTCAACGCGCTCGGGGGTCAGGTTTGGAAACTTTGCCTGAATCTTCGGTCGTGTGAGCACGTCGCGGACTTCCGCCAGGATGGCGGCACTGACGTGGAGCGTGCCCCGGCCCGCTTCAACGAACGCGAGGCACGCAAATGCCGGTCCCCGATCGCTCGTCGCCGCTTGCAGGAAAACCATGCAATCGAAGACGGCGGCGATCACGCGGGCGAGCCGGGAGCGGATCGCCGCTCGGAGCGGGCTTTTTCAAGCGAGTCCTCCAGCAGCGTGTCGAGTTCCGCCTCGGTCATCCCGCTCCGTTGCAAATCGGCGTGCACGGGGCCGAGGATGTCGCGTAGGCTCAATTGTGCCAGCGAGAGGCGCGCCTCGACGGCTTCGACGACGAGCGTGCTGATGTTCTTGCCGGTCGCCTCGGCCTGGGCCCGGAGCCGCTCCTCGGTTGCCGGCGGTAGGTTGATCGTGATCGTCATGGTTCGATACGGAATGGGTGCCCCAACATGAGGTTGCTTCCATCATAGCAGGTTTTTCGCCGCAAGCCGAGAGAAATGGAGGCGGCAGTGTACAGCGGCAGGGCCGATCACTCCCCTATCCGGCCTGGCTGACCGCCGGCAGTGATACCGGCTGCATCGTGTTTGACTGGGGTTGAATTGCCGAACCGTAGCGTTGCCGGCTGACGTGCCGAATGATCGTCGCCCGCGGCCTCGTCGGCCGCGACGGCGGCAAGGTCGTCATCGTGAACGGCTTCGCCGGCACGCCGGCGATGAGTGGCCGGATGATCGCATGATAATTCGGCAGGTTCCGCAGGTCGGGCGGCGTCACGTCGCCGCCGAGGTGTTCGGCGAGCGTCTCGGCATCCTGGCCGACGCGGAATGCGACGATCGTACCGACGTTGCCAAACACGGCGGCACGGGTGGCGTCGTCCATTTGTTCGAGGTACTGGTGCGACGCGTGCAAGGCAATCTTGAACTTCCGCATTTCCGCCAGGATTGTTGGGAGTGTGCCACTCCCGACGAAATTTTGAAACTCGTCGATGAAGATCATCGCCGGCACGCGCTCATGCTCGGGGACGTCGGCCCTGCTCATCGCGGCAAGTTGCAAGCCGGCGACAAGCAACGATCCAAGCAGCGTCGAGGCGTCGTCGCCCAGGCGCCCCTTGCCGAGATCGCAGAAGAGCACCTTACCGGTGTCGATCACCTCGCGAAGGTCGAGCTTGGCGTTGGGGTCCCCAAGCACCGCGCGGAGAATCGGTTGCGACGTGAAGGCCCCCACCTTATTCAGCACGGGGCTCAATGCCTCCGCGCGAAAATGCGCGTTCCAGCTCGCAAATTCCAGATTCCAGAACGATCGAGTCATCTCGTCGCTGACGCGGCCGACGAGTTTTTTGCGAAAGGAATCGTCGACCAAGAGCCGGTGCAATGACAGGAGTGTCGTGCCCGGATTTTCGAGGAGCGTCAGCACACTGTTGCGCAAGATGTGCTCCAGTCTCGGGCCCCAGCTATCGCCGAACAGTCGCTTGAAACTGCTGACCACGGCCGAGGCGACGAGCGGGCGTTGCTCCGGTGTTCGGCACGCCAGCGGATTGTAGGTCACGACGTGCCCGCGATCGGCGGGATCGAAAACAATAACGTCGTTCGTGCGGTGCCGCGGCACGGTGTCGAGCAACTGTTGCACCATGTCGCCGTGCGGGTCCAAGACGACGGTGGACCTGCCGGCGGCGACGTCCGTCGCGATGAGATTCATCAAGAGCGAGGTTTTGCCGACCCCTGTTTGTCCCGCCAGGTAGACGTGGCGGAACCTGTCTTCCAGCAGAATCCCGAAGGTCTCCCTCCGCTCGCGAAACGCGGTGCGTCCGAGCACGGCGAGGTCTGTGTGCGTGGCCGGCGTCGGTAGCACACCGGGGGGCGGCGGCTCGAACTCGCGCGCGTCGTTGACGTGCAACTGCGGCGTGCGAACGCTCGCCGTGAGCGGGTGCCAGACGAGGGCCAGCTCCGCCGGCGTGAGGTAGCTTCGCAGAAAAAGCGGCAGGTGCCGCGGCAATCGGCCGGCACGGATGCGCGAGAGACGCCAACGGCTCCTGCCCGGCGCAAGGTACTGGGCGAACGCCCCCGCCAGTTCCTGCAATTTTTCGGCGGCACGCATGCGCTTCCCTCGGGGCGCGTAGACCGCAAGGCGAAGGTCCACCGTCCAGAGCGGACCGCCGGCCTTGTGGGCAGGATCACCCCGCGACCGTCGGCGGAACCGCCACGCCGTCAGCCATCCGACCGGTCGAATGGCGAGCGATACGATCGGCCGCAGCCCCATCCTTCTTTCTGAAGCGATAGCTCCGAACAGTGGAGCGAGCGGGTCAGCGAGACGGCGTTCCTCGCGATCGACGAATTGTTCGGCTGCGAGCAATGGTGCGAACTTTGGCGTGAGGCGCAGTCGTGTCCAGAAGCAGGTGGCATTTTGTCGCGCGTGGAAGTGTGCATCGTCCACGGTTTCGATGCGAAGGTCAGGGTAGGCGGCGAGCAATTGGCTCGTGAGCGTCGAGATGAAATGCGCGGACGCGCTGCACAACAACCCGACGTGTTGTCCGTGTTGGGCGAGCAGTAGTTCCAAGTATCGTCGACCCCGAAAGGCTCGATGCAACGCGGCAAGTGAGCCTGCCAGATACGCCGGGCCTCGCGAGTGGTCGGGCGGTGCGGCAAGCGCGAGGAGCATGACCGGACTCTACCACGGACACACCCGCCCCAGCGACGTGCGTATGACGCCGGGGCGGGGCCTGCCGCCGTAAGGACCGCGTGACGCCGATGCCGACGCCGCGAAGCGGGCGGGATTTTGGTGGTCCTGCCACTCACAGGGCGCCGCCCCTGCTGCACCAGCCAGCACGGAGCGGCGACAGTTTCCTGTGTGCTCTGGTGGCGGTGAAAGCCGCGGGCGCGATGGCCCGCGTATTCGGTGGGCGGGACAACGAACGGCAAGAACGAAAGTGTACGGCGAGTGGGGCACCGGTCAAGATGGCGCGACTGACGTGTCGGAACGCGAAAGTGAAGCGGCGAACTGCGGCAAGAGGGAGACCATGCGATGGCGATGATCGAAGAGACATGGGCGGAACGCGGCGTCGGTCGTGGCGAGGTAATCGAGAAGATAGGTGCCGATGAAGAGCGTGCGCAGTGGATTGCGTACCAGTTGGGCGGCGGCATTGAGGATGTTGTCGAGCCTGGCTCGGCTGCGTGTCGTCACCACAACGACGCGATGGCGGTCATCGCATTGATCTTGGTACGCGTCGTGCAGTCGGATTTTACGATGCCAGGTCTCCTTTTCGTGCTTGGCGGAGTAGATCGTCTCGGTGCTGTTGTCGAGTTCGATGAGATAGCGGAAGCGTTGCCCCTCGGAATTGACCAAATCGAACCGATGATCGGGTACGAGCAACTCGCCCGCAACGTCGGCGACAAAAGTATTTTCGGGATGCACGTCGATCATGCGAAAGCCTTTGGGATGCGCGGCGACAGCCGTGTGAACGAGAAACTCGGCGAGGGAGTGCATGTGGTGATGGCGGGCGACCGCGACTTCGGCGAAGAACTGCTTCGTCGGTGGTCGCGCCTCGTCGCCGTAGAGCAATCGTAAACCGGATGGCGTGATTTTGTAGTAGTCGGGCGCTCCGCCTCCGCGTCTGGCGATGGCAAGCGGCCATCGACGCACCCAGCCGCCGAGGCGGAGCCGTTGCAAGCGATCGAGCAACGAACGGATCGAAGAAAAAGGACCGGCGGGAAAGGTTCGGCTGAGGTCCAAAAGCTGGGCAACCGTGAGCGGGCTCATGACCAGCATCGTGAGCAATTCGATGTCCCGAGACGTGGTGATGCGAGCTGGTTCAGCACTTGTCATAGGATATGAACGAGCCTACCATCGTCCCCTGCTTCCGTCAGTCCGATGAACCGACCGAACCGCGACTACGTCAACGTGGATGAGCTGGCCCGCCAGGTGAGCACCGAGCAGGTGCTTCAGCACTTCGGACTCGCGCATGAAATCGCCCACCGCGTCGGCAACGAAATTCGAGCGCGGTGTTTTCTGTACTGCGGGAAGACGGAGCCAACTGGCGATCGCGTGCTCGCAATCAAGGACGAAGACGTGAAGCGGTGGTGCTGCCATAAGTACGACTGCCCGCACAAACAGGGCGGCAATCTCGTCGGGTTGCTCGACTTGCTGCTGCCTGGGCAACATCACAACGCGCGCCCGCGGGGCGAGCGATTCAAAGAGGTGCTGGCGACGTTGCGACAGATCGCCGGCGACGGTGGCGGAGTCAGTGCTCCGGTTGCTCGGCCCGAGAAGGCAGTGCCAGCACCGGCACCGCCGATAACCAACGCGCCATTGGCAGAGAGCCCGAACGAACGGGCACGCGGACTCGTGACGCTGCACGAGAAGTTCGTTACCGATCCTGGTGCGATGCTACCGCCCGCTGCGAGCTATTTCCGCAGACGGCCGTATCTCAGGAGCGACGTAGCGGCTGCTTGGCGGATGGGCTACCTGCCGCGTGATTCAGGCGGCGACAAGAGCGGCGGGACGATGCGTGGGAAAATCGTGTATCAGTTGCGCGATGAAGAGGGGCGGGTGATCGGATATTGCGGTCGTGACCCGGACTTCGAACGGTTGCACGCTGCATGGATCGGTGCGGGCCGGCAAGGAGACGAACCGGTGAAGGTCAGATTCCCCTCTTCGTTCCATCGTGGAGTGGTTCTGTACGGAGAGCACCGATTACGCGAGGCGGCCGTGCGGGAACAAGTGGAATCGCTTGGAACATTTCTCGTGACGGAAGGACCGAACGACTCGATCCGCGCGGGCCAGCTCGAAGCTGCGGCGGTGTCCGTGTTGAGCAACCGGATCACGGTCGAGCAAGCCGACAAAGTGGCACGCTGGTCGGGAGATCTTGGAAACGTGCCGGTGACGCTGCTGTTCGACACTGACCTCGAAGGCGAAACGGGGATGCATCAGGCGCTCTACGAATTGGCGCAGCGATGCCCGGTGAAACTGGCATGGTCGCGGTCCATGTTCGAGGGACGGTTCAAGGACCGGCAACCGGAGAGTTTGAGCGATGCCGAATGGCAGATGATCCGCGGGCACATCACACGGGAATGAAGGATCGAACGAAGGGTGTGGGTGCTCGCCGCTAATCGCGAAGACTGCACACGTCAGGAAATCAGGGTTGACGGCTTGACACGTAAGAAGGTTGACGAGCAACAGCGGATTGGCGAAAATGCGCGAACCCTGTGCCGCACCAGTGCGTCTCGTTCTTTGGAATTGTCTCTTTGGGAAGTGTGAGGGTGCAATGCCACAGATTTTTGATTGCCGGTTTCGACAAGGGGAAAGCAGTTGTATTCACGCGGTTCGTGCCGAGTTTCCGGATGACGTATGGGCTGGTCTTATGGGATTCCTGAAACATGCCGAAACTCTGTTCAATTGTAGGGCACTGAATGTGCACCTGCATTTCACACTGTGTTGGGATGCAGAGGCGGGCTTTAGTTTTTCGGGTGAGTTACCTCACGACGACAATATCGCGACGATTCTCCACCGAATGCGACCGTTCGTGCTTCAGAAGGAAGCGAGTTACCTTCCGAAGATGTGCAAGGTCCTGTCGCGTTATATCACAGATGCGGGATTTCGTGAGCTGGTGAAGGGGATCGTCGATGAATTCATGGGCAAGGGATTCCAGAAGCAACTGAAGATTGATCTCAATGGCTCTGTGCTGAATACGGACGACATGGTGAACAAATGGTTGAATGCCTTTGAATACCACCACGCCGAGGACGCAAAGCAAGCGTTGGAGGTATTCAGGGCTGTTCTGCCAGAAGCATGGCAACGGGCCGTATTCATCAGCATGATGCTTGATAAGGCGCGGCAGGTCGGGAACACATCAATCATCGTGCGATGGCTCGATCGCCGGGACAATGAGCCGTTCGTTGTTTAGACTGCTGCTCAAGAACACAATATCGTCGATGTCTTCGGCGACCGTTATCAGAGTGCGAGTCTCTTGCGCGATTCAATAGGAGTGTTGGTCCAAAAGCAGATATTAGGATGCTTGCACACAAATGCTGGTACGCCGGTGATGGTGCCGTGTTTTAAGTATTGGGCAGTCGCCCGATGATTGCCGTCAGCAAGAATCAGCGGCCATTCTTTCCAATCAACGGTTACGATCACAACTGCGAGTTTGGGAGATAATCGCAAGTCGAGGTTTTGCTGTATTTTCTTCTCAACACGTTCTTTGAAGCCACCGGATGGCCGAATTCCACTGAGTTTTCCATGCAGGCCAATTGTGTGTTCTACAAAGTCGAAAAGCACAAACATCTTGTCGAGGTCGCGTTCTTCCAAGGTGACTCGCCAAAGTTCGAACTGTTCCGGCGGAGGCATACCATAACTCCCGAGCCTGACATTGGGTACGGGATTGAGTGAGTCTTCGTGTTTCCGAAGGGCACTCGCATCGACCTGTTCAAGAAATTGCATTGTGCGGTGCCTGGAAAAATGCTGCGATCACCCAACACTCGTGTCAGGGCCGTAGAATTGATTGTAGGCTTGCCAAAGCGACTTAAAACGTGAAATGGTTGGATGCTGAGCAAGGTCTCGGTAGATTTCGTTCTTCTCCTCGCATAAGCGTTTTATTTCTTGGCAACAGTCTTGTTTGAATGCGGGTTGGTCGAGCTTGCGGTCAAAATACTGCCGGCAGGCAAAGTCATAGACTGTGAACTCCGCTTCCACCGCGGTCTTAAGGCGGGCCTGTTTTGCTTCCAGTTCTCTCTTCTGTGTCGCATTGAAAGCGGAGGGAGGCCGACCTGCAACATATTCTTCAATCTCTTTGCAGACTTCAGTAACATCTCTCAAAACCTGTTGTATCGCGGCGCGTAAGGAAATCTCTGATTGACCAATGGTTATCCTCAACATTTCTTCGGTGAGAGCATTGGCTCTGACGGCGGCTTGGTTGGCATCAATGGCGTAGTCGTTGGCATGTGACGCATGCGTGTTGGCTTGCTCAGCTAATACATTGGCTCGCGAGGAGTGTCGGCCAGCAAGGAATGAGAAGATGATGGCGACTATCATGCTAAGAAAAGCAACAAACGCTTCCGCAGCCGACGTCCAATCGCCAGCTTGTAGCTTGTGATACCAAGTGGGTGGAGGCTGTGAGAGTCGCGTTTGTAGACCATCGACGCGAGTCTTTAGCTCAAGGAAGTCCTTTTGCGAAACGGTGGCAACAGGACTCTGTTTCGATGGATGGGTGGTTTGCGATGCGGCAGTCGGCATGGCTATTTCTTGAGGATGTCGTTGACGATGTTAACCACGTCGACAACCATATCGGTATGGTTGTCATTGCTGGCACTCTTGAACACGGGGAAAAGAGCAGTTGGGTCGTCGAGGCCCAAATTCTCTGCAATACCCCGTAGGATAGTCTTCTTTTGTTCCTCCGTGAGGGGCTCATCGTCAACCTTCCAATCATGATTGAGCGCAGAGGCGATCGTTTTGAATTCAGAAAGGACGGTGGACGAACGGACATTGGAGATAGAGGCCGACGCGGACTTCGTGAAGCGATCACGAGTGACGGCTGTGCGAATGCGGGCGGCATAGTCTTTTGAAATGTCTGAGAACTTTGCCATGGATTGTTCCCCATCTATCAGGACGAACGTTTTGCAGCACTAGTATATCGCAAATGCCAGCGCCGCCCCGCCATTAAGGCCAGCGCCGTCGCATGCGTGGCGTCCTCGTTGGCGTGGGGCTCGGCTGGGTGGTAAAGCCCCAAAAACAGCGCGTCGCCGGCGTATTCACGGATCAGCTTCAGCAATTGCTGCTCGAAGTCGGGGTCCAGCGGGTGGCTTGCGGCGTAGCTGAACCGCATTTTATCGCTTTGGTCCTTGAAAAGCGAGGGCTCGAAGTTGGCGTCGAGGATGTTTTCGCGCGGGCTTGGGAATGATAAAGGGGCGCCATTTTGGCAAGAGCGGCATTTCCGCGGCTCCGCCGCGGCGACGCGCCAGGCGGCTAGCCTGGTGGCGATGAATCGCTCCGCGACCACCGCGACAGCGGCGAAGTGCGAGGCCCCGCGAGGCGGACGGCGAAGCCGGCAGCCGAGGCCACCCCTGGAGCCGCCGATAGTCCGCGGGTGCTCGCGGCTGGCGTGTCGGAAGGGGTGGCCTCGGCGGCGCAGCCAGTCCGAGCGGGGCCTCCTCATAGAGGCGATTCGTTGCTTCCGTGAGCCGTCTTCCGGTCGGGCTTGCCCGCCGACGGCTCTGCGGAAGCCTCCGCGTCCGCCCGCAAAGCGTGGCGGGACGCGGTGGAGAGCTGTGGTGAGTGACTCGACGACGGATCGAAAAACGGTCAAGGGCGGATCGCAAATAGCAATCCCCTTCTCGTGGTGGACTTTGCGGGAGGTTTCTGATGGGTGGATCGGTGGACTTTGCGGGAGGGTTTGCGGGGTTACTGGTGGACTTTGCGGGAGGTTTTTTGCGGGTTCTTGGGTGGTCGAAAGGCGATTGGCAACGGCATTTCTGGGTTATTGGTTAATTTAGGATTCGCGATCACGTGCGACCCAAATACTATGTTTACAAATATAAATGTAAACAAATGAGAATCGCTTTTGAAAAATGAAAAGAACGGCTTGCCGCGGAGCGGCAAGACGAAGGATCACCTCAAGAAAAAAGAAGGTCAATCGTCGGCGTCGTTGTGTTCCGGCGGGATCAGGGCAGGTTCGGGTGGACGGCACTCGGGGTGCTCGCGATAAAATTGGGCCTTGAGGTTTTGGCGAGCGATGTAGCGTGCCTTGTAGCGTGCCTCGGTCTCGTGGGTGCCGGCAGCGCGAAGGTCGGCGAAAATACGGTCGGTGACGCGGGCGAACGCGTCGCGCGCCTCGGTTTCGAGGTAACGGTCGAGCGGTGCGTCCGGGTCGGTATCGTTGTCTCGCCGGGGTCGCTTGCGTTCTTCCTCTCGTCGAAGATCATGCCACCAGTCCGGCGGCGTGCGACCGTCGTTGGCGGCATGGCGCAGGTTGTCGAGGAGGTACGCTTGCGGGCTGCGCTTAAAAAATTTATCGCCGTACCGTTCGCGGGCGGCGAGTGTGATGTCGATCCACTCGGCGACGAGTTTCTGCGGGTAGGTGCGGAGAATGTGGGCGATCGTTGGTGGATCGAAGTCGAGGCCCTGGAGCAATTCGTGGTGGGGTGAGTCAATCATGCTGAGGGTGGGTACGGTGAGGCGATCAAACTGCGGGCCACGGTGAAACGTGACGCTGAAATGCCCCTTGCGTTGCTTGTGGAAGAGGCTTTTGAGCGACGCCTCGGGGGGCAGCGTGAGGAGCTGGTGGTCGAGGAGGGTTTCGACGCAGGCGGCGAGTCGTGCGCGAAGTCTCCACGGTTCGTGCGAGGGCGAAAAGCCAAGCGTGTTGACGGCCAGGTGGTGAACGTCGAAGGTGACGGACGTTTGGCGTCGCCAGAAGATTTTTTTCAGCAGCAGGTAGAGGCGGCGGCTCGCGCTATCGAGGGAGCGGTAGGTGGGAAGGTCGAAGGCCAGGGCGCTGCCGGCCGCTTTCGTGATCTCGAAAAAAAGCGGATCGAAATAAAATCTCCACGCGCGGGACGAGTCGCCGACGATGGGCAGTCGATAACTGAAGAAACCGAAACTGACCTGGCAGTGCTCGGCGCGAATCGGGTCCCAGAAATTATCGTTTTGGTACGTGACCGCCGAGAGGCGCTCGATGGCGGAGCGGAAGAGCGCGTAGTTTTTCCCGCCGCGTTGGTGGGTCTCGTCGATCAAACCGAGCTGGCGTAGGCAGTAGTGCGGCGTCGCGAAAAATTCCGCGGACGGTTCTGCTTGCGAAAACGTCAGTGCCAGCAAGCCGAAGAGGTAGAATTCATCGTGTGCAGAGAGGCCGTCGGGGCAGACGACGCGAGCGGTCGCCTTGCGCCGACTCCCCTGCCGGTCGGTGAAAAAATATTGCGCGGCGTGAACGAAGTGCGGCTGGAGAGAGGCGTCGGGGTCGAGCGGGCAGAGGGCGTGCTCGACGAGTGAGAGCTGGGTCATGCCGCGTTGCAGGATTGACGGTTGGTCCTGTTGCGGGAGGCCGCGGTAGACGTGGGGGGGTGACACCGCGGTAGCGTACCAGCGGTGTGGATGTGCGACGCCAGAATTCCGTTGACGCGGTGGGCGTCGTGCTGTCGAGCGGCATTTCGACGTTCGACGCGGGGACCAGCCAGTCCCCTATCGAAAATAAAATCGCAAGGGCCGACGACGAGTATCGCCGACCGGTGCGACGTGTTTCAGCGATGGGGGCGTGCTACGCGGCAATGAGGAAGGGTCGTACTTCCCCTCGCACCGAGGTGGCGTGCAAGGGCTCGTGGCACCTCCGGCGGCGACTGACTCCCCTACTCCCGCAATAGTTTGCGGGGTCGATTGCAGGGTGGCGTCGGGATCGCTTGATGAAACGAAGGAGGCCGTTGCGATGGCGTTGCTGCAAGCGGTCGCTGGTACGGTTGGTAGGAAGGGTCTCGGAACGGTGGCATGCTCCCCTCTCCAGATTGGGAGGTGGTTCAGTGGTGAGAGCGATCTGGAAGGCATGGCGTATGGGTTGCGCTGCATTCGAGAAAATGGCTCAGGGAGCGGGTGCGAAGGGTGGTGGAAACCCATCCAGAACGGTAGTGCGAGGGATGACGAGAACCCAGGTTGCGGGCGTGTGCAAGATGCAAGCGATGGCGGGCGCGAGGTCGCGGTGATACGCTCGGCGGCGTGGCGTTGCTGACGATTCGCGAAGCGGCAGACCTGACGGGGCATTCGACGCATAAGATTCGTCGGTTGATCAAGTCGATCGCGGAGCAACCGGGGCACGCCGATCGTTCGTTGATCGAACCGAGCGCGGCGGACGTGGAGCGGCTCGCAGCGGATGAAGTGCAATTCACCTGGCGGATCAGCGAAGAATTGGTGCGACGTGAACTGGGCGAGAGTGCAGCGACGGCGGTGCCAAAACAGGGGGCGGCGATGGGGGAGTCCGCGATCACGGACGCGGTCGTCGTTTTGGAACGAGCGCTGTCGGCGCAAGAGGCAGTGACCGAGCGGTTACTGGAACAACTCAAGGTGAAGGACGCGCAGATTGAAGGGATGCAACAATTCATGCACTCGCTCAACGAGCGGTTGCGGGAGTCGAACATTCTGATGGGATCGTTGCAAAAACAATTGCCGGGGCCGAGTTGGAAGGGGACTGAGGAAGGGCCCGCAGTTCGGGCGGCGGCGCCGAGCGCGAAGAGCAAATCGAAGGCGGCGGCAGGGCCGAAGCAAGGCCGGCGTCGGAGTTGGCTGCGAGCGATGTTCGGTTGACATGCCGGACGTGCGGACGAAGAGGGGAACTACTCGGGGAAGTCGATCGCCAACTGTACGAGCCGGGGCGGGAGGTCGAGGAAGATGTTCCCTCTGCACGCACGCCAGAATTCACCTGGCTCGACGTGCAAGCACGCGCGGATTGCTTTGGCCTGTTGGTCGGTGAGGTCGCGCAGAAAATTGCCTTGGTGATGTAACGCGTTTTGGCAAGCTCGACCAAGGGGCGATGCTTGCCGAGAAGTTCCTTGAGTCTCTTTCGCTGTTCGAACCGGCGGTTGTACAAACTGCTGGGGCGATACACGTAGGTGATCCGCTGCTCAAAGAACGTGTCGTCTTCGGCAAGCGGCATGATCCACGGTCCGCTGCCCCACGATTTATGGCGCGTGGCGTCGAGGGCCTCGCCGATCTCACCGACGGCGTATGCCTGGTCGAATTCCACGCGGACGATCGGGGAACGGCGGAGCTCGGGTTCGGTTAGGGTTCCCTCGTTGAGCATGGCGCGAACCTGGTGGTTGGCGAGGCAGCGCGCGACGAGAAGGCGGGCGAGGGTTCCGGCTCTGGCCGCGCGCTGGCGGAATTCATCGTCTGTTTCGCCGGGAAAGCGCAGCGATCGCACGACGCGAGAATAGCACCGCACGGATGGGCAGGGAATCGAGGCGCGGCAATCGGTGATGTCTCTTGGTATGATCGGCGTGCAAGGGAGGAAGATGGAATGACGACGGATGAACGACAGCGACGGTTCGAGGAAATCGAGCGCGAGCTTGAAGCGATCCGGGAGGGGCGGACGTTGGCGGTGGACCCCGTGAAGCGGGAGGGAGAGTTGCTCGAAGAATTGGATGCGATGGAGTTCGAGGAAGGCGAGCGGTATTTCGATGGGCGGTGATGGGGTCGTGCGTCGGTCGGTGCGAGCATAAAAAAAGCCCCAGTGGCGAACCACCGGGGCGGTCGGTTATCGGCCTTCGGCGTTAGCGATCAGGGCATCAACGCCTCTCTTCGTCGCGTCCCAATGGCCGATCTGATCCATGAGATCGCGCGCGTCCTCGTCTTCCTCGGTCAAATCGAGGTCTTTCATTTCGTCGCGCAGAATATCGATGCGTGTCTGGCAATCGGACGAATACTCGTAGAGTTTCGTCAGCATGTCAGGAGCGGCGACGATCAGGCGGGCGTTGGCCGCGTATTCGGCCAGGTCCGCTTCATATTCTTCCAGCGTATCGTAGAACGATGCGGCCGGCGCAAACGAAAGGTAAATCTCTGCGATCGGCTTGGAACCTGCATCGCCTTTCAGCTCCAGCCTGATTTCATGGAAATCGGTTATTTCCTCTTCGAGAGTCCACGGCCCTGCCGTGTATGCCGATGATGTGGGTGTGGTGTTCATGCTGGTGTGGGAGGGGAATAAAAGAAACGGGGCGGCGCCCGGACGGCAACCGCCCCGAAGGACTAGGGATTGTGGCAGGTCCCGCATGGTCGGTGGTTGAGCTTCATCTGTTCGATCTCGATGAAGTCGTTCCACGTCTGGACCAGCTCCTTGCTGATGTTGCGGAAGGCTTTCGATTCGTAGAGCTGATTCCAGAGCCGTGACCCGTCGTAGTCGCCGACGAGCGCGATGCGGTCGCCAGCCCAGCGGCCGACGATCTGGTTCACGGGGCAGGTGATGGGTCCGCCTTCGTCGCACCCGCGGTGGTAGCCGTAGAAATCTCCGCCGCCGCCTTCGTCGCTCTTGCGCAAAAGCAGCGTGAAGATGGCGCCCGAGGGATTGGCGGCCCACTCCCACAACTTCGCACCGCCGCCGATGCACCACGGGCAAACGAACTCTTTTTTATCTGTATTGACCGCAGCAAAATATTGACCCATCGTGAAGGGGGGAAAGGAAATAGAAGAATCATTGCTCGTCGGAGCAAGGTTCGCCGCAGCCGCGGTAGATTTCGAGATCGTGCGCGTCCTCCATCGGACGCCGGCAACAGTCGCTCACGCGGAGTGAGTCTTGAACCATCTTGATCGCGCGGAGATGATGTGCCAGGATCGGATCAGAAAAAATGTTCTGCATGGTGGGGAAGGGGAATCGGAAATAAGAGGCCGGTTCTCTTTCCGGGTGGTGGAGCGCGGGGCATGGCCGGGGGTGGTAGGAAGTAAAATCACCTGCTCTCGCAGGCAACGAAAGACCAGCAAGCCGCAGCGGAGCCGTCAGGGGAGAGAGCCGTTGTCGGCGCGCAGGTTCGCAAGGCGGAGATCGCGTTCCGAAATTCGACGAGCGATCGAAGACGCCGCGAACCTCTTGCCGCCGACAGGCAGAGCGACCTTGACGGCGAGAACGGATTGCTACACTCGTTCTCCTGCGAGCAAATGACGCTGAGTGCTTGGGGTGGCGACGCGATGAGGGAAGTTGTTGCGCGGGGGTAGCGGGGCGTACTACGCTGCCGCACTATGGCTGCGTCGCATTCCGATCGCGGGCCGGTGCAGAAAGCGTTTCTCTTTGGGGATGAACCAGCGCGTGGGAGTGCGGACGCGGGCAGCTTCGCGGGGACGGCGGTTTGCCGGATTCGTCCGCCGGTAAAGGCACATGGCGGCAAGTTTTACCTCGCGCGGCAAATCGTTCCGATTCTTGCGAGCGTGCGCGCGCGAGTGACGGAGTATTTGGAGCCATGCGCCTTCGGGGCGTCGGTGTTCCTTGCGATGCCGCGGTTCGAGCGGGAAATCCTCGGCGACGTGAACCCGGATGTCGTTGGTCTGTGGACGGTGCTCGCGCGCGAGTCGCTGGCGAAGGCCCTGGCGGAACGCGTGGGGGAGATACCGTACGCGCGCCCGGTGTTCGACGCCGCGAAGGAGGAAGGTTCGGGCACGCTCATCGAGCGGGCGACCCGTTTCCTGATTCGGTGCCGTTTCTCGCGCGGCGGGTTGGGAAAAGACTTCGCGTGGTCGGAGCGGCAACGCGGCGGGCGGCCCGGCGACGTGAACGCGTGGGAGACATTTCGCGAAAGTGAATTGCCGAAGATCATCGCGCGCGCTCGCGGCGTCGAGGTGACGGGTGATCCATGCTGGTGGAGCGTCTGGGAGAGCCGGGAGAAAATCCATCGCCTTATCTACTGCGATCCGCCGTATATGCCGAAGACGCGGGCGGCGAAAAACGCCTATGGCCCGTATGAAATGACGCCGCTTCAGCACTTTTGGCTGGTGGCCGCTTTGCGGGCGCACTCCGGGCCGGCGGCGATCAGCGGCTACCGTTGCGACGAATACGATCGGTGGCTTGGTGACTGGCGGCGATTCGATTTTCAGATGCCGAATAACGCGGGGCAGGGTAAGCGCAAGCAACGCCGGACCGAATCGCTGTGGATCAACTGGTGAACGAAGCCTGCACGGCCCATTTCATCGTCGGGAACAAGTGCGAGGTCAACGGGCAGCTTTTCTGGGCCTAGTGCCGCCGATCTCAATTAACTACGCATGCCATTGCCTTTTTCGCCAGAGTGATTTTTGACGGGGAGCGGCGACGGGCACGTGGCTGTGGACGATGGATATGCCATTGGTTCAATCGGTCTTATGTCGCGGTGAACAACTGTCGAAGGTGCGCGTTTGTGGTTACTGCCTTGACAAGGTTGCGCACCCTTTCGTTGGTAAGGTCGAGCCGTTTGATGGCGTCGCCTTCGACGATGATCAACTCGATGCGGCCGAAGAGATGGGCGTGCTTGTCGGCATATGTGGCAAGTCCGACGGCCTTCGGTGCGGCGTCTTCGAGGGTTGGAAGGTGAGGGTCAAGGATGTCGACGATGAAGTCTTTGCCGACCTTGCGCAGGAAAAGGAAGTCGGGGAAAAATGCGCGTGCCTCGGCGTTCACGATATAGGGGACGCAGAGCGACCATTCCTTGCGGTCGGGATTGCGGAGCCATCCGACGAGCTGCTTGTTTTCCAATTCTTCTTCGAGGACGGCGGTTTCCCACGTGTTGAACTTTGCTGGGTATCGCCCCTTCTCGTCGACGTAGAGGTGGTGTTGCCAGGACGTGCTGGCTTTCTTTCCTTGGATGCTGTCGAGGTACTTGACGTGGATTTCTTCGGGCTCGGCCGCGAGGCGACGAACATCGTTGTATTGCTGCTGCTGTACTTCAGGTAGGCCGTTGATCTTTGATGCGTGGGATCGGAGCCAGGTCTGCACGGTGTCTTGGGCCTTTGCCCCCAGTTTCTTGAGCACGTCAGTGTCGGTGCAGAGCGCGAAGAGTTCGAGTTTGGCGGTATCCTTTGCCGAGGGATCGTCGTTGACGCGTTCGCGCCACCACGCCTTGTGCAGCCCCTCGCCGAGCTTGCGGCCGGCGGCGTCGAAGAGGTCGTCGACGTTCTCGCTCGCGATGTCGAGGCGGATGACGCCGGCGTCGTCGGTGAGGTCCGTGCCGACTTGGACGTTGACGGCGTGAACCTCGATGGTGCCCTTGTCTTCGACGATGGTTTTGAATCGCTGAGTTCGCTTCTGTTGCTGGTAATGAGCGCGGAGGATTTTGAGGAGAACTTCCGTGGCTTTCTCGGGGGCGTCGTCGATGATCTCGTCGTGGGCCAGCAGCCGGGAGAGCTTCATCAGGCGTTTGATCTCGCTCGACTTGCGAGAGCGGGGGATGACGTAACTTGGGAGTTTTTCGAGCGCGGCGAAGAAGGCGTCGGTTTGGGCGGCGCGGTTGAGGGTGACGACGTCCTCGCCCTTCTCGACGGTAAGGGGCGGCACGTCCTCGTCCGACTTGCTGAGGCGCTTGATGACGGCCTCCAACTCGCGATCGTCGTAATGCGGCAGATAGAGGGCGACGGTGTTGAGAAACTCGTCGGTATCGACGCGCCGGGCGAGGGGGGTGCGGACCATGCGGCCGACGAGCTGGGCGATGAGCGTGGCGTCCCTGGCGGTGCGGAACGACATCATCACCTCGGCTCGCGGGCAGTCCCAACCGGTGTTCAGGCTGGTCTTGAAGAACACGACGCGAACGTCAGGGTCGTCGGCGATGTTCGGCGGCGCGAGGTAGCGAACTTCCTGCGAGCCGACGGTGATCGCGGCGCCCTCCTGGAACGAGTGGGCGAACGCCTCGTTGGGAAGCGGGCCGACTTCGTCGTTGATGGCTTGAATGGCCTGGGCGATGTCGGTCTTGGAAATCTGCTTCCCGGGGCCGTCCTGAACCTGGACGACGAGAATCGGAGCGACGGACGGGATTGCCTGGGCCGCGGCGTAGCGGGCCCAGTGGTCGCCGAACTTTTTCGAGGCTCGCGCGGCCGCGCGGAGCATCGTGACGTCGGTTTCCTGGTCGTCTTTTGGGTGGTAGAGCGTGACGACTTCCTTGAGCAGCCCGGACTCGCGAACGTCCTCGGGTTTGACGTTGACCTGCCGTCGGGTGCGCTCGGTGTTTTCAATCAGTTCGTTGTAGCGCTCGGGGGTGGCCGAGATGCCGATGACGACGGGGACCGGCGGAATCTCGCCGGGGGAGCCCTTGATGAACTTTTGGATGATCGTGGTCGCCTCGTTGCGCGCGCGGGGGTTCTCGGACATGCCGCGGTGCGCTTCGTCGATGATGACGAAGAAGCGGGCGGGCCGGGAGGTAATGGTGTTGCGAATGGTCTCCCAGATCGTGAACGTGCGCCTGTCGCCGGTGGTGACGAGCCCTTTTTCCCTGCCGAGTTTTTGAATGTTCAAGAAGTAGACGACGCCCGGCCGGAACGTCTCTTGGTCGAAGGCGGCGTCGACGACGACCAGGTTCGGTTCGGTTAACTCGGTGCTCGCGTCGCGCATTTTGCGACGGGTCTGCTCGTTGAGTTCCGGTTGGTCCGTGACCCAAAGGAAGGTGGCGTCCGGCATGGGTGGATTGTCGTCGTCGCCCACGAGGAGCAGCTCGATGAGATTCGTCACCATGACGGTCTTGCCTGAGCCGGTGAGGGACGCGAGGCTCACCGATTGGAGTTCGGTGCCTCGCGATTCCTTCGCCGCGGTGCGGACCATCTTGAGCAGCTTCTGCACCGCTTCGGCCTGAAAATCTTTGGGGATGAGCTTCACAGGGAGTGCCTTGTATTGATTCGGAAGTTGCGGAGGTAGTCGCGGTACAGCATGGAGGTAATGAACCGCGACGGCAACGCCGATCGCATCTCCGCGTACGCCTCCTCCGAATCGGTCACGAGCCATACGTGGGTGACGTCCGACCGCTTAGCCAAGGCGTTTTTGAACTGCCGGAACTTCGACTCCTTGAACAGCACCCCGTAGGTTGAGCCCTTGGGGATGGTGAAGTCCTTGCGGGTGGCGACGGTTTCACGATCGCCGACGCCGCCGGCGGCGAGCCAAAGGGCGGGCAGGATGGCGTTGAATTGCGTGCCGAGGTCAACGTCGTCGGGGTCGAGGTAGTCGATACGGAAGAACTCGACGTTCTCCTCGAACCCTTTGGAGAAGGGCCGCCCGTCGATGTGTTTGCCCTCGATGGGCTTGCCGTCGGGCCGCTTGCCGCTCACGACTGCCTGGCATCGTGGTCGCGTCGCCTGCTCGAAAATGCCGTGTTTCTCGAATTCGCGGTCGCCCTTGTAGAGGCCCTCGGCGTGAAGTTTTTTCGCGGTGGCGGCCGCCAGTTCGTTGTTCGTCACGAGAACGCACCGGCGGTTGCCTGGATATTGGGCGTTCAACATGCACGTGGCGTGGAATGTCGTGCCCGAACCGGCGAAGAAATCGACGATGAGGGCGTTGGGGCGGTTGCGCACGACGGCCGCCAAGGCGTCCCTGACGGCGTAGACGGATTTCGGAAAAGGGAAGGAGTCGCGACGGCCGAGGATCTTGTGGAGCATCGTCGTGCCGTGCGTGCCGGCGTCGTGCGCGGTCTCCCACCAGACGGTCTTGAGCTTCTTCGACTCCGGGCGGCGCTCCCAGATGTTGAGCGTCCAGATTTTTTGCTCGTTATTGTATCGCCCCATCACGACGCGTCGGGCGTCGATCAGGCTCTGCATTTTGGTGGGAATGAACCGCCAGCAGCGATGGTTGCCTTCCTTGTCGATGGGCCAGATGGGCCGCAGGCCGCCCACGACGGAGAAGTTGGGGTCCTCGTCGAGGGGAAGTGATTTGCCCGCGCGGACTACTTTCATTTCATCGGGGTCAACGTAGATCGGATAAAACTGGTTTTTCCGCTGATGCCGGTAGCTTGACTCGCCGCCACGGCGACGGGCGTGGCGCAATTCCCATTCATCCCGCTCGGCGAGGGGAAAGGGGAACTCGTTTGATTCAACCGCGTCGTCCGGGAGATCACCCTCGGCGTCTTCGTCGGCCTCGTCATTCGCGTCGTCGTCCTGTTCGACGTCGTCGTCGGATGGCTCTGGAAAGAGCGTTGCGATGGGTTCGCCGGAGGCGTTCTCGCCAAGGGGAATGCCAGAAATGATGCTGTCGCCGCGGTTGGGCACGCAGAAAATGGCGTATTCATCGACGCGCGCGAAGTTGAGCTTGCCGGTGCCCTTGGGATTGATGACGATCGTCACCATGTGCCGGAGGTATTCGGGGAAGAGCCGCTCCAGCAGCATTCCGAGGTGGAAGACCTCGTGTTCGTCAATGGTGACGATCAGGACGCCATCGGGTTTCAGCAGTCGCTTGGCTAGGCGGAGGCGCTTTTCCATGAAGCTGAGCCACTTGCTGTGCCGCCAGGTGTCGTTCTGGTCGACGTAGAGATTGTTGTATTTCCAATCTCGCGCCCCGGTGTTGTACGGGGGGTCGAGGTAGATGCAGTCGGCCTGGCCCTCGAAGAGGTAGACGAAGAGCTGAAGGGCGTGGAAGTTCTCGCCGTTGATGACGGCATGGGCGGGCTTGGTGCTGGGACCGCGCCGGATGGAGCCGACGGAGGTGAAGGCGGGATAGATCGGCTCGCCGAACCGCTTCACGAGAAGGAGGTCTTTGGGCGAAATCGACTGCGGTTGCCCGCCGGTCAGCGGCTCGATGGCCACCTTTCCGCGACCGCCTACGCTGACGACGCGGAACTCGGACTGGCCGTTTGAATCTTCACGGCGCTGCACGATGGCCCCGGGGGCGATCGGGAGCCCAAGCAAGGCGGTGGTCTCGGGCACGTGTTCCTCGTAGACCAGTCCGAAGCGTTGCTTGCGTTTCAGGTCGGCAAGCGCGGATTCGACCCTGCGGCGCAAAGCCTGGTCTCGGATGTCGGCCACTAGGTCGTCGAGTCGTGCCATGTCTGGTTCACTGTATCACAAGGGCCTTGCCGGGCGGCGGGCTGCAAGTCCGTCTTAAAGGGGGGCGGTCGTTGGCTGGTGGCCCCACGATTGCAAGCGTCTACGTGCTGCAAGCATAACGACTTGCGGGCAATCGTCAAACCCACTTGAAGCGGTCCAAAGCGTGGGGAGGAAAGGACTTCGGGCGAGTGAGGGAAGCTCTTGCCGCGGTGTGCGGGCACAGGTGCTCGAGCTCCCAAAAAAACTCCTTCGTGGAACGCACGAAGGGTGGGTCTGAGCCTAGACGCATTCCCAGCTTGCGATTGCCTCGCAGGCGGTCCGGGCGACGATACGATCGAATTCGATCGTGCCGGTGAGGCGGGGCGGGAATCCCCGGCTCCGCTGGCAGGGCGAAAGAGGTAACGCGGCCATCGTCTGCGACGGCTGCGGGTTCACGCTCGCGGACGACGGCCAGGTCGAAGATTGGCACGATGACTCCGCGACCGTTGAAGCCGGTGCGATAAACCAGGCGTTGCTCAAGAGCCAGCGAGTCGCCGTAGATCGACGCTCCTCCAACGCGGGACACCCGGACGTTCAAGAGAGCCCCAAAGGCAAAGAGGAAGGGGCAGAAGCAAAACGATTTATTTGAGGAATGATGTGTATCCGGGAACCGCGACGGACGGTTAGCGCTTCTTTGGGTTATTTTCGCGACGTTTTGGGGTTTGGTTCTGCGGGAAACTCGTCTCGATGAGACGAGAGAGTTCCTCTTGCCAGTTGTGATTCCAAAGGACAGTAATCTCACCAATCTTCCGACCGTTCTTCATGACTAGCAGTCCATTGGTTTTCGAGGAGTTATCCCGGAGTTCCAGGCCGTTCTTCGTTGCGGAGTGAAGCTGGTCGACGACTTCGCGATTCACGTTGAGGTCGTTGATCCACTCCCGCGCATCCTTGATGATAACAACCGAGGAAAGCGGCAGCTCATTTCGTGACTTCGCGTTGGCCTCTTCCTTCTCGATGTGGAAATCTCCAGACTGTTCGATAACTACCGTGTCCCGTGAACCATTACGATTTGTGATCTCGATGTACAATCGGCCTTTGTGGGAGAAGATGGCGACGCTCTTTGTTTCGTCGTCGAAGGATAGGCGGTTGCCGGCAAAGGTGACGACTTTTCCTTTAACTTCTACGCCGATCTCATCCATCACAGCCCGGGCGCGACCGTAAACCCTGAGCGGCAGTTCCTCCGCACGGTCATCTCGGCTCTCGTCGGCTTCTTCCGTTTTGGACTGCTCCTCGATCGGTAACTTGGATGGGACTTCAGTGAATGCGAGAAGGCGGCGTTCTTGTGAAGATACAGCGGACGTGATAACGATTTTCATATCATTATTGTATACATAATTATTCATATTGTAGCAACACGGCAAAGGATGGCAACGTTAAGAACATTTCCCATAAGAGTGGACGATGAGTCGGTAGGCACTTAGCCATTTCGACGCGAGCGAATTGTGGGAGTCGCGCATTACATATCACATACGACTCGAAATCCGACGTGTGGGCAGCCGTTGAGTGGAGAGTGGAAAAAGCGATACGAGGAGCGACAGTTGGACGGGTCGATTAAGAGTCCGCCCCCGCGAACCACACGGAAGATCCCACTACGTCGAGATGAAGGACCTGGTGGGTCCGTGGTTGGAGATGTGCGATAATAGTCTTCGTCGTACCAATCGGCGCACCATTCCCAAACGTTGCCGTGCATGTCATAGAGGCCGAAGGCATTGGGCGTATATGAGCCGACTCTCGTGGTAGAGTTGCGACTTGGTCCAGTGGCTGCGGTGCCGTATGGGCGGCTGCCGTCGCACGTTGCCTCACGTCCGTTGAGTTGATCTCCAAAGTGGAATGGAGTCGTGGTTCCAGCACGGCAGGCATACTCCCACTCAGCTTCGGTCGGGAGGCGGTAAACGCGTCGAGCGGCATCCTCCGCTGGGAGCGATGATAGGCGGCGGCAAAATTCGCGCGCATTTTCCCAGGAGACTTCGTCGACCGGCAAACGCCCGTTGTCGGGGGGGTATTCCTCGCCGGCTTTAGTAGAAGAGCGACTGGGATTATTCTGCATAATCTGCTCGTACTCATTCTGTGTTACCTCGTAGGCGCCAATGTAGAAGGGTTTCGAAATAATAACCCGATGGCGCAGCTCTGTGTCGTCGTGGCCATTTTCTGTCTTGGGGGAACCCATCCAAAACTCTCCGGATGGAATCAACGTGAGGATCATTCCGATGGAGTTCTCAACGATAACGTCCACGCCGAGGCTCTGTGCGTACGCGAGTTGTGTGGGCCTCGCTTGATTGACAGGGGCAGACGTACTATCAGGGCGAGGGACGGGGAGAGGTACGTGTTCGTACCCGATGTATGGATGCACGCGGTCGCGCTTGTCGCGGTACTGCTTCTTGACGGATCGCACGACGTAGGCGTCCTTCATGGGCTTAGTCAGTTCTTGTGCTCGGTCCCTTAGTTTGGAAGCTTCCATGCGGAGGTCCAAGAGCGCGGCGAATTCCCCGGACGTGTTCTTTGCAATCTCGGTCTTGAGAGCGAGCCTGCTGAGGCTCTTTGCAAGCGTCGTCGCATTTTCCTTTGACATGGGAAGGTTAAGGCATGACTCCGACAATCGCTTGATTCTCTCGCGAAGTCGCGGAAGCTGCTCTTCGATCGCTTCGGGATCGTCGGCATTGATCACGTCGGGCAAGTCGTCTACCTCGTCGGCAATTGGATCAACAATTGGATCGACGGTAACGCTTGCTTCTCGGTCCCTGATCTTCTTGTACTTCAACATTCGTTGGTGTTCGCGGGCTTCGGCCTCCGCGTTCAGCTCTCCTGTTTGAGCGTCGTCTTGATCTGAAGGTTCGCTTGAATTGGCATCGGGTTCGAGATCGACATTTCCTAACTCAAGGACGGCTAGGACGTCGCCCCGTCGGTCCGCCTCAAGGATCGGATCAGTTCCCGGTGGAAGCATGAAGCTTGAAACCCATGCAGTCGTCCCACGCTCATTTTCTCGGCGACGTTTGTCCTCTTCCAGAAAGTCGGGGCCTGGATTGAAGAGGACTTTGATAAGCGGCCTTCCAGAGAAAATCGCGTCGAATTCCTCTTCCGTGAATTCCAGGACAAGCGCGTTTGTTTCAAAAAATGTTTCGGATGCGGGGGTCTTCGGTCGGATCTCCAAGAGCGGATACAAACATCTACCATGAAATTCTGGAATGCCTTGGAATTTGAAACGAAAGCGGGAACCCTGTGTCAAATTGATCTTTGCAGGAGTCTTCCACGACTTTGCGTCTGTGAAGTGGCCCTTACTGTTTTTACCGCAAATCTGCATTCCTTCGGGGCTGATGATCTGAAGTTGAACGGCGTCGTGTTTTGTGCGGGCGACTGAGGGGGATGGAGATGAATTGCCGGCCGCTGTGACTTGGAAGAGATCGTAATTCAACGCGTCGAGCGTCATGTCGCCGCGGAGGAATGGGCGCTGCGACCTGTTAAATTTGCGGGCGACGTAAATCTTCGTCTTGTTGGCAGCGAACGTAGAGATTTCATTAAGCGTGATTTTTCCGTCGCCGTCAGCATCGGCGGCACCCCGCAAACCTTCCATCACAAAATGAATGAATACTCCGTGCCCAAAATCCTTTTCCTCCCAAGAAGTTTCGCCGGCAGTACAACTGTTGAAGAGCATCAAACCTTCGGGTGGTTCCTGGCGCTCAAGAGCTTCGGCGAACTGGATTGTTGTGGCGTCGAGGCTCTTCTCGCCCTGGAGTCGAGGGTCATTGCGGCACGCGTCCACCATCACGAGCTTGAGTGTGGCGGGGGATTCGTTGAGCTTCTCGTAGACCGCGTCGAGCGAAACAAGTGTCTCTGGATGTTCGATACGTGCCTCTGTCGGACAGAGATAACTGGTCTTCCCAAGATGCACGCCGTGGCCACTGAACGCTATGAGGAGGACGTGGCCTTTCTGCACTAGATCGAGGAGGAGCCCAAGTTGCCGTTCGATGTTGGCTTTGATGGGGAGGTATTTCTTCTCCTTGGCATCGTCGTGTAAGAGAAAAACTTGGTCGGCGAGGAATCCATTTGCGATCAATTGCTCGCGCAAGGCTCGCATATCGGCGCCGCAATACTTCAGATCGGTGGCCTCAGCGTAGTCATCGACGCCGATCAGCAATGCCCAGCGGCTTGCTTGGGTTGGTTCGACCCTCACGGCCTTCGGCGTGGTCTGCGGCTGGGCGTAGAGATTAGTACTGATCAAACCAAAGGACATGCAGAGAAGGGCAGACGCGCGGGTAAGGGGCATGGCGGCTATCGTCCTCACGAACTGACTTGCGAATTTGTTCCTGTTAGTTTCACCGGGGCGATGCACCCCGAGAAGGGAATCAGGGTTTGCGGTTGAGTGGCGCTGAGGCTGGAGTGGAAAAAGAATAATCTGTTTGTCAGTGGGCCGAAGAATCCGTTATGGTTTTAGGAATAACGGTGGCGTGCTGTGGTCGACGAGAATGGGAGTTTGACTGATGCCGGGGAAGTTTTTGTTGACGTAAGGAGGAACTCGCTTGGTTAGGTAGTCGATGGCCAGAGCAAGTGTAATTGGGCCGTCCGCCTCTCGTAACTGCTTCACGAGGAAATACGTCATCGCGCCGAGATCGCCTTCGCGGCGCTCCAAGGCAAACTGGGAGGGCCGCGCGGCAGCTAAGATCGCGGTCTCCTTCTGTCCGATGTCTTTGGCGCGAAGCAACTCACCGTCGAAGAAGTCAAAATCGTTCGGCGTGGATTTCACAAGCGCGTCTGGAGCGGAAATGCCTTTGGTCCCCTTAGCGTCTGTGGACTGGCCGCCGCTATGGCACGTGTCGAGAATCAAGACGAGTTTCCTTCCGTCGAGCTCCTGTATCCACCGGCCGAAAGTGTCGTCCATGAGCATTGTTCGGCGGAGAGTGGCGGGTGGACCTGCGGTGCCGTCGTAGGGAACGAGAAATTCGTCGTATCCGTCTGCCTCGTCCCCATCGTCGTCGGGGCAGCGCCCGCCGTGCCCGGACCAATAGAGAAAGATCGTATCGCCAGGCCGCGTAAGGGCAGGCATGCGGCGACGAACCAAGTCTTCGATGGCTTTCAGCGTGGCTTTTTCGTTGACGAGCAAATACGAGGCATCCAATTTACACTTGGCTTTCATCACGTCTTCCATCGCCGCGGCGTCCTTATGCGCGACCGAGAGATCGTTGACAGTCGCGAAATCGCTGATCCCGATGAAAATCCCGAAGCGACGTGCCGCGGGCTGCGTCGGCCGCTTGACTACGGTTGTGACTTCGACATCGTGCTCAGCCCAAGCGTGGGGTTTCTTGCGGACCTCCGCGAGTATCCGATTTATCGAGCGGTCATCGATCAATGTGGTGTCGGTTTTCGTTAAGTTTTCAAGTTGCAGCTCCTTGAGCGGTTCTAGCGCAACCACTGCTTTGAGTAGTTCCTTGCCGTAAGGTGCGGCTATCCGCAGCTTGAATTCGCCTTTTTCAGCCGGGATGAAGGTGGTGGTATTTGCTTGGATGCGATTGTTGGTCTGCACGCGGTTGGGGAAAATGCAGGCGACTTGCCCCCGCGCATCGCGGTACAACAGGTATAAGAAGCCTGGCTTTTCTGAACGGACCGCTACACGCATTTCCTCGCGTGCCTCGTAGGTATTGTCTTTCTGGTCCACGTACACGCGGACCATGAAGCTTGGGCGCTCGTTGCGGATTTCTTCGACGATGATGCCACGGGCTCCCTCGGCAGTTTGCGGAATCGCCTGCTGAGTTTCGGTGGCAAGAACTCCGATGGCCAATGAAGCATGGAGGAGCCGACGTAATCGGGATCGCATTGAAAACTCCTTGCCGTTTGATACCGCGTGCGCATTCCTCACGATTTCCAAACGAAATGCCAGCCTGACGGCGTCAGGCGAAAGCCAATGGCTGCGGTAGCCGTCGCGAATCCGAGCAAAAGGCGTGGTGATAGTCTACCTGTTTTGGGTGGGGATTAAAACTATTCGCTCGTTCAAGTTGATGACGAGTGATGTTTTATTTTCCAAGGCGCCCACCGAGAAACACGCCAATGGAGGCCGTTGCCCGTCACTTAATCGTCAAGGAGCGGAAAACGATCGCCGATCGGCGAACAGCGCAAAGAAAAAGTCATAAGTCATTGCTGGCAAAGGACTTTCTGAAGTGCACCCTGATGGACTTGAACCATCAACCCTCTGATTAAGAGGAAGTGGGAGCACAGGTGTCGCGAGTATTTTTGGAGCAAAGAGGCGGCCGGCCGGCTCGACGGGGCCACTCCGGAATTCGCCGATGGGGGCCATTTTGGGACCGACACCCACCTGCATGGGTGGGTTAGGATGCCTTGGCGGAAAAAAATGGTGATCGACCGCCCCTGACACGCTGTCAAGCGCGCGGGAGTTGCAGCAACACTTGCAGCAATCGTTGCAGCGACGCAAAAAAAGCCTGGGGAATTGACCGAAAAGGATGGAAACGGTAGAATGTGTTGATTCGTTCACTAAACGCTAGAAGCGTAAGCAGGACAACCAGTTACGACGAGTGAAACGTCTGCCTGGGGGTCAAGAGGTCGCAGGTTCAAATCCTGTCGCCCCGACTTACATTTCCTAACGACTTACCCTCCCCACCAGGAAACTCTTGGTCCGGGAGGGTATTTTTGTTCCCCTCTCCCGGGCCGGCGGCAACCACTGCCGTCTTATTCGCTATTATCGCCCGACGGCCCGTCGGCCCCGCGTAAAGCGGTACTGGCGGTGCCGCTTCGCCGAACGTCAGGACGCCGTGGGCCAACCTGTTGAGAATGCGTTTCTTAGCTTGGACTCTCCTGAATTTCAAGAACAGCCGCACATTTACAAGCCGGAATGCTTCGCCGATCGTGGCCAGATTCCCGGTGTCGGCGGCTAGGTCTGGCAGCCGGTTTAAGACCGCCATCGCCGCCGCGACCTCCGCGTCGACATCGTAGGCCCCACGGGGATGGCTCGCGGTGGCGGCGACCCGCCGTTCCAGGTCGGCTTGCTGCCTGCGCAAATCCTCGAACACGCTAGCCATCGCCCGGTACTGCTCCGGGTTATCGGCCAACGCCATGTTGCCTTGCACCTTCGTCAAGTTGGCGTTCACCCTTTCCAGGTCAGACCGCTGGACCGACAACTCGGCCAAATGCGACGACGGGATCTGTTCACCCATCGCCAATTCCTGCAAACGCTCTTTGAGCTTCTCCAACACGCGCGGAATCACGAGCTTTTGACGGAGGCTGCTCAACACGAACTGCGTGGCCGTAGGACCATCTACATGGTTGTGGTGGCACTGCCGCGACTGCATATAGGCACCGCAACTGTACCGAAACGTCTGGCCATACGGCGTGCGATACATCGGCCACCCGCAATTCATGTCGAAGATGCGGCTGCCGAGGGGATTCTTTCCCGGGTCGCGGGAACGCGGCTTGCCACGCTGGCTCGCTCCCCGTTGGTCGAGGATTTCGATCAACTCCTGATGGTTGTCCCGATCGACAAGGGCGTCGAACCGTGCCGGAGTCTGACTCATCACCCCGTCTGGATTTCGAATCACTTTTGGCTTTCCATCCGCGCGGAAATCGTCGTCGTTGAGCGCACGCGGACCATTCGCGGCATAACGTAATTGATCGCCCATCGACCGACGGCCGTAAATGCACATGGCCACCAGCAGCGGATTACGAGCGATGTTGATGATCGTCGTCTGATGCCAAACGCCGTGTGCCGTCATCCTTGACCAACCAGCGGCGGAAGCCATACGGCGGACGCCCACCGGTGGAATAACCGGCTTTGGCCAAAGAAAGTTGGGCGTAGATGATCTTCTGGGCCAGGTCGGTGCGGTCCTTGCCAGCGCGGTCGTAGTCGATGACGCCGCCCGGCAGTTCTTCGATGCTGGCCCGTTCCCCCTTGGCGAGCGGCGGATAGAGACGGCCCATGAAAACAAGCGTAATTCCGTTTCGCCGCAGTGAATTCTCGATCGCGATGGCGTCGAGTGGGTCATCGGGCCGCGCCAGCCGATCTCGCCGCGGTATCAGGATATGGGAAACGGACGGATCTGCGTCCGCTTCGGCACGCATCCGGTCTAGGCCGGGCCGAGACAGTAAATTGCCGCACACGCCAAAATCGAGAAACACGTCTCCTCGATTCGACTCTCCAAGCTGAATCATGGCTTGGATCATTTCACTGGAGCCATTGAAAGACAGGCCCAGCTCGTTGGCCCTGGTGACGGCCCACGCCACGTATTGGGCAGGCGTCATCTCGTGCTTGCCGCCCGAGTCACGTGTGTAAAACAGGCCGCGGCCTCGCTCTGGACGTTTCATTCGGAAACTCCCTCTTCGCGGTCGGTGTTAGCTTGATCATGGCGGTGTTCCCAAAGCAGTCGGGCAAGCGCTTCGACAAGGCCATCTTCGTCGACTTCGCCGACCACGACGTCGGCGTGCAAAATCGCCCGGGCATCCCACCCGAACTTGTCGAGCCAGACCTGAAGGATCCATCGTGAAAGCGGTGCGTTGTTGGCTGAGTACAGTTGCCGGAGGCCGTTGGTCACCTGTTCGGTGAGGTTTTCGGCGGCATCTTTGGAGGTAGGCAGGGAATTCCAACGAAAATAGGATCTCATTACAACCATCACAACCCGGCCGGCCCAATTTCGCCCACGAGTGGCTGGTTTTGAAGTGCCCGATGACAAATCCGAAACGAAGCGTTGAACTAACCGCTTCGCGGGGGCGGACAAGACTTTCCGTTTGTCGGTGGCGTGAGTTGGCGACCGTCACGGTGCGTCCTGCCGGGGTAAGTCGCGTTGTGCTGCCGCGACGGTTTGACACTTTGGTGCCGATCCCGACGTGGGACTTCCGAAGCGCGCGCCGCCGCGCGCCGCCTTTCGGCGGCTTCTCAGGGTCGCGCCAACCCCAACCGCCCACAGATTCCAAACTGCGACCGGAGCAAGACGGAAGAGCCGGG
>DATKSN010000116.1:0-18353 GCA_035531595.1 Pirellulales bacterium | reverse complement strand
ACGGGGAAAGGCAGGTAATCCGGGCCGCCCGCGTGTGTAGATACGAGCGTGAAACTCCACGGGGCAAGCCCGTGGCCTCTCGGAAGATGTGTAGAGCAACGCCGGCTGACGCCCCAGGCTACACTCTGCCGACCCTTCGGGTCTGTCGTCCGCAAAGTTTCGGAACAAAACCGGCCTCCAAACCGATTGACCGCCGTCCCGAGTTTTTAGCAGCCACACTCCGTGTGTCGTCGCCGGCCGCTCCCTCGCGTCGTTGCCCGCGCCGCCCGTTAGGCCGACCGACGTTCTCACGCGACGCCTTGCCAATTCTCATTTTCAGCCGATCCGTGGGTGTGACCACCGGTTCGGGCCAAGGTTGCGGCACACGGAGTGTGCCTACTACTTTGCTGACGGGCCTGGAATGGCTCGACCTGCGGGGCACCAAAGCCACCGCCGCCAGCGTGGCGGAACTGCGAGAAGCCCTGCCCAACTGCCAGATCGAATGGGGCGGCAGCGTAATCGAGCCGAGGTAGAGACGGGGATCAGGCCGCCGAGTACGTGCTCACCATCGGCAGCGTGGCTCGGTTGTCGAATCGTCGAAAGCCTGGAGGAATAAAATTGGGCCAAGTTGCGCGTTGGGTTGACGCATCCGGACGGATCGTCGGGGCGACAAGAACGAGCGAAATCGTGTATAATCGGAAGGAATGCCAAACTCACTCGCCCCAACCCGAGCGCCACACATGAACGAAATTGACGTAGACATTCGCGACGAATCCGTGCTGCGGTTCGTCCTGTCGTTGCCGACCGACCCGTACGGAAGCCGGCTGCGGGTGAACGGCAAGACGTTGTTCCGCGTGATCCCCGTTACCATGTCGCACTAGCCCGACCAAAATCGGTTTCTGCCTGGAATTTATACGCCATGAACCGCTGGGCGTACAGGCCCTGATCGACCAGTGCCATGGCGACGGCGGTTACGCCACCCGCGCCGCGCGGTGCGGCGGCGGCAGGGGGTGTTGGATGTCCGCGCGGCGGGGACGGCCCTTGGAATGTTCCCGCCGGGCGGGTTGTTCATCCAACTTGCGCGTGCCCGACTCGGCCCAGGCCTCGGCTTCCAGCGTCAGTCGGTTGAGCAATCGCTCCACCTCCCGCCGGTAGTGCTCGATACCGTCGCGGTCGAGATCCCCAGGCAAGTTCAAGGCCGGACTAATCACGCCCCGCGCGCGTGAAAACGGCCGCGGAATGGCAAAGCGGTCCCAACTGTTCACGCGCCAAGGGCGATCGTAGCCCAGGCCCAAGAGCACCAGCGGCATGCCTAGCTTCGAGGCCAGGTAGATCGGTCCCTGCGCGAGCACACGCCGCGGGCCGCGAGGACCGTCGGGCGTGATCGTCAGGTTCATGTGCCGGCTCTTGTCGAGTAGTTCGCGCAAGGCCGCCGCGCCGCCGCGGCGCGACGAGCCGCGGACACAGTCGAAACCCAAGTGCCGCGCGGCCACGGTGAGCATCTCGGCGTCGCCATGCTGGCTGACCAACATCGCCAGGTTGCAATGCCCCCGCATCGCGATCGGGCACAAGATGTACTCGTGCCAGAAAATGTAGAGCTTCTGGCCCGAGAATTCAGGATGGACCGGGTCGACCTTGGGATCGTAGTACGCCACGCGGTAGTCGAGCGACGACATCCAGGCCCGAATCGACGTCGCGCCCAACAAACCGCCGAGCTGAGTCAACGTCGCGTTGCGGATTTTCATGAGTAGTCGCCCGAAAACACCTCGACGGCCGGCCCGGTCATGTAAACGCGATCGTTTTCGGCCCATTCCAGTTGCAGATCGCCGCCGGGCAGATGGGCCAGAATTTTCCGCTCGGTGCGTCCCGTGAGCACGCCCGCCACGCAGACGGCGCCGGCCCCGGTGCCGCAGGCCAGGGTCTCGCCGGAGCCGCGCTCCCAAACCCGCATCCGCACTTCGTTCGGCGCGAGAACCTCGACGAATTCGGCGTTGACGCGACGTGGAAAGTGCGGGTCGGTTTCGATTTTTGGTCCCAGGCCCAGCACCCAATCGTCATCCAGCCGCTCCACATAGGTAATCGCGTGCGGGTTGCCCATCGAGACGCAGGTCACTTCGAGCGAGCGGCCGTCAACCGCCAGGGGGGCGAGCACGACCGGATCGCCACGCAGCGTCGTCGGAATTTCGGCGGCCTCGAGGATCGGCGGCCCCATGTCCACTCGGACCCGTTCGACCAGGCCCGCGACCAACTCCAGGTCAAGTGACAGAACGCCTCGTCCGGTTTCGATCGCCAAGGTTTCCTTGTTCGAGATGCCGTGGTCATAGACGTACTTGGCGACGCACCGGATGCCGTTGCCGCACATTTCCGATTCCGATCCGTCGGCGTTGAACATCCGCATCCGGGCGTCGGCCACCTCGGAAGGGCAGATCAGGATCAAGCCGTCCGCGCCGACGCCGAAGTGGCGGTTGGAAATCAGCCGGGCCAGGGCCGCCGCGTCGGATGGCAACGGCTCGACAAAGCAGTTGACGTGGATGTAGTCGTTGCCCGCCCCTTGCATCTTGGTGAATCGCATTGCGGCTGATGTTCGCTCCTGGGTGCGCCGACCGTTGGATGGCTTCGATTCTACGGACTTTTCCGCCGCCGGGCAAACGCAGTCCGCCGCTGCCCGCCGCTGCCGCCGCTGGCCGTGCCGCGGTTGAGGTATAACCATGGTAGGTATAATCGCGGAAAAAATGCGCATCGCCGCCGGACATTGCGCTCGGAATCGATGCGCGTAAGGAAACCTGCCATAATGGCAGTCGGCGACGAAACGATGGTGGCATCTTGCGGCTCGCCCTCAGTTCAAGCGGGGCAAGCTTTGTCGAGGGAAACGGCCGGAGCGCGCGGCATGGCGAAAAACCGCGTGCCCGCTCTGGATTGTCGTGGTTTCGCATGCCAAGCTGCCGATGCTATCAGTAACGACCGGTAGCACATCCGGTCGAGGAGGGCCAGGCCAGCACGCCGCGGCGCGCATCAAAAGGCCAACCACGGACCCTGCCTCATCGAGCCGCTGTAGTAGGTGACAGCGGCTTTTTTATTGGCCGACAAAATCTCTCATTGATGGCCGCGTGAAGTATAAGTGGTCCGTTTCACAAATAACGTCGTGGTTACGGCGGACTTTTGAGCAGCATGATCGCATTCCGCCGCGTAGCGGCGTCCGCACTAGATTGAGCCGGTGAGCCGCCACTGCCATCTCGCTGCTTCGCTGGGCCTGTTCCTCGGTGCGCCGCGCGATGGTGAAATCCAAGCCATTCTTGGCGTCGTCACTCCCACTCGATCGTCGCCGGCGGCTTCGAGCTGATGTCGTAAACGACGCGATTGACTCCCTTCACCTCGTTGATGATCCGCGTCGATAGGGTGGCCAACACATCGTAGGGCAATCGGCTCCAGTCGGCGGTCATGAAGTCTTCGCTGTCGATCGAGCGGACTGCGATGGCGTCCTCGTAGGTGCGCGCATCGCCCATCACACCAACGCTCCGCACCGGCAGCAGTACGGCGAACGACTGCGACGTTTGCCGGTACAGCCCGGCCCGCTGAATTTCCTCGACCACGATCGCATCCGCCTCGCGGAGCCGTTCCAACCGCTCGCGTGTGACCTCGCCCAGGCAGCGCACCGCCAGCCCCGGGCCGGGGAAGGGGTGTCGCCAGACGATTTCGTCGGGCAAGCCAAGCTGCAAGCCCAGCCGCCGAACCTCGTCCTTGAACAAATCGCGGAGCGGCTCGATCAGTTTGAAGCTGAGATCCTCGGGCAAGCCGCCGACGTTGTGGTGCAGCTTGATCGTGGCGGCTGGACCATCGACGGCCGCGCCGCTTTCGATCACGTCGGGGTAGAGCGTCCCCTGGGCCAGGAACTCGG
Organism: Pirellulales bacterium; assembly: GCA_035531595.1. Classification (GTDB taxonomy): domain Bacteria; phylum Planctomycetota; class Planctomycetia; order Pirellulales; family JAICIG01; genus DATKSN01. The sequence continues at coordinate 14,479 of DATKSN010000116.1, read as the reverse complement.
CCCCTTCGATTTTGGCCGCTTCATCGCTGAAGCACTCGATGAACGCCCGGCCGATACGGCGGCGCTTTTCTTGCGGATCGACCACGCCGGCCAGGGCTTGCAGGAACTTGTCCTCGGCCTTGACCACATGCAGATCGGTCTGGAAGTGGTTGCTGAACTCGCGGATCACGGCGGCTTCCTCGGCCTTCCGCAGCAGGCCGTTGTCGACCAGGATGCACGAGAGTTGTTTGCCGATGGCCTTGGCCAGCAAAGCCGCCACGACCGACGAATCGACCCCGCCGGATAGCCCGCAGATCACGCGACGGTCGCCCACTTGCCGACGGACGCGGGCAATCGTCTCCTCGGCGAAATCGCCGAGCTGCCAGCGGCCGGAGCAGCCGCAGACGCCGCTGAGGAAATTGCCCAGCAACTGCTTGCCCTGCGGCGTGTGGGTCACTTCGGGGTGGAACTGCAAGCCGTAGATCGGCAGTGTGGCGTGCTTGACGGCCGCGATGGGGCAGGTTCTGGTCGCCGCCAGCGCGACGAAATCGCCCGCCACGCGAGAGACCTGGTCGCCGTGGCTCATCCAGACCTCCATTTCCGCCGGCAGACCCGCGAACAGACCGCCGGCCGCCGTGACGCGCACGGTCGCCCGGCCGTACTCGCGGGCCGGCGCGCTTTCGACCTTACCCCCCAGCACGTCGCAAGCCAACTGCATGCCATAGCAGATGCCCAACACGGGGATGCCCAGGCGGAAGATCTCGGGGTCGCACCGCGGCGCGCGGGGTTCGTAGACGCTGGCCGGGCCACCCGAAAGGATCAGCCCCTTGGGCGCCAGTTCCCGCACGCGCTGGGCCGTGATATTGTGCCGCGCGATCTCGCAGTAGACCTGCTGTTCGCGTACCCGGCGGGCGATCAACTGGGCGTACTGCGAGCCGAAATCGAGAACCAGCACTTTTTCGTCGGCGACACGATCCCGTTCGGCGCCGGGCGGCTTCACGCTGCTCATGGCGAGCGGGCACCCCATGTGGAAACAAAAACAACGACCCGTTTCAAGGCGGCCGCGTGAAGTATAAGGGCACGCGGACGCGGCGGCTAGTCCCGGCGAGCCCGGATTATTCATGGTCCCCACACTAACCCGCAGCGCAAGCAAGGCCCGGTGTTGGACCTTGCTTGCGCTGCGGGTTAGTGTGACGACGGCCTGAACTCTTGCGAGTCCAGCGACGACGCGCTTCCTTGACCACCCCCCGCCGCGGGCCTAAGATCGGGGGAACGTCTCCCCGCGCGAGAACCGAATGCCTACCCGCTCCAAGGTCGAAGTCCACGACGCCAACGGCGAAGAGGCCGCCGGCGCCAGCCCGGCCTCGCCCGGCGTCGATCAGGAACGCATCCAACGCGCGGTGCGCGAAATTCTGGCCGCCATCGGCGAAGACCCCGACCGCGAGGGCCTGCTGGAAACGCCGGCCCGAGTGGGGCGGATGTACGCCGAGTTGTTCAGCGGTCTGCACGACGACCCTCGGCAGCACCTGCGAAAATCGTTCACCGAGAAATACGACGAGGTGGTGCTGGTCAAGAACATCAGTTTCAACAGCATGTGCGAGCACCACATGCTGCCGTTCATGGGTCAGGCCCATATCGGCTACCTGCCCGAGGGCAAGGTCATCGGCCTCAGCAAGCTGGCCCGCGTGGTGGAGGTCATTGCCCGGCGGCCCCAGGTCCAGGAGCGGATGACCGAAACGATCGCCGACCTGCTGGTCGACGAGTTGGAAGCCAAGGGCGTGGCGGTGGTCATTGAGGCGACCCACACATGCATGACGATCCGCGGCATTCGCAAGCCGGGCAGTGTGGCCGTGACCTCGGCCATGCGGGGCGTGTTCCGCTCGCACCTCTCCAGCCGCTCCGAGATCATGACCCTGATCTACGGCGACCGGCGCTAACGGCCTGGAACCGTGAACCTCGCCAGCACACCCTTGACCGACGCGGGGGAGCGGGTTCTCCGGGCGCCTTCAGGCCCTCTGGCGTCCGTCGGTGAAAATCGCTACGATCTCGCCGCGCCAAGAAAGCCGTTAGGCCCGTGACGCCGGATTCCTAACGCCTAACGCCTAACGCCTAACGCCTTGTGTGCCACCGGGTTTGGTTGCCCTGGAGGCGATACCGCCCTCTTCGATAAGGAGATCGACCATGTTGGGAAGGATTCCCTCGTGCTGGATGTTGCCGACGTTGCTGGTGGGACTGGCCATGGGGGCACTGGCGCCGCACTCGCCACTGCACGCGGTGGCCACCGACCGAAGCGAGAACTTCGCCATGGCCACCGGCGCCCTGGACGATGTGACCGAAGCCGTTTATTTCATTGACTTTACGACCGGCGAATTGCACGCGGCCGTGATCAGCCCGGTGACCCGCCGTTTCAACGCCTTCTTCCGTGCCAATGTCCAGGGCGACCTGGGAATCGTCGCCGCGAAAAACCCGAAGTACCTGCTGGTTACCGGCACCTCCATGTTTCGCCCCAACGCCGGCCCGCTGCAGCCGGCGACCTCGGTGATCTACGTGGCCGAGTTGACCTCCGGCAAGCTGGCCGCCTACAACGTCCCCTGGTCGCAGAGTTTCGCCCAATCGGGGGCGCCGATCCGCAAGGCGATGACGCGGCTCGACGTGATCCCCTTCCGCATTCCGGAAGTCGCCAGCCGATAATTTACATTACGCGGCCGACAATGAGACATTCTCGACCGCGTGAAGTATCGCTTGAAAAAATCGTGGATTGTCGTCTAATGGGTGGATGACCCACGTCACGATCCACGTCAACGGCGGGCCGCGCCAAGTGGCGGCGGGCACCACGGTGGCGGCGCTGTTAGGCGAGCTGCGTTTGGACCCGCGCCATGTGGCGGTCGAGGTGAACCTCGAATTGGTGCCGCGTGGCGCCCACGGCCGGCGAGCGCTGGCCGAGGGAGACCGTTTGGAAGTCGTGACCCTGGTCGGAGGAGGTTGAACGCGTGTCCGCAGACCAGGTTTCACCGTCCGTCGCCGAAAAGCCCTTGCGACTGGGCAAGCACGTCCTTTCCAGCCGGTTGATCGTCGGCACCGGCAAGTACGCCAACTACGCCTTGATGGCCGCATCGCTCGCGGCCTCCGGCACCGATTGCATTACCGTGGCCATTCGCCGCGAGCGGCTCATCGACGCCCAGGGGCGTAACCTGCTCGATCACATCGACACGCGCCGTTACGTGCTGTTGCCCAACACGGCCGGCTGTTTCACGGCCGACGACGCTGTGCGCGTCGCCCGGCTGGGGCGCGAGATCTTGCTGGGTCTGGAAAATCCGGGCGCCGATTGGGTCAAGCTGGAAGTGCTGGGCGATACGAAGACCCTGTTGCCCGACCCGGTGGCGACGTTGGCGGCGACCGAGCGGTTGGTGGCCGATGGGTTCCAGGTGCTTTGCTACACGACCGACGACCCGATCACCGCCCGGCGGCTCAAGGAGGCGGGCGCCACCAGCGTGATGCCCGCCGGCAGCCCGATCGGATCGGGGCAGGGAATCTTGAACCCCAACAACATCCGCATTTGCCTCGAATACCTCAAGGAAGGCGACCCCGATTACCCGGTGATCGTCGATGCCGGCGTGGGAACGGCCAGCGACGTGACGATCGCCATGGAGTTGGGGGTCGACGGCGTGCTGTTGAACACCGGCATCGCCCACGCGGCCGATCCGCCGCGGATGGCCCGCGCCATGAAGGCCGCCATTGAGGCCGGCCGGCTGGCTTATCTCGCCGGCCGGATTCCCAAGAAGCTTTACGCCACCGCTAGCAGCCCCGACGAGGGGACGATCACGCCGCTCAAGCCGCGCTAGCCCGAATTATTCATGGTCCAACACTAACCCGCGGCGCAAGCAAGGCCCCCCCCCTCTCAAACCGCGACTGAATCTTGCTTCGTCACCTGTTGGCCTGATTCATGACGGCAAAGATGATCGCGGCGTACAATGCCACCCCCAAGCCGCAGCAAATGAAGAACGGGATGAGGACCGCCGCCGCGGCTTTCCCGCCTGATATCTCGTGAGCTCGCGAAAGCCCGACGATGGTGTAGACGAGATTGACGATTGCGTTAATGAGGCCGCCGCAGAATGGGATGAGCGATATGAGCGACGTGCTGCCCTGAGAGTACGCGATCACGCGAACGGTTGTTTCAAATGGGAATCGGGCGCCGCCGAGCATCGTCAACATCAAGTGATAGATGCCCGCCGTGACGAAAAGGCCGAAGATCAGTGCCAGCGGCAGGAAGATCGCGACACAAACCAGGCCCGCCGCGCCGCCGATGGCCCCTCCCGCCATCTGTGGGCCGAACGGTGGGCCGTTGCCCATTCCCATGCCGAGCAGCATTTGTATTGCGATTTGCAAACAGAACCCGCCTAAACCACCAACCGTTCCACCTGCCACCAGATACCCGATCGGCGCTCCAAGGCCCCCCTCGCGCCTCATGTTGTCGAAGAACAGATTGGCCGAGCCGTAGAACTCCTTAAGCGTGGCAACGAACGAGTTGAACGAGGCGCCGTCGCGTTCCCAAGGCGGGCCGCTGCGCGGTCCCGAGGGGCCGCGAAACTCGAATGAAGCGGCGCCCGGTGAAGGCGAAGCGTATGGGTTGGGGTCAAGACCCGATGGAATCGGCACCGGTCCAAATGGGCTGGGCACGGCATCGTCGAAGGGAGAATCTGGCGGTGGTGGCGGCGCGTTGGGCGTCGGTTCCGCCGGCGACCCGAGCGGCGACGAGAACATGGGGATCGCCTGGATCGATCCGCACGACGGGCATTTGGCCTGTTTGCCGGCCGTGTCGTCGCCGGTTCGCAACAATTTACCGCATTGTCCGCAACGGAATTCGATAGGCATTCGTTAGTGCTCCGAAGAAGGAATCAGCTCGCCGTCGGGTATGAAGGTCGCCGTCAGTGTAACAGCATGTCGGTTCGCAAACCATATTTCCAGGACCGCGCTGGAATTTTTCCAACGACCCGCTTGGACGGCACCACCTACTGAACTCGGCCGCAACATGCTATAGTGCCAGCATCGTCGTCCCCACCGCCGCGACCGCCCCCATGACACTCACACCCGCCGAGATCCTCGGACCCGAGGGGCGGATCGCCGCCCGGCTGCGGCATTACGAGCGCCGGCCGCAGCAGCTAGCCATGGCGGAGGCCGTGGCCAAGGCCATTGCGAGCCAGCGGCACCTGGTGGTCGAGGCGGGCACCGGCGTGGGAAAGAGCTTCGCCTACCTCGTGCCGGCCATTCTGGCCACGATCCCCCCGACGCCGGAAAAAAAACCGCCCGACGGCAAGCCGCCGAAGCGGCGCAGGGTGGTGGTTTCGACCCACACGATCAGCCTGCAAGAACAGTTGTTGCACAAGGATCTGCCGTTGTTGAATGCCGTCATTCCCGATGAGTTCACGGCGGTGCTGGTTAAGGGGCGTGGCAACTACGTCAGCCTGCGGCGGCTCGAAGGCGCGCTCAGCCGCGCCGGCAGCCTGTTTCACGACCCGGAGGAATTCTCGGAACTGCGGTATATCGATCGCTGGAGCCGCGAGACGACCGACGGCTCGCTCTCGGATCTCGATCGCCGCCCGCTGGGCGCCGTGTGGGACGAGGCGCGCAGCGAACAAGGCAACTGCATGGGGCGGCAATGCCCGACCTACAATAAGTGCTTCTATTTCGCTTCCCGGCGGCGCATGCAGCACTCGCAGATCCTGCTGGTCAACCACGCGCTCTTCTTCAGCGACCTCGCGCTGCGGCAACACGACGTGAGCATCTTGCCCGACTACGACGTCGCGATCTTCGACGAGGCCCACACCATCGAAGCGGTGGCCGGCGATCATCTGGGAATGAAAGTCTCGTCGAGCCAGGTGGAATACACGCTCAACAAGCTTTACAACGACCGCACGATCCGAGGACTGCTGGTCCACTACCACGATCGCGAGGCGGAGGAACTGGTGGGAGATTGCCGCGTTCGATCGGATGAGTTCTTCGAGACGCTACGGCTTTGGCAGGCCGCTTCGGGACGCCGCAACGGGCGCGTCGATCGGGCCGGAGTCGTCGAGAATGCGCTCAGCCCGGCATTGGTCAAGCTGGCGCGCCGGCTGCGCGCGCTCGGCGAAAAGCTGGAATCGGCCGAGGTCCGGCAAGATTTCAGTTCGGCCCACGACCGGCTCTCCGTTTTGGCGGGCGAAATCGAGCAATGGCGAACGCAGAACATGCCGGCCTCGGTCTACTGGCTCGAAGCGACGCACGGCCGCAGGCCCAAAACCGTGCTGGCCGCCGCGCCGGTCGACGTGGGACCGGTGTTGCGAAAGCAACTCTTCGAGGTCGTCCCCAGTGTGATCATGACCAGCGCCACGCTGGCGGTGGGCAAAGCCGGTTCGTTCGATTTCTTCAAGTCGCGCCTCGGGTTGACGCAGGTCGCGACGCTGTCGGTCGGCAGCCCGTTCAATTACCGCGAGCAGGCCACGCTCGTGCTCGTCGAGGGCATGCCGGACCCGACGGGCGAGCCGCGAGAGTTCCAGCGGCAGGCCATGAAGATGGTGCGTCGATTCGTCGCTCGGACCGACGGGCACGCCTTCGTGCTGTTTACGAGCTACGAGATGCTCCGCCAGGCGGCGGCCGATTTGACCCCCTGGCTGGCCGAGCGCAACCTGGCGCTGCACGCCCAGTCGGACGGGCTGCCGCGCACCCAGATGCTCGAGCGGTTCAAGGCCAATCCGCGGGCCGTGCTGCTGGGCACCGACAGCTTCTGGCAAGGCGTCGACGTGCCGGGCGACGCCTTGCAGACGGTGATCATCACCAAGCTTCCTTTCGCCGTGCCCGACCAGCCGCTCTTGGAGGCGCGGCTCGACGCGATCCGGGAATCCGGCGGAAATCCCTTCTCCGAGTACCAACTGCCCGCGGCGGCGATCAAGCTCAAACAGGGTTTCGGGCGGTTGATCCGCACCCAGCACGACCGCGGCACCGTTGTGATCCTCGATCCGCGGGTGCTGACCAAGCCTTACGGCCGGATGTTCCTCGATTCGTTGCCCGACTGCCGCCGCGTGCGCGAACGAGTCGATGCGGGCGAACCCTAGTCCTCGCAAGCCACGGGGAGTGACCGACAAGACGATGCCCGGTCGGCGAATAACCGCTAAGGATGCCGGCTATCTGTCGGATCATTGTTTCGTGTTGACGATGATGGAGTTGGACAAGCCGGAGCCGATCCCGAAAAGCCGGCGGCGGAAGCGCTGAGCCCGCCAGCCCCCTAACCTACGGCCACCGCGGCGAAATCGCCGACCAGCCGCAACAGCACTTCCCGCGTCACCTGGGCCGGCAGCGAAAGGCGCACGTCGCCCGCTTGCTTGGTCCAGCGGCAGAGGCTCAATTCACCGCCGCGACGCACCAGCAACTCATAGTAGCTGGTGCGGTCGGCGTCGCGCCGCGGAGGATTGGAACGTAGCTGCACGACGCACTGCTGCGAGTCGACCTCGACCGGCGAAATCGGCTCCAAGAGATAAGTCAGCCGCGCAGCCAGCGTTTCGCTCAGGCGTTTCAACTCCTCGATCGAGGCGGTCGCCAGTTGGTCGGCGCGCATCGCAAGCCGAGTGAACTCGCAGGCCAGCGTGTCCAGCGCCGTCAGATCACAGGTCAGGCGAAGGCCATCGCGCTCAAGGGACAGCGCGTGCCCGCCGCCGGCGAATGTGGGTACGGCGGCCAAAGCCTCGCGGGTTTGTTCCACCAGCGTCATCGGATCGGCTCCTTTCGGAACGCCACGCAGGGCGTTCCCTGTAGGGTGGGCACCGCCCACCAACGAATCGGTACGGTTTGGTTTGGTGGGCGGTGCCCACCCTACGGATTTCTGGTGGGCGGCGCCCACCCTACGGTTATCTGCCCGACGGCTTGAACTGCTCGACGGAGTGTTCGTCGCCGTCATAGGATAGTATCGTCTTGTGCCCTTCCAGAACGGTTTCAATATGCACCGGCCGGCCCCACAGCCGCTGCAGGTTCATCAGCGTGTCGCGGGCGTAGGCGGTTTGCAACTCGACCCCATGGTACTCGTGCCCCAAAAACAATTCGCCGCGATTCTTGTAGTTCCCCTCGCGAACCGTGATGAACGGCTGCCCCCGATGGGTCAGGCCGAACAATAGCCGCTGCTTGATCTTGGGAAACTCGCGGCTTTCGATTTCGTAGTAGTTCGTGTCCTCGTTGTAAGCAAACGAAAACAACTTGTGCTCGCGGCAGAATTCCAAGGTGAGGAAGGTGTCGATGAACGTCAGATCGTTGTGGATCTTGCGGACCTCGAAGATTTTCCGCCGGCCCAGGCCGGCGCCGGTGTCCCAGTCGCGTTTGGCAACCAGATCGTCGCACTCGTCGTATTCCTTGCCGAACCGCCCCTTGTTCCAGCGGTCCTCGACGTCGCGCAAGAGCTCGATTCCCAGTTTGTAAGGGTTCAGCCGGCCCTTCGACGTGGCCATCGTGCCGGAATGGTGGTCGGCGTAGTTGATGATGTCGGCCGAGGTCAGCCCCTGCCGGGTCATGATCGTCGAGTGCCAGTAGCTCGCCCAGCCCTCGTTCATGATCTTGGTCTGGCCCTGGGGGGCGAAATAGTAGGCCTCCTCGCGGATGATCGACAGCACGTCGAGTTGCCAGGGCTTCAAGGGAGCATGCTCCAGCAGGAAGAGCATCACGTCGCGCGCCGGCTCCTTGGGGAATTTTTCCTCGACCTTTTTCCGTTCGCGCCGCTGTTGGGCCTCGGCGGCCAGCACGTCGGGCGGGTTGATGTACTGGTCCATGTACTCCTTGGCGCGGAAGCGGCCGGGCCGCAACGCTTCGTCTTCGTCCTCTTCGTCGAGCTTCGCGAACGGGTCGACGATCGGCGCGTCGAAGCGCTTGATGAACGGCGAATGGACGTCGATCAGATCCTCGATCGACAGGCAGGCGTCGATGAACGTCTCGACCTCCTCCACCCCGTGCCGGTCCATGTACCGCCGCACGCGCTGGCCGTGGTTGGCCATGTGGTCCATCATCTTGCGATCGGTCTGGCTGAACCAGTAGTTGTTCTTGAAGAAGTCGCAATGCCCGTAGACGTGGGCCATGACCATCTTCTGATCGGTCAACGCGTTCGAGCGCATCAGGTAGGCGTAGCAGGGATCGTTGTTGATCACCAACTCGTAGATCTTCTGCAAACCATAATGGTAGCCCTTCGAGAGCTGCTCGTATTCCATGCCGAACCGCCAGTGCGGGTATCGGGTGGGGAAGCCGCCGTACGACGCGATGGCGTTGAGCTGGTCGTGATCGATGACCTCGAAAATCGTCGGGAAGAAGTCGAGGCCGTAGTTGCTCGCGTGCTCCCGCATCTGGGCCTGGACGTCGGCCAATTCGCTGGGCAACGGTTCGATGCGGGTGGTGGACATAGTCGGGGTTCAGGGTTCAGGGTTCAGGGTTCGGGTTCAGGGTTCGGGGGTTGGGGTTCGGGGGTTGGAGTTCAGGACTTCCGTTCCACCTGAACCCTGAACCCGGACCTCTTGCCGATTGCGTTTCATCATTCGGGTTGCGACCGATGGCCGAACTGCGTCATTTCCCCTTTCCCAGGAATGTTTTGATCGAGTCGTAAATCGCCTCGCGGTCGTGGATTTCCGAGAGGACGAGGTTCTCCGAATTTTTGGCCAGGCCGTCGCGCAGCGTGCGGAGGTACTCGCCGCTGCCGTAGGGGCTTTCCACCTGGCCGTAGCAAAACAGGTTCACCTTGGGCAGGATCTCGTCGCGCAGTAGTTTGAGACTGGCTTGGTTGTCCTCACCCCAGTTGTCGCCGTCGGAGAACTGGAACACGTACAGGTTCCACTCGTCCGGCGAGAAGGCCCGCCGGATCAACTCGAGGCACACCTGGTAGGCCGAGCTGATCCGCGTGCCGCCGCTTTCACGCGTATGGTAAAACGTCTCTTCGTCGACTTCCTTGGCCGCCGCGTCGTGGATGATGTAACGCGCTTCCAGGCCGTCGTACTGGCTCTTGAGCCAGGTGTCGATCCAGAAGGCCTCGGTTCGCACGATCTGCTTCTGCTCGTCGGTCATCGAGCCCGAAACGTCCATCAGGTAGATCACCACGGCGTTGGCCTCGGGCAGCGGCGTGGTGCTCCAGGAGCGATAGCGCTTGTCTTCGCGGATCGGCACGACCAAGGGCCGCCGCGGGTCGTAGGAACTCGACGAAATCTGCCGCCGCAGCGCCTCCATGTAGGTCCGCTTGAAGTGCCGTAGCGACTCGGGGCCGGAGCGGCGGATGCTGGTGTAGCGGGTTTTCTCCTCGCTGATGTTGGCTTTGCCTTTGGGTTCGATGCGCGGCAGTTCCAGTTCGTCGCCCAGGATCTGAGCCAGATCCTCGAGCGAGACCTCGACCTCCATGATGTGGCCGCCGGGTTCGCTGCCGGCCTGTCCCTGGCCGTCGCCTTCCTGGGGATCGCCCTGCGCGATGGGCGTGCCCTCCTCGCCGTCGCCCTGGCTTACGCCCCCCGAACCATTCTGGCCGTAGCGGAAATGGGGCACGTCGAGCTGCGGCACCGGGATGCTGACCAGGTCGCGCCCCTTGCGGCCGATCAGTTCGCCGTGCGTCACGTACTTCCGCAGGTTCTGGCGGATCTTTCCCTTGACGATTTGTCTGAAGCGCGATTGGTCGCGCTCGATTTTCATATACATGGCTAATGCTTCGCGTCGCCCCGGGCGAAAATGCTCGCCACATAATTCAATACGTCGCTCGCGCTCTCTTCGTCGTAACCGTAATTGCGAATCAATCGCTGCTTGACCACGTCGATCTTGGCCTGGGTGTCGGCGTCGATGACCTTCGAGACCAGGCTGGTGAGCTTGATCGTGTCCTTCTGGTCCTCGAACAGCTTCAACTCCAGGGCCTTGTTCAGCCGCTCGTTGGTTCGGTAGTCGAAGGTCTTGCCGTCGATCGACAAGGCGCCGATGTAGTTCATGATCTCGCGGCGAAAGTCGTCCTTGCGGCTGTCGGGGATGTCGATTTTCTCCTCGATGGACCGCATCAGCCGCTCGTCCGGCTCGTCGTACTGGCCGGTGAACTTGTTCTTGACCTTCTCGCGCTGCGTGTAGGCCTTGACGTTGTCGATGTAGTTGCCGCAGAGCCGTTTCAAGGCGTCCTCGTCGGCGGCGATCGCGCGCTGGACCTCGTTCTTCACGATGTTCTCGTACTCCTCCTTGACCACGCCCAGAAGTTCGCGGTAGTGGTTGCGCGTTTCTTCGACGGTGATCAGGCTGTGGTGCTTGAGCCCCGTCTCCAGTTCGTTGAGCACCATGAACGGGTTGATCGAGCGCGCTTCCGGGTGGGCCACCAGGGCGTTGGAGAGCTTATCCTGCACGTAGCGCGGCGAGATGCCGTGCATCCCCTCGCCGCCGGCCTGCTCGCGCAGCTCCTTGATGTTGTCTTCGGTGTAGCCGGGCAAGGTCTTGCCGTTGTAGAGCTTGAGCTTTTGCAGCAGGCTCAGGTTCGCTTGCTTGGGCGGTTCGAGCCGCGTGAGGATGGCCCACATGGCGGCCATTTCGATCGTGTGCGGGGCGATGTGCTTTCCATGCACCTTGCCGCGGTGGTAGTCCTTCTCGTAGATTTTGATTTCGTCGGCCAGCCGCGTGACGTAGGGAACGTCGATCTTCACGGTTCGGTCGCGCAGGGCTTCCATGAACTCGTTGTTCTGCAAGCGGCGGTACTCGGGCTCGTTGGTGTGCCCCAGGATCACCTCGTCGATGTCGGTCTGGGCGAACTTCTTGGGCTTGACCTTGTGCTCCTGGCTGGCGCCCAACAGGTCGTAGAGGAACGCCACGTCGAGCTTGAGCACCTCGACGAACTCGACGATGCCGCGGTTGGCCACGTTGAATTCGCCGTCGAAGTTGAACGCCCGCGGATCGCTGTCGCTGCCGTACTCGGCGATCTTGCGGTAGTTGATGTCGCCCGTCAGTTCGGTCGAGTCCTGGTTCTTCTCGTCCTTGGGCTGGAAAGTTCCCACGCCGATGCGGTCTTTCTCGCTCAACAAGAGCCGCTTCGCGCGGACGTCGCCCGCCACCTTGGTCCAGTCGCCCTGGTAGTGCCGCAACCGGTCGGCGTAGACATAGCGGCAAAACGGGCAAAGCTCGCCCGCGATCTTCACGCGATAGGCGTCGGCCGGCAGTCCTTCGGTCAAGCGGGCCGTCACATCGGCGCGAAACCGCTGCGGGATCATGTGCAGCGGCTCCTCGTGCATCGGGCACCAATGGACCTGCTGCGGATTCTCCAGGTCGACCCAGCCCAGGGTAAACAGCGCGCCCTGATCGCAGTTCGAGTAGCGCTCCAGCCCCTTCTTCAAGAGCCGGGCGATCGTACTCTTGCTGCTGCCCACCGGGCCGTGCAGGAGCAGCACGCGCTTCTCGATGCCGTACCCCTTGGCCGCGCTCTTGAAGGCGTTGACCAGCGCCGCCAGCGGCTCGTCGAGTCCGAACACGGCGTCGGCGCCGTCCTGATCGGGATCTTGAAAGAAGCGGTATCGGACCCGCCTCTCGCGGTTTTGTTCGTAGTTTTCCGTGCCGTACGACATGACCATGTCGTACACCCGCTCAAAGGCGTTGCGGGTCACCTTGGGATCCTGGCGGACCATGTCCAAATACTGCTCGAACGTCCCCTCCCAATTCTTCTTGCGGAACTGGTCGAGATCCTGGCGTTGTGCCACGAGCGCGATGATCGAGCTACCGTCATTCATTGAGGGCTCCCCCGGCGGCTTGAGAATCTCAATCGCCTTGCTAATGCCCCGCTAAACGCCCCTGTCTAAAGATACGTCCCGAATTCCAGCGAATCCGGCTGCGATGCGCCGCGCCAGGGGGCGAGCGGCAATGGTGGGGAAAGCACACTCCCCAAGAATGTCGGCCCACGGCACGACGGTTCACCCCACTCGAGGATCGCCGCGGCGCGATTTGCGCAGCAGCGATCACTTCGCGTGAGCGACCCAAAAGAGAACTTGCGAAAGATCACCCGGAACTGAGGCGAGGCGGGTTGGTTGGAAGGACTGCTTCTTCTCGCTCTCCGGCGTGTGAGAATCCGTTTCCCGCACGTCTGCCACCGTCACCTACACTAAGTATCCCCTCAAATCATCGCGGCGGCAATATCGAATCGCCTCGCGCGATGCCGCGCGCGAGAGAGAAACCCAGCTGGCATTCATCCACAAATCATTATGCCGTAACGTGTTGCACGGGTGTGCCAAGCCCGCTCAAAATGTCAAACTATTTTTCGGAATCGATCGCTCGCATCCCGCCATTGCCGATTTGTCCAGCGGCCGGTTCTGTAGGGAACGCCCTCCGTGGCGTTCCGGGAAGCTGGTGCGACGTCGTCTAGCCCGGATGATTCATGGTCCCGTAGCTGGCTTCGCAAGAAGTCAGGCCGTGGACGCGAGTTACGCCGGAATTCTTGCGAATTCTGCCACAGCACAGTGCGCGAGTTCCTCCCCGGACCATGAATAATCCAGGCGAGCAGGGCACGGAACCCGAAGCGTTGTCGTTCATTTGTCCAACAAGCGGCCCACGCTCTCCAACAGCTTGTCCATCGCGAACGGCTTGCGGATGTAATCATCGACGCCCAGCATCTCGGCGTAGGCCTTGTGGCGGCTCCCCTCGTTGGCGGTGATCATGATCACGCGCATCGGAACGGGACGCGAGCGGCGCAGCTTTTCCAGCACCAGGAACCCGCTTCGCTTGGGCATCATCATGTCGAGGATCAGCAGGTCGGGGTCTTCCCGTTCGGCCATCGCCAGACCCTGGTTTCCGTCGCGGGCCACCAGGATTTTATACCCACGCGACTCCAACGCCAGCCGCATCGACTCGACGATCTCGTGGTCGTCGTCGACCAAGAGGACACGCTTTTGGGCGACCTCGACTTTTTCGGCCGGTTCTGGATGCTCGTGCTTCTCAGCCATGAATGGTTACCTTGCTTCTTGAACAATGGCCCCTTTTTACAACAACCGCCGGCTTCAAGGCCAGGATCGTCGCTTCGGGTTCTGTAGGGAACGCGCTCCGTGGCGTTCCGTGAGGCTCGAGCGACGTCTTCCGGCGGGACTCGGAACGCCACGGAGGGCGTTCCCTACAGAGTCGGCATCATCTAGACATCCTAGCTACCGGTCGGGAGTTTGCAAGGCGCGGCCCCATCGAGCCTATCCCCAAACCGCCCTTGTCCGCGATACCTCGCTTGGGCCGATCAGTGCTTCAAAAAGGGCATTCGCGGTCAGGTACTCCTTGCTCGTTTCCCCCTCGGTCGGCTAGATTATACCTTACCGGCTAGATAGCCACCGGGGCATCGCTTAGGCTCTGCCCCAGCCACCGTGAATGTCTCATTCTCGACCATGTGAAGTATAACCGCCCGCGGCCAGCTTCGACACTAACCCGCGGCGCAAGCAAGGAGCGTAACCATGCCGGCGCCGTCAATTCTTCGTGAACTGGTCGAGCACTTCGAGCGCAACCGCGAGTCGTACCAGGCGGCGGGCTA
>DATKSN010000115.1:0-6244 GCA_035531595.1 Pirellulales bacterium | reverse complement strand
CTGAATCGGTTCACGTTATCCCTATTGAAACAACATCCAGGCAAAGACAGCTTGGTCATGAAACGCCGTTCCTGCGGATGGAACGACGAATTCCTCGTCGAAACCCTCACTGGAATAACGACTTAGTGAGCGCTGGCCCTGGGTGGACGGTGACCAAATCCAAGCGGGGTTATTGCTGGGGGATCATTCGCTGCCCACACGGTCGCGGCGGCTCATGAAGAAACACCAATTTACACTAGTTCTAGCGGGCATTTCGGAATTGACGTCCGATCTCGCGGATGCATTGTACACCGCGACTCAGGGCGACATCGAATTGAACATGCGCGATCGGGTCGCGTACCTTGAGTTCGAGCGCAGTTCTCCGACGCTGCAGCGTGCGATTACGTCCGCAATCAAGGACGTGGAAAACGCCAAAGTTGGAGTCAAGGTTATCCGCGTCGAAACCGATGCGGCCAATACGATCGCAAAGATCAATGCCGAACTTCTGGGTTCGGTCGATTGATCGTGTTTCTGCGCCAAGATTCTGAACGCACGGCGACGGCGTGAGCGCGAAGCGGAGATTCATGACATGACCCACCACGTCGTCCTCTTGCCTGAGAATCTTTGGGAGAAACATGCGATGGCCGTCGAGGACGTGAACCAACGGATGCGGCGGATTACGGAGGCGCTTGAGACGGCGGGTGTACCGTATGCGCTGGTTGGCGGACAAGCGGTCGCGGCGTGGGTGGCGACACGCGATCCGAAGGGCGGGCCGGGAAAAGCGGTCGTTCCGCTGGCGGGGCTGGTTCTGATGAAACTGATGGCCAACCGCGACCACGATCGGGTCCACCTTCGCGACCTGATCGACGTGGGACTGGTCGATCGCGACCTGCTGGCGGGCTTGCCGCTCGAATTGGCGGCGCGATTGGAAGCGTTGTTGATCGAGTTGGGCCGCTGAATGGAATGGCGTGATCCCGGGAATCGCCGGCGTTCGCGGAATTCGATAACGCGGCCTTGCGGCCTTGGGCCGCTATTGCGGAACGAGGTGCTCCTTCGGTAAGCTGAATAGGCGCGGTGATACCTTGCGCAAGCTCGTTGGCGCGGCCGGTGGCGAAGCCTGGAGGGTTGAAAGATGGCAAGCGTGGTCGAACTCGAACAAGAAGTTCGCGAATTGCGGGAGAAGGTGGAGACATTGGCCGGCGGCCAGGCAGCGCGAGATAAGACCGCGGTGCCGATTGGGCCATTCACGCGCCATATGATCCAACTCATGCAGGTGACTCAGGATCTTTTTCCTGGCCCTGTCAAGGTAAAGCTGATGTGCGATCCCGAGGTGCCCTCGGATCCTTTTGTCGTGTTCAAGGTGGAGTCAAAGGGAGAGCCCAAAGAGATCGTCGACAAACAATTGGAGTGGCACCGGCGAATTCGCGGGATTCTCACCGATCCTCACGAAGAATTGCGACTTTCGATTATTCCACTATGATCACGGGCGATGAATTCATTTCTCTCGCGGGTAAGCTGGCGTCGAGGCCGGACGCTGATGAAGCGACCAACCGCACGGCGGTGAGCAGGGCGTATTACGGCGCCTTTCATCTTGCCAAGGCGCTGCTTGACGAGATGGGTTTTCCCGCGCCGAGCAACCCCGGTGGCCACGCGTTCGTCTACCGCCGCTTGTTCTTCTCGGCTCATCCAAACGCCCAAGCCATCGGGGCGCTCCTCAGCGACCTTCACCCCACCGGTATTGAGGCTGACTACGACCTCAACTCGAAAGAAGCCGGAACGAACAGGAATGCCAAACAGTGCGTCGAAGAATCGCATAGGGTTCGATCGGCAATTCTAGCCTGCCGCCAGGAACGGGCCTTCAGTCAAATCAAAGCGGACATCGCGGCCTACGAAAAAAAGATCGGCGGATGACCTTCCGCTATCGCAGAACGAGGGTCTCAAGAAATTGCCGGTGAAGTCCACGGCCGAATGCCGTCATCATAACCAGATGGCGGTGCGGCTTGCAATCCGATTTGACCGCCCGATGGCCCACAGCACGCACCGGGGGGTGTTACCGTCGCCTCCAGCGTGCCTGCCTCCAGCGTATCGTCGCCCGATTCCAAGCTCGCGGCGCCGCCCCGTCATCCGCGTATTCGGCCACGACCGGCTGCTAAAAATGTTTGACATTCCCGCTGGCCGGCGAGAGAATGGAAACGATGCCCGACGCCGTCACACGAACCCGCGGCGCAAGCAAAGGTAACTTCAACGCTGGGCCTTGCTTGCGCGACGGGTTGGTGTGCGACCATGAATAATCCATGCGAGGCGACTGGTTTCCATCACGAGGAGGCGTTCATGGGATGTCGAACGTGCCGTTGCGCCACGATGCTGGTTTTGGCATGGTTGGCCGTTACGGCCGGTGCGCGCGCGGGCGAGGATTCCAAGGAAGCCAAGGATTTCAAAAACGCGCGGCGCGGCATCCAGCAGCAGATGAAAAGCCGCAAGCCCGCGGCGCGCCTCGCCGCGGTTCGCAAGCTCGGCGATTACCCCACGGCCGAGGCCGCCAAGGTGCTGGTTCAAATGGGCCTCGGCAGCCAGGACGACGACGTCCGCAGGGCCTCCTATAAAACCTTGCTCACGTTCAAGGATAACCAGGAAGTCTGCGACTTCCTGCTCGGCGAAGTCGAGAAAGACATCAAGCGCCGCAACGCCAAGCCGGACATGCGCGGGTCGCTGGCAGTGCTCTTGGCCTCGAAGCTGGAGCATGTCGAACGCGACGCGCTGAAACTCATGGAACAGGCCGCGGCCTCGCCGGAAGGGGGCCTGTCGCTCCTGGTCTCGCTGGTCGACG
Source organism: Pirellulales bacterium (assembly GCA_035531595.1). GTDB lineage: Bacteria > Planctomycetota > Planctomycetia > Pirellulales > JAICIG01 > DATKSN01. The sequence continues at coordinate 3,438 of DATKSN010000115.1, read as the reverse complement.
AGTTGGGGGCGGAAGGCGACGAGGTCAGCGTTTCCACCTTGATCAAACTGAGCCAATCGCGTCTCGTGGATCGCGAGTTCGCTCTGCGCCGTTCGGTCGTTCAGGCGCTGGCGCGAGTCGACCAGCCCGATGCCGTCGAGGCGTTGATCGACCTCTTGGCCACCGTGCGGGGCGAGGTCCGGGCCGACATCGCGCAGTACCTGGGCGGCATCAGCGGCGAGCAGTACGGACTGGACGGCGATGCCTGGCTGACCTGGTGGGAGGCGAACCGCGAAGGGTTCGTATTCCCACCCGCCGCCCATCGCGCGATCGCCCGCGCCGAACTGGGCGCCAAGACGTCGTCGTCCTATTATGGGTTGCCCGTCTATGCCGCGAGGCTGCTGTTCGTGATCGACACCTCCGCCAGCATGAAAGGCGCCCGGATCGAGGCCGCCAAGCGCGAGCTGATCAAGGCCATCGACGATTTGCCGCCGGGGGTCTATTTCGGCGTGCTGGTGTTCAATGCGCGCGTGGGAACCTGGTCCAACGAATTGATGGTGGCCAGCCCGCTGAACAAGCGGCAGGCGACCGCGTTCGTGCTGTCGCAAGGGTTGGGCCTGCAAACCGCGTCGTACGACGCGCTCGAGGCGGCCTTCCAATTCGACGCCGAAGCGGTCTACTTCCTGACCGACGGCGCTCCCTATGGCGGCAAGATCGCGCGGCCCGACGAGATCGTGGAGGTGATCAGCAGGCTCAACCGCGCCCGCCGTGTGACGTTCAATTCCATCGGCGTCGGCGTCGGGCCGGAGGGCAATGTGTTCGACGTGTTCCTCAAGACGCTTGCCGCGCGGAACTACGGCGAGTACAAGCGCGTCGATCAATGACCTCGCCCGCGAGACCGTCACATCCGTCACATCCGTCACATCCGTCGCGTCCGTACCTCGCGCCGAGCGGCGGGTCGAGCCCCGCCGCGCCTTCGGGCCAACTGTGACCTACATCATTGATAGCCCAGTTGCGTGCTTCTCGCGCCGGTTGGGTCGGTGGGCGGTGCCCACCCTACACACCCGCGCTCTCAGCCCTCGAAATCAGCTTGAACGAGCACATCGGCCGCCTGCGGCGTTTCACACTCGCGGATCGTCACGAGCTGGCCCTTACGGTCGAGTGGGCCGACGGCGGCGAACCGACGACCACCCCGGCGGTGCTGCTTGACATTTCCGCGGGCGGTGTGAAGTTGTCGTTGGACTCGCACCTGAAGCTGCACCAGTTGATTTCCCTCACGATCGTATCCGCCGAGCTCAAGCTCGACCTGACCGTCTCCGCCAAGGTTTGTTGGCTTCGGCCTGGGGAGAACGACCATTGGACGGCCGGTTGCGCCTTCGTGCCCGAACTGTCGCCGGCCGCCCTGGAAACCCTGTTCGCCTCGGGGCTTGTCGAACGGCGGATCTTCCCGCGCCACCCGATCCAACTGGCCGCCAGCGCCCAATGGGAACTCGATCCGGCCCGCTTCGACGTCGAATTACAGGATGTATCGACGGGCGGCGTGTGCATGCGCTCGCCGCAGCCTGGAAAAATCGCCGCGCGGGTGGTGGTTTTCGTGCCGGACGGCGATGGCCGCGAGGTTCCGGTCGCCGTCCGTTGTCAATGGCACGTCGCCGCCGAAGGCGGGTATCTGATCGGATGCGCCTACGTGAACGTCGACGGCAACGCCGCCATGCACGAGGCGCTGGCGCGCGCGGCGCCGCCGCCGAAACCCACCTCGCGCCCCTCGCGACGGCGGCTGTGGGTCGCGGCGGCTTGCTCACTCGCGCTGGGATGGGTGACTTGGCGCTTCGGCGAAGCGCCAATCCGCGAGATGATCACGCGCCTGCTGGCCCAATTTGCCCGCTCGGGTTGATGTCATCAACCTTTCCAGCACGAGCCCGCGGCCAACTTGATCTTTCCCTGAAGCGGAAGTCCGCGCACAATACCCCGTTGACCAATGATGTAGGTTTAGCCTTTCCAGGCCTTTCCAGGCTGACAGCTACGTAGGGTGGGGATCGCCCACCAAACCAACGGATGCAGGGGAACGCTGATGAAGGGATTCGCAAGCCATCGCCGTCACGCGCGTTTCGCCGTTTCGATGATCTGCTGGTCACTGCTGGCGGCCTTGCCCGCCGACGCGGCCGACCAGCCGGCCGGCGACCTGACCCACATGCCATCCGACCGGCCCGTGCAGGTCGAAATGAGCGTCGATCTGGTCAAGGTCTCGCAGATTCAGGACCACGAGGAGAAGTTCGACGTCGAGTTCTACCTGTTCATGTCGTGGCAGGACCGGCGGTTGGCCTTCGACCCCGATCAGACCGGCTCCAAGAACCGGATCGTGCCCGTCGAGGAGATTTGGACCCCCGAACCCGAGCTGATCGACGACCTCGACGTGAGCGTGCAGGGGAGCAAGCACGCGCACATTCTGCCGGACGGCACGGTGCTCTACCGGCAATACTACCGGGGAACCGTGTCGAGCAACTTCGACCTGCACGAGTTTCCCTTCGACCGCCACGAATTGGAACTGCACATCGAGGCCACGTCGGGTGAGATCGACGACGTGCGCTACGTGGCCGGAGAAAGCGGCCCGCGTCAAGGGCCGAGCAAGACGGCCCGCGTCGTGCCGCACGGTTGGAACCTGCTGGCAACCTCGAGCGAGGTCAGCAAGAACCACGATGCGCGAATGAACGAAACCTACTCGCGGTTCACGTTCCGCATCGAGATCGAGCGTGATCCACACTATTACTGGTGGTCGATCGTCCTGCCGCTTTTGCCGATCGTGATCACGAGTTGGTCGGTGTTCTGGATGGACCCCAAGGAGTTCAGTTCGCAGATCGGCGTCGGTGTGACGGCCATGCTAACGGTCGTTGCCTACCGGATCACGATCGACTCGAGCCTGCCCCCCTTGACGTACATGACCCGCATGGATTATTTCCTGCTGGTGTGTCAGGTGTGCGTGTTTGGATCGTTCCTCTTGTCCGTGATGGTCCATGTCTGTTTCGCCTTGGACACAGCGGAAATGGTGGCCCTGGCGAAGCGCATCAACCAGCGCTGCCGCTGGGCGCCGCCGTTGGCCATGACGGCGACATGCATGTTGTTGTTATTGCTGCCGGGGGGCGTCGCGATGACCATCGCGGTTTGCGCGCTGGGCATCGCCTTGCTCGCCTGCCGGCCCACGCCGGCCAACCTGCGGCGCTGGTGGCTGGCGCTGCTCGTGCCCGAGCGGCTGGTACGCACACGGCTCCAGGCCCATCCGGCCCATCCCGAGGGTGGCGGGGAATCGAAAGCGCGGGCCAGCTATACTGCACGCGGCCAAGAATGAGACATTTTGTCACGAGAAGGTGGTGGCTGGTGGCAGAGCGTAAGCGATGCCCCGGCTACATAGCGACCGGGGCATCGCTTAGGCTCTGCCCCAGCCACCGTGAACGTCTCATTCTC
>DATKSN010000114.1:0-75497 GCA_035531595.1 Pirellulales bacterium | reverse complement strand
GACCACGACTGGAATGACGTGCTGCGATGTGCCATAGCATTCACATGGACGCCCGCCAGCGCAGCTTCCGAAAAAACTGGCAAAACCGTACCTTTACCCGACGAAAGCCTCGGCGCGTGTGGCACAGATGCGCGCTGCGGGGGAAGAAGTCTTAACGCGTCTAAAGCCGGGCAATCCGCCGAGACGGATTTCCTGGTCGGTACAGGTACGGTTTTGCCAGTTTTTTCTTGCGCAGTTTCGGCTGCGCCGAAGCCGCGTTTTGCGCGTTCGGGTTTCCCTTCGCGGCGCAACGTGTACGGGTCAGGGAATCGCGCGTTGCGAATTCGCCGCTGTCGGCGCCGGCACGGCCCGGTCACCCGGCGACAGGGTAGTAGCGTCTTGCGCCGCCCACCTCTTTACAGCACCGTCAGGTCGCGCGACAGCACCAGGCAGGCGAAAGCCTGCAGCACGACGAACACGAACACGGCCACGGCGGCGGCGCGACGGTGAAGTTGGCACAATGGCTCCGCGGCCAGGGCCACGCCGAGAGGCATCAGAAACAGCCAGAGCCGGGCAACCTCGCCTAGATTCTTGCCCGAGAAATTCAGAAGGAGCAAGATCGCCAGCCAACTGACCATGAGCGCATCGAAAGGAAGGCGCCGCGCGATTGCGCGCAACTCGCTCGATGCTCGAACGGCCAGCAACACGGCGGCCGGCAAGCCCATGGCCACGGCCAACTCGATGAGGTTGACGCAAACCCAATACGAATAGGTCCGTCGCACATGTTGGTAGAACTCGGCGTTCTTGGCCAGATTGATCGACCAGGTTTGCAAGATATTGTGTCCCCAGCCAAGGTAGAGTACCAGCGGACAAGCCAGCCAGCCGGCCGCCGCGGCGCCCACGAGGCGCCACAGCCCGCCGCCCCGCGCGGTCACGTCGGGCGACGTCACGCCAGTGTGGCTTCGGCCGCTGACGACTTCGAGCGACGCATACAGTCCGGCAAACGCACCGACGGCGGCAAATGCCAACGAGGTGAACATGCCCAGGAACAGCAACCATCCGGCGGCGGCGGCGGAGAACAGGCTCCGTGTGCGCATGGTGTGACATGTGACCGCCAGAATCAGGGCCGCGGCGGTCGGATAAACCGTGTCGGAACGCGGCGCGAACAAAATGCCGGCCGGTATCAAAGCGGCGCCGGCGGCCGCCATCCAAGCCGTCGAACGACGACCACGCTGACGCGCGAGCCAGGCGATCGGCAACACCACCAGCACCGCCGCGGCGCGGCTTCCGAGCGCCGCGCACGCGATCGTGGCGCGGTCGGCCGGAGGAATGAGTTGCCCTCCTTCTTCGAGTTGATCGAACGCGAGCGTCATATCGCTCGGCTGGGCGCGGCAAACCCGATGGGCGGCGGCAGGGTGCTCGTCGAACCAACTCAAGAGGGCGCGATAGGCGATGAACCAGCCCGGCGGATGCGTCGAAATGTGGTCGGGACGGTGCGCGGCCAAGAAGCGGTCGTAATGACGCAGTAGCGAATCGACGTCGCGGACCTCGTGACGCGCCACCCAATAGGGACCGCTGATTTGCTCGTGGTACAGCGCCGTGGCCCATTTGTGGAGACCCTTCGGCGCCACGGCTTCCGCTTCGATTTGAAACGCGGCTGCCAGCAACATGGTACAGGCGATGGAGGCCAGCCAGACGCGGCGCGAGGCGCCCTCGATCCAGCTCAATCCCCAGGCCGTCCAGGTCGCCAGCGAAAGCGCCAGGAAGATGGCGACGCCTTGGGCCGGCCAGGAAGTCACGCGCCAAAGGGGCAATCGCTCCCAAGCCCACTCGCCGGGAATTCCCAAGGGCAACTCGCGGCCGCGCAACACGCGCTCGCAAACGAGCACGGCCACGGCCGACACGGCCAAGGCCGTCGCCAGGACGACATTTGGCGCGCCCCAGCCGCGCGACTCGGTCGTTTTTGGCGTTGGGATCATGAAATGAATGTGCGATGGAGGGTCATGTGGACTTGTACCAACGCAGGAGAACCTTGGTGGCCTTCATGATGGCGTTCGTTGTTTTGTGTGTTCGGTGTTTCAAATTGCCTAGTCCGCGATCGCCTTAATGAGGGCCTCGCGGGCGTCGTTGTAAAAGACGAGCGTGACCTTGGTCGCCAAATCGTCGGACAGCGCATTAAGCTGCTTGCGCGAAGTCACGGGAATGAGGATCACGGAGGCGCCCTTCTCGGCGGCGACTTCAACCACGTCCATGGCGTTGTGAAGTGGGTCAATCGAACCACCGAGGTTGATTCCGCCAACAACAACCAAACCGCCGCGAAGGCTCTTGTTGATCAGGGCGGAGCACATCGCCAAACACGCGGCGACACCAAGGGATCGCCCACTCTTGCTGGCGTCGAAGGCGCGAAGCTGGATGGCAAACTCGTGCTCGCGCGGGTTGCGGTCGCCGACGAGCTCCGTGGAACGCGAGTTGAGATTGGCTTCAGCGTACTTCACCGATTCCGCGAAGGCCGGCGGAGCCGGGCGGTTGAGGATCTTGACGCCGCTGCCGGATCCCTCGTTGACCTCGATGCGGTACAAGCCGGAACCCTCGTCCTCGCCGCCGGGGCTGATGGCCCACACCTGCCCGGCCGGCAATGGATCGCGGCCAATGTGGTCTTCGCTCTGGAGTTCGGGCGTGACCACGAACTTCTCGACGCCATTCTGGCCGAGGGTGTAGCTGAATTGGGTGTTGCGAAACTCGGCGCTGCCGATGCGTTTTTGCTGCTCCTTCACCCGCCGGCGGCATTCCAAGGCCAAGCGAACGGCCCATTCGAGGTCGTCGTCGCTAACCTGATCGTCCGCGCAGGGGTGGATCAGCTTCAACAGCCCATTGATCGTCTTCGTCACGGCATTCTGATCGCGTCCGCTCAGGGCGCCGCCGTAGGTGAGGCGGCCCTGAAGCCCGGCAATTCGGCTTTGGCTGCGCAAGCGGCTCCAGCATTCACTCAAGAAATCGGAGACGAGGCCAAAGTGGTCGGTTTTGATCGCCTCGCTGATCTTGGGCACGTCCCAACCGGGCAGGTAGCAGTGGATGCGATCCATCAGGGCCGTGTCGTTCCGCATTTCGGGCGGCATCGGGCCGAACAAATGGCCTACTCGCTGCTGGTGCTCGACGTCGACCTCAAAGTTGCCCACCATCACGACGCTGCCGTAAGCCCGGATGCTCTCTTTGCCCCGGCTGAATTCGCCCGACTCCATGTAGCCCTTCATGATGTTGACGCCGTCCTTCTGATCGAAGGAAACGCCCGACACTTCGTCGAAGCAGACCACGTCGTACTGGCAAACCAGCCCCCGTTGGCCGGACGACATGTTGACGAACATGCGTGCGACGGTGGCCTTGCCGCCGGAAACCAGATGGGCGTAGGGGGAGATCTGCTGGAACAGGTGGCTCTTGCCCGTGCCCCTCGGGCCAAGCTCGACCATGTTGTAGTTGTTTTCGACGAATGGAACCATGCGCAGAATCATCGCGTCCAAGTTTCGGCCCGTGATCCGCGTGGGTTCCAGTCCAACGCCGCGGAGCAGAAACTGTTTCCAGTCGGCGGTGGCAAACCGCCTGCGGCCTTCGTAAAGCGCGTCGAGCACCTCGCGCTTGCTGAGCTGGATCGGCCGCAGGCCGGCCACCGAGAATGGCCTGCCGTTTTTCTCTTCGGCGACGATGGCGTCGTAGGTGAGGTCGATCTCGGCGTAGAAACCGCCCGTGAGCATTCGTTCGTTGTCGTGTACCAGCCGATCGTCGATCGAAACGTCTTTCAGTCGCAGGCTGGGAAGCGTCGCCAGAAAGGAGTTGGTTTTCGTGTCGAGGCGGGCGGAAATGACGTCGATGATCTTGACCGACCCGGTCTCCTTGGCGCGGGCCTTGAACAGTTCTTCCTCGCCGCTACGAACAGCCCGGTCGCGGAGTTGTCGCTCGACGATCTGCAAGCCTTCCTGGATTTCTTGTTCGTCCGTGCTGGCGCAGTAGCGACCCAGAAGGAACTCGCAGACGTAGGTGGGCACGGGGTACTGCCGCGCGAATTTGCGCACCAGATCCTTGCGGACGATGTACCCGTCGAACGCTTCGGCGGCGGTTCGGTCGAGCTGATCAAGTTCCATAGGATAAAACTTCGTTGGCCACGGATGAAACACGGATGAAACACGGATAACGGAATATAGAAGCCTCGGTCAGAACACCATTCGTTTGAACTCGACTTTGGTCCTGCCGAAGTTGATGAGCAGGCCCACCTTCACGCCGGTGGACTTCAATTCATTGAGCAACTGCGCCTCGTCTTCCGAATTGTAGCTCTTCGCAACCTTGAGTTCGACGATGACGGAATCGTTCACGAACAAGTCGGGTTTGTAAAATCCGACTTCCGCGGTCTTGTAGACGACTCAGACCCCGGCCGCAACTTCGGCCTTGAGGCCGCGATTGCGAAGTTCGACCTGCAAGGCGCGCTGGTACACCCTTTCCAGAAATCCGTAGCCGAGAGTTCGATGAACCTCAAATGCGGCCCCGATGATCTGCTCCGTGATCTCCTTGTGCTGCAATTCCATGATCCAACCAGTGCTCCTATGCGTGCTCTTATCCGTGTTTCATCCGTGTTTCATCCGTGGCTCATTTCTTAACCTTACCCTCCTACCGTCACGGGCGTTTTTTCCAGGACGTTGCCGTCCGCGTCGAGCAAGACGAGGATCGCCGCGGTGCCATCCCGCGCATCGTACTCGACGACGAGGGCCAGGCTGCCGTCTTTGCCCACCGACTTCGCCCCTGTCAGGGAGGATGCCGGGTCGGCCGCCTTGTCTCGCAGGTCCACGGTGCAGTTGTCGAAGCCCCCTTCAACCTTGACGCGGCAACGGAGCCCGGCCCACTTGTACGACTCGATTCTCGCCGAAACCAAGGGCTGGCTTGCGGCTTGGATTGTAAGCTGCGGCACAACGCACTCCTGCAAACTGAGCCCGCCGTGGCTGTACTCCTTGCCGGCGATGAAGCTGTCAATGCCGCTGGGGCAAGCGATACGCACGTCTGCCGCCCAAAACCACGAAAAGCACGGAAACTCGACCGTGGCCGACGGCTTGACGACGGCACAGCGCCCCCAGCGGGTTGCCGTGAGGTATTTCGGCAGATCGCTCTTCGGTAAACACTTGGGCACGAGCAACCAGCCGTGGTCGGTCACGATGCGGACTTCTCGCCAACCGGCGGCCAGGAGCGACTCAACCCGCTGTGTCAGGGTCGTGAGCAATTCCCCGATGCGCCTGGCGAGTCCGATGCCTTCATGGTGTCCGGTCTTGTCGAGGTTGCCAAACTCGGTCCAGGCGCGGCCCTTGGGTTCGCCGTTGTCGGCAGGGCCGAGGATTTGATAACCGTCGTCTTCCAGCAGCTTGCGGAAACGGTCAGTCGTCAGTTCTTTTTCGCCCACTGCCACGCAGGGACGGAATTCTTCGCCCGCCGTGGATCCCTTGATCTTATCGGCGACGGGCGAGACGGCGGGCTTGGCGGTCGGCGTCACGGAGGGCAGGGCGACGAATTGGTGCCGCAATTGCACGGAACCCAACTTCACTTCAAGAGCCGCCTTGAGTTTCCGCCCAATATCGTACCGCAAACCGTCGGCGAACAGGACGCAGGTTCCACTGGCAACGTCCGACAAGCGGGACAACTCGCGACCGGGTAACGGCTCGTGCTTGACGCGCTCTTGGAACAGTTCAGCGGCGTCGCGAAGCCAAGGTGTATAGACCTGCGAAATGGCGCCGCATATCACGTCGCGATCTTGCGAGTGCGAGACCGCGGCAAGGGCGTCGAGCACCGCGGCATCGGCCTTCCAGCCATCGTAGACCTCACGCTCCGCGTGAGGATTCATCTCGCGGAGCGAGATGTCTACGGTGGCGTGAGGATTCAACTCGCCAGTGTAGGCATTCACCATGTCGGCGAGGGTCGCGCCGGTCAACGGCGTTTCGGTGACTTGTGACAGTTGGGCGAGGTGTTGTAGCGCGTTGGCCAACGGTGTCAGGTGCAGCCTGGCCCACACCCACTCGCGCCGTTGTTTGTGATGGTTTTCCAGCTCCGCGAGCGTTTGGCGCGCCTCCGACGGCGATGCCGAAGCGACGTGCAGCAACGACCGGCGAAGCTCGGCTTCCGCGGCCTCGTTGTCCTGGGGCCAGCATTCCTCGGCATTTTGGAAAAGCGGCTGCCCTTTGGTCGCGCCTTTCGGTTGCGGCTTGGCGCGGCGAAGCTGTTCGATGAGGCCGGCGTAACGGCTGGGTGCGGTCGCGAATCGCTTCCAGGCGGTCTTCCAAACGTTCTTCTCTTGCAGGCCGAGTTTCTCGGCGCCGACCAACGGCCCGTCGCGCGCTGGGTCGAAGCCGTAGTTTTTCACCGAGTCGCCGCACATGGCTTCCCAGCGGTCAGTGTCCCATCGCTCGCGGGTGGCTTGTGGGTCGGCAAGCCAGGTCAAGAGGTCGTCCACAGGATCGTCGCTGATGAGCAGGTTGAAGAATTGGCTGTTAAGCTCGGCATTGGCGCACTGGGCTTGCAAGTCGGCAACTGGCACATCGAGCAGCTTGTCGATGGCACGGCGGATCGCGGTCGCCGTGGCCTGGTCCTTGGCGATCTTGAGTTGCAGGCCGCCGTGGTTCGTTTGCAGGAACGCGGCGATCGTCCAGTCCTTGGCATTGACCTGCGACCAGAACGCACCGCGGTATTGGAGTTCAGCCAGAGGCTTCAGCTCGTTGGGGCATTCTTCGGTCGCGCGCAGTGTGGCTCGGCTGACGCCGGGCAGGTAGATGATCGGCACCGTGCCTGTCGGCCAGGTGATGTCGGGAACCTTGGCCGCCAGGACGTAGCGAAGCCAGATCGCCGGGCCGGTGCGGTTGGGTTTGTCATATGGCCCCAAGACGAGAAAGTGCGGCAGCAATACCCGGATCCGGGGCAGGAGCCGTTCCCACTCCCGCTTCTCATCCGGCCAGAGGACCGCGGCGGGCCCAACCGCGTCATCACGGTTGTGGTCCGCGGCCTTCGCCAGCGAGGCGAGCAGAGCGTCGAACACAGTCGGTTGCGTTAAAGTTGCCATGAATTGAAGGAAGACTAACGACTAAGGCCCCGGTGGGCGCGGAATGCCCAATATTCCGCACACCCCCCCGAGCTGTGCCGCGTTTGATCTTGGAATGCCGCGGGACCGGCGCCTGGGCAAGGTTTGCGGGATTGAGCCAAACGTCGTGTTTTGCGCCATGATGGTGCAACACGCATCCATGCTCGCGCAGGTGGCGTCCCGGCGATTCATTGGGGGCGATCTTATCCTCGAGAGGTCGGTGCCGACACCCGGCGCAGTAGCTTGACCCTCGATTGCTTAAGGGCCGCGGTGGCGTCGCGAGCGTTGGCAAACGCCTCTTCGATGGTCTCGCCCTCGGTAATCAGCTCGGGGTCGAGAGGCGAAGTCACGACGTACCCTCCTTCCTCCGCCGGTTCAAGGTTCAGGACGAGCTTGCCGTCACTGACCGTGTATCGCGTGCTCATGAGAAACTCCTGTTTGGCGTGACACCAGATCCCATTCTACCCTTTCGGCCGTTGCTTTGCCCGTGCCACCGGAACTCAATCACTGTTGCTCATGGAATTGTCGTTCTAATTTCTCGATTTGCGCCGTCAGCTTTTCCTTGTACTCCAGCAGCAGGCGAAGCGGCAGACGCAGCGAAACGAGCTTGGCCCGCAGCACGTCACGATACCAAGCGACGCCGAGGCCCAAACCGCAGGCCGCCCGATGCGGCGGGTCGTGGCAGTTCCCGTGCGCGCTCCAATCGACGGCCCAGTGCTCGACGACTTCATGTTGATCCTGCTTTTCAAGGGCCTTGGTTTCTTGTCCGCCGCTCCATACTCGACTACGCCATTGTACCTCTTCCATCCGTGTTCCGCCCGTGTTTCATCGGTGGCTCATCGGTGGCTTTTTGTGTTCCCCTCGTCAACAGGGTTTCACCGGTCTCATTTCGTGACCCGAGATCAACGGCGCGAGCCGCTGTTCAACTTCCGCAAGATAATCCGCAAGTCCATTGTGCTTTCCGCGGTCGCGAAGCACTTCGAGCGGGGTCTCTCGCCAGCAACGGCGCTCGCGATTGTGGTCTCCGTCGGTCAAGACGGCAAGAACCCGCTTCGGGCTGCGTTTGGCCTGGTCGTTCTTACATGCCGTTAGTTCGTGGCTCCGGAATCGCGGGTCGAAGCCGAGCCGCTTTCGCTCCGCTTCTAGGCAAGCCGACTCACCTTCGTTGAGAGACTCATACCCGCAGATCACCCAACTCTCACGTTCCACAACGGCAAATCCCACTACGATCACGAAGTGGGTGTTGTTGTGGCGGCGTGCTTGTTCCAGGCCGCCTCGTCGCTCCGGCTCATCGTCCCGATCTCGGACCAGTACGATTGCCCCCAGTTCGGGGAACTCGTTCCGGAGGAAGGTGATAGCACGACGCGCGGCTGCCGCGTCCGGAAGCGCCGACTCGTTCGCGAAATGTCCCCAGCAGCTCTTCGTCGAGCCAGCTAATGGCCGCGCACATTGCTCGGTCGGCAAGCTTCGTGGCCGTCTGAAAGTCGGCCGCAGCCTCATGGACGACGGCGATTTGCAGGCTCATTCCGCGGCCCCCTTTTCCGCGAGCCATTTCTCCCCAAACAGGCTCCACATCTCACCCGGAGCCATCTCGTCCTTCCACGTCGAAAACTTAGGATGATCGGTCAGCCGCCCACAACGCGTATAGCCATCCGGCCCGATGGCCATGATTCGCACTTGCTGTGGGGAGAGGTAGTTGAGAAGGTACGGCGAATGGGTGGTCGCCACGATCTGCAATCGAGGAAACGTCTGCATCAGCTTTCGCAGCATTTCGAGCAACGATTGTTGCGCCAACGGGTGAAGGCCGTGTTCCAGGTCGTCCAGGAGCAGGACATCGGGTCGCTCTGGTCGAAGAACCACTGTCAACAACCCAAGTAGCACGAGCGTCCCTTCGCTTGCCGTTTGCGCCAGGATATTGGACCCGTTTTCGAAATCAAACAGAAGCTCCTCGCCTTGGTAGGTTCGTGAAAATCGCCGTCGCATCGTTTCCTCGCCAAAACGCACCAACTCCTTCTCCGGGAGTTTGACGGCGGCCTTCTTGAAGCGAATCCGTTTCAACTGAGGAACCAACTCCCGCAACCGCGAGACCAATTCGTCAAACACGTCCGGGGCGTTCAGAGCCATGTGAGCAAGAACCGACGCGAGACCGCCCCCATTGTACGCCAACGTCGGCGGATTGAGAGCAGAGTACGACGGTTTCGCCAATTTTGACGCGGACAGGCCCAAGAAAACCGTTGATTTCGCTAGTGCGACTGCGTCCTCCAAGCGCAGGTCGGTCGAACAACGCACGGCAAAGGCCCATTGGCTTTTCCCCAAAAGCTCGATTGGCGGCGGAAAGGCGATGGGTGGACTTGCCGTCACCCAAAACTGCCCATGCTCTGTCGCAAAGGTAATTTTCAAATCGCCGTGACCACCTCGTGTATAAAGCCAGTCGCAGTTAGGTCGGTAGGGAGGCACTTTCTCGGGCGAGCCAGTTGCTGTTCTAACAGCCACATTGATCGCTTCAAGCACGCTCGTCTTGCCACTTCCGTTCGCGCCGACGAAGACCGTGAGCGGCTCAAGATCAATCTGCTGCCGCCGAATGTTCTTGAAGTTTTCGATGGTTATCGACGTGATCATCCGTTTTTTCCTTCTGGACCTTGAGGGTTCTCCTGCCGCCATTCCATTCTACCGCTTCCATTCGTGTTCCGCCCGTGTTTCAGCCGTGCCTTACTTCTTGCTCCTCGCCGCCTGTTTCTCGGCGTTGGTGAAGTGTACGTCGTTCACCCGATCCCCCACGAACGCCTCGCCCTTCCAGAACCAGGGGTATTCCGCTTTATCCCGCCCGGGTTCCTTGCCGCGGTCCTTGGTCCACTTGATGTTCGGTTTTTTCCGCAGGATGTCGGCCTCGATGAAAGGACGGATATTCATTCGGACACCGTCGTTCAGCTCCGGGTGCCAGCCGATGGCCTGTTCCGAAAGCGGCTTCCAGCGAACGAAAATGTCGTAAGGCGGCTCGCCGGCCAAAATCAGCTTGAGCTTGGCTTGCAACGCCTGGGCGGCGGCGAGTCGCAGTCCGGCACCGGTTCTATCGGCCTTGGCCTCCGCGGCCTGGGCCGCGATCCAGTCGCCCAGGTACGAGTAGGTCAGGTTTTCCAGCGTCTTGTGGTTGAGCTTGTGGTAGTTGACCAGGCAGGAGAAGCCGTCCTTGCGGCCGTCCCAGATGTGCCAGATGAAGGGGCGATTATGGAACAGCTTGCAGTGTTGCTCGAAGAACTGGTTGCGGAGCCAGTCGTCGAGCGAGGTGCCGGGCTTGCAGCCCGCGTCGCCAAGCGCCCGCTCGAGCAAGACACCGTAGTCATCACGCCCATCGTAGACCTCACGCTCCGCGTGAGGATTCATCTCGCGGAGCGAGATGCCTACGGTGGCGCGCAGCAACTCCAGCAACCGCTCGGCCGCCGGCGGCTCGCCGCGCACCGAGGAGATGGGCACCAGGCCGTTGGCGTCGGCGAAAGGGACCAACTCGTCGCACCGCTCGACCAATTCCCGCGCCCGCCGGCTGAGACGCATCGACGCGTCGAGCTCCGCCGGCCAACGGTAGCCCAGCATCCGCGCCACGGCCACTTGCAAGGGCCCGGTCGATTGCTCCGGCCGGCCGTGAAACAGCCACTGCGTCGGATCGTCGCTCTCAGGCTCCGGCAAGCCGTTCGGGTACTTCTCGGCGGCCACCTGCTGCCAGTGGGCGAGGTCGAAGGGGATTTTCACAAGGCTTCCCTCAGCGATGTTTAGTTTGGTATTCACCTTACGAATTCCCTTGGCCAAATCACCCGACTCACAGAAACACCAGATCGCGGGTAATAAATCTCGTTGATATGGAACGACCGGGGATACGTTGCTGTCAAACACCTCGCCTGTGTACAACGTTACAGGTAGTGAGCGCATGAGCTTGACGGCTACACCCGCACTCCCCCAAGCGGCCATGCCTTGAAGCCGGGCCATTTGTTCCCCTCGCCCGGCCCAGTCGATTACACTTTCCTTTCCACCGAAAGCGATTGTAGTTTCGACTGTGCTCTGAAGCAGCCGCCACCGAGCGCCATCTCGCCAAATCTCCCAAAAGAATCTGCGCCACCTTTCGTCATCGCCCGTTTTCAAGCCCTGCGTCGATGAAGCATGCTCAGAAAGAAGCTTGCCGGAAACAACCTCCATCCTGATCGCGGCATCGGGATTCGCAAACTGTGACTTTTGGCTGACGAGCATGAGACGCTTTTGGCACAAGGCCTTTGCCTTTTCGGAGCTGTCCCTCTCCCCCGACGCGTCAAGTCCGACCACCATGTTGTCGTCGCCGGGCCCTGTCGCCGACAACATCGGCATCGCCACAAACGCTCCGGCAGCCGCGTCGCTCTCAAATGCGCGTTCGCCCAATCGAGCGACCGCATTCCACGTCCTGTCTTCCAACAGACGTTGCCGTAGCCTGGTATAGCTTGTCAAGAACAACCAGTTCTGCGGCGTCACCAGCGCCGCCGTGCCGCCGCCGGCACAGAACTCCAGACACCGCAGCACGAAGGCGGTGGCCAAATCGGCCTTGCCTTCGGCATAGTGCTTCTCCAAGTAGCTTTTGAGCGTCTCATCCTGCTTCCCGCGGCCGAGGTACGGCACGTTGGTGACGACCAGCGTGTATTCGCCGGCGAGCAACTCGGCGGCTTTGGCCATGCCTTGGGCGGCCACGGCTCGCTGGCGCGCGTCGTCGTCCATCGTAGACGTCACGCTCCGCGTGACGGTCCCATCACGCGGAGCGTGATGACTACGGTCCGCATGACTACGGTCGTCGGCCGCCAAAGCGGCGGCCAGGTAGGGCTGCAAGGTTCGATAGTCGGCGGTGATCAGGTCCGCCGACATTTGATTCGGGTCGATGAGCGAACCCAAGGTCGGCGCGTTGGAAAACAGCGCGTGCAAGTTCCGCAGCCCGTCGAGGATCGGCTCGCGCGAGAGGGCGTTCATCGGCCGGCCCGATTGCTGGGCGAGCTTGAGCCATTCGTCCTCGCCGGCCTGTGGCCCAATGCCGACGCAGGCGATGTTCAAGGGCGGCAGTTCGCGGTAGCCGAGCGGCTCTACCGTAGACGTCACGCTCCGCGTGACGGTTTCATCACGCGGAGCGTGATGGCTACGGTCCTCATCACGCGGAGCGTGATGGCTACGGTCGGGATACCGCCACGCCGCCAAGGCCAAGGCGAAGGCGGCAATCTGCGTGCAGCGGGGATCGAGCTCCAGCCCGAACAGGTTGTCGCGGAGGACCGCGTCGACCACTTCGGAAACAGGGGGCTGACGCCCCCCGCTCGCCTGAGTCATTTCAACCATCCGCAGCGGCACGAGCAGGTTGAACGCCGCGACGAGGAAGTGCCCCGAGCCGCAGCAGGGGTCGAGCACTTTCAGCTCCGCGGCGCGGCGCGGCCAACCGTCGAACGTGCCCGCCGCGGGCGTGCCGTCGTCGCGCCAACGCAGGTATTCGAAATCGGACAAAGCGACGGACGGAGCACGAATGGAACTCGGATCAATGCCATTGGCGTATTCTCTCTTCCCATCCGTGTTTGATCCGTGTTTGATCCGTGGCCCAACTCCTTCCTTGGCCACCCACCAGGCCCCGATCGTGTTGTGAAGCAGGAACTCCACCATGTAGTGCTCAGTGAAGAGTTGGGTGACGGCCGAAAGCGTCGTGGCGTCGATCTTCGCGCCGGCCGCGTTCACCTGGTCCTTACGCTTGCTCTGCCAGAACTGGTACACCCAGCCGAGGCTGTCGTCGGCCAGGAACGTCTCCTTGGGCAAGCTGGCCAGGAGTCTTTCAAGAGTCAGCCGTTGCTCAGCGGGAAATTCGATTTCGAGCAGCACGTCGTCGGTGCGAAAAATCTGGGGCAGCATCCGGCTGGCGTAGCGCGCGGCCAGGACGAAGCCGTTGGGGGCGCCACCGTAGACATCACGCTCCGCGTGATGCGTCCCGTCGCCCGTCACGCGGAGCGTGACGTCTACGGTCTTGGCCAGTTCCTCGCACTCTTCGAGGCTGACGGCGACCCCTTCGGTGTTTATCAGCAGGTTGTTCTCGGCCAGGAAGCGGGCAAAGAGCATGCGGTGCCAGTATTCGTAGGCGAGCTCCTGGGTGAGCTGGTCGATGGCTTGCGTCTTGTTGGCGTGGCGAACGTCACCCATTTGGCGCCCGCGAGCGCGGAGGCGGTTCCGCAATTCCTTGTCGGCGGCGCTGAAGTGCGTGAACGGCTCCGGGACATCGACCGCCCGTTTTTGCAGGGCGGAGCGCGCCGCGGCCTCGGCCAGGTCGCGCGCCTGGATGCAGACGTTTTCGAGTTGCTTGCGAAGGTCGGTTGCGAGTGCGGGCATGGTTTCTGGCGTCGGGCTGAGCACGATCGTAGTCATCACGCTCCGCGTGATGTTTCCTCACGCGGAGCGTGAGGTCTACGGTGGCGTGAGGTCTACGGTGGCCGCAGCTTCAAAGTGGTTTAGAGTAGTGCCTGGACTCACCCGGGCCAAGACGTGCCTTGGCCGGGTTCTCGGCGATGTACCGGCGAAGGTAGTGGAATTGTTCTTCACTGCGGAGAAGGTGATCGAACGCATCCTGCTCCCAAAACCGCTTTTTTCGGTCCAGCCGTCGATTGATTTGCACGGCCATGAAGTGCTTCCACGACTCGCACTGTGCCACCATGGCTCCTTCGTCGGGAAAGGAAGCCCGCAGGTGGACATGGTTGGGCATCACCACGTAGTCGAGCATGACGTACCGCTCGCCGTCGAAGTGGCGGAGGCTCTTGGCGACGATTTCCGAGAGGTCCGGCCGGCGCAGCACGCACTTTCCGTGTCCCGCGTCAAGAGCGTCGTGCCAGCGGTTCCAGAACGTATCGAGAAAGTCGCGCGCGGATCGACGGTCGATTTCCGCGAGCCGTGCTCGCCAATTCGAGTCGGCGGGATTGATTCCATGCGATCGAAGCCAATGGTTTCGATCGGAGTACCATTCGTCGAGGACTTGCTTGGGCATGGAGTCGTTCGTGCGCCATGTGATGAAGCAAATCGCGCCGGCCTGCGACCAATGAGGCAAGCGGCGCTCGACGATCGATAATTCCGCGTCGGCGTCGAACAGGTGGACCGGCATCGCGGGGACTGAGGAGGCGTGTGTGTTCATGGTAGTTCGATTCATTGTAACGTCGTCGTCTCGACGAAGTCACCAATCTCGCCGCGGCGCTTCGTCACGCTCAAGCGTAAAATCTACGGTAGTCATCACGCTCCGCGTGATGTTTCCTCACGCGGAGCGTGAGGTCTACGATGGCTACACGATCACCGGCCCGTCCTTGAGTTTTCCACGAATCTTATCCTCCGCCGATGTCAACCAACTCTTCAAGTCGTCATCGTTCTTGATCGTTCCGCTCGGGAGATCGACGTGCTGGGCCTTCGGCTCGAGCAGCTTCGCCGCCGTGGCCAGGGCGTTGCTGAAGCGGGTCGGCAAGGCATCGCGAATCGCGGCCAGTTCGCTGATCCGCGTTTTCGCCAGCGTGGTCAGAACCTCGTCGGTTGTGCCAACCGCGATCGCCGGCATTTCCCGGACGCCGTTCTTCGAGAGGATTTCGTATCGCTGCTCGGGCGTGAGTTTTTGCCAGGGGTCGTTGCCTTCGAGTCCCTCCAGCCCCTTTTCACGCGCGGCGGCGCAGGCGGAATGAGTTTCGTTGATCGCGCCGCGCAACGCCTCCGTTAGCTTGTTCACGAGCCCCGGCACGGGGTCGGGATCGTCCAACAGGCGATGGTGCTTTTCGATGGCTTTGACTTCCGCTTGGACCTCCCCGGCCACGGGCAACTCAGCGGCGTGGACCAACAGCGCTGTTAGCTCCTTCCAGTGCGGCTCGCGCTTCGCGATCAGATCCTTGCGCTTCTGCCAGTCGGCGATCTCCTGCGTCAAGCGATCCTTATTGTCGTAGATGGCCTTGAGTTGGTCGTTGCCGACACGGTTGGCCATGTCGAGCAAATGGCGAGTCTCGGGGCGTTTGGGCAGCGGAGCGTCACCCCCGGCATCCTCGGCGAGGCGATGGACGCGGCTGAGGAACTCCGGCGCGTGCAATGACTCCTGGCCCGATGAACTGTTCAAGCCAACTTTCTTGTAGACGCCTCTGATGGCAACAAATTCTTGGGTGGTGAGCTTCACCGATTCGGTACGAAACTCGGCACCGGTCATATTCTTCTGGTCGAGTTTGCCCTTGGCGATGGGCTCGTTGCCGCTGCGCGCTTGCAAAACGCCGCCGTTGGCCAAGACGATCAGGGCGGCGTCGATGGCGTCCTGCGGCCAGCCGCAGGGCGGCCCGGCGAATTGCTTGCGAACATCGGTACCCTTTTTGCCGCTGCCGACGTAGTCGATGACCGCCTTGCAGACGGCGTGGTTCTCGGGGTCGCCTTTGTGACCCATGGCCTCCAGGGCGTCGCCGTCCCCCTTTTTGGCACGTTCGATAACCTTGTGCCAGTCGGGTGAGTCGCCCAGTTGAAACCGCGGGAAGAGCCTGTCGAGGCACGCTCTTGCGGCGTCCTGGACTTTGCCTTCGAGCAGGATTCCGTTGACCACCTCGCCCCCGGCGGTGTAAATGGCGGTTTCGTTGAGGATCTCTTCGATCAGACCATTGCGGGTTCCTTCGGCCTGCTCCAGGCGGGTTTCCATCGCCTTTCGCGCCTCGATCCCTTCCGGCGTCGAGGGCGTACCCTTGGCATTGAGCGTGGCGGTCGCGGCGTAGTGACTGGCGATCGCGTGTTTGAGCTCCTCGGACTTCGTCGGCTTGACGAACCCATAGACCACGGCGGCGGAGTCGCCCGCGGCACGGGCATCGCTGACGACCGTCTTCTCCTGGACCTCCCAACCATCGCGAATCCAGACGGGCACAGTGGAACCGCTTGTGTCCGGAGCATCCGCCCCGAAGTGAAGCTCGAATTTGCGGGCTTCCTTGCTGGTGCCATGCAGCAGTTTCGACTTCTTGAGGATCTCGCCGCACTGCGTCTTGAGCAGTTGCGACCGCTCGCCGGCCAATTTGCCGGCATCGGCGATCAGCTTGTTGCGGGCCTCTTGAAACGCCTGGTTCCACTCGCTGCCTTCGCGGGTCTGCATCCGGTATTCGTCGTCGACCTGCATGACGGCCCCGGACGCGACCAACTTCTCCAAGAGTTCGGGGACCGTCTTGCGAAGTCCGGCACTGCTGGTGGTCAGATCGGTGACGAGCAGGTCGGCGAGCGTCTCCGCGTTGGCACGAATGCCCGCGTCAAGCGGTTCTTTGTTGTGCGGCAACTGCCCGATCAGGAAGATCAATGCGCACAGTTGGTAGCGAAGCTCGCCCTCGTCTTCCTGCTTCTGGCGAGCAATGGTTTCCGAGATCTCTTGCAGCAGGACACCCGATTGCAGCACCTTGGTCTTGATGTGCTCGAACAAGAAAGCCCCGCTGACCACGTTGCCGAGCGGAAGATCGGCGGTCTTTTGTACGGCGTCGTAGACAATCCAAAGTTGGGTGCGAAGCTGGGCGCCTGTCCCTGCCTTGTCGACGGCGCGCAATACCCGCTCCCACAATCGCCGCCGCACGGGCAAGATCGGATAATCCTTTACGAGCAACTGCCTGTCGCGGGAGTTGAAGGCAATCGTCGTGCCAGCCAGTTGCCGCTCGATCTCGCCGCTATGGTCTTCGACGAGTTTCTTGATTGTCGGCTCCGTGGACGGCTTTTTCTTGAGGACGAGCTCGCGGGTGACCTGGTCCGCGTCGGTGTCGTGCAATTCGATCGGGATTGGGAACCGCCCTTGGAGGCGTTGCAACAGCGGCGTGCCGGACAATGCGTTCTGACCCGTGGCGACGAACATCACGTTGGCGCCCAGCCGGGCACAGCACTGCTCCTGTACATCCTGCACCGCCTTGGAGCGGTCCACGCTGTCGCCGATGTACTGCTGAACCTCGTCCAGCACGATCAGCGTGCAGGGGAGTTTGCCTTTCTTGCCGGAGTTTCCATCACGCGGAGCGTGATGACTACCGAGGGCCTGTTTGATCTTGGCGATCATCTCGTCGATGGAAACGTCCATCTTTTCAGGGAACTGCTTCTCCAGCAGCAGCTTGACATCGCCGGGCTTGTTGGCGAAATCGGAACGCTCCTTCAAGATCGCCTTGGCAATGGGATCCGAAACGTAGAAGTTCGCCAGGGTTGCGTCCTTGTCCAGCCCGGATTTGGCGATGGCCGCCATCACGGCCTCTTCCAAGCCCTCGTCACGAAGCCACAGCACGAAATTCGCGGTGCGAAACTCGCCGGGCAGCGAGAGCGACTGAAAGATGATGCTCAAGAGATCGAGGCGGACGCTCTCGCACGCGCCGGACCCCAGGGTTCCGGCGGCGGCATGCAGGCCGCCAAGACGCTTCGCCGCCGTCGTCAGCTCCTTGAAGTAGTCATGGGTATTCGTCGGCAGCTTGGCGAGGCCGCGGGCCTTGGCTCCATCGGGGAACTCGAAGTCGATCCAAAGGTGTTGCAGTACCTTGACCAGATGCCCTTTTCCGGAACCGTAAAAACCACTGACCCAAACACCCGGTTGCTCAGGTTGATCGAGGTTGGCCAAGTAGGTGGACAGGATGCGGTCCACGCCGTTCTCGTACTGGTCTCGGCAAACGAAGTTCTCAATTTCCCAACGAAGCGTCTTCAACTCCTGCTCGGAGTACCCGCAGGTCACCTTGACCACGCCCTGGTTCAGTAGAGTATTGGTGCGGGGATCTTTCTCGTAGACCTCTCGGTTCATCATCGGTGAAGCTCCCCTTCGCCGGCCGTGATCGGCACCGCGTGATAATTCCAGCCATCGCGCGCGTCGAGCAGGCGGTAGTTGTCTTGTTCATAAACGCCGGGGAAGAAGACCAGAAGCCGTCCGCGAATGTGGTCCTCGACCAAAGGCAGGAGCTCGGAAATCCGCAGGAACCCGAACAAGGACGCCACCCCATAGACGGCAACCACGGTATCTTCGGGCGCCTCGACGGATTGAAGCCTTTTCGACAGATCCGCAGCCAATGACTTTTTGAAGGCGGCAAGCGGAGCGGTTCCCAGCCGAGGCGGCGACTCGAAGTAACTTTCGGCGTAGTCGGAATAGGGGGGATTGGCGAGCCAGTCGGCAAAAGCGTCGGTGCAATCGAAGGCGTGCCAGTGGTGGCCCGCCTGTTCCGTGGCTTCCCTGAACAGGCCAAGTCGCAATCGCAGCTTGCGTTCGTCTTCCTTGTCGTAAACCGCCAGCCAAACCCGTTGCGGGCCGGCGGTGTTGTGATCCCACGGCAGGCGGCAAATCCGTTGGTAGTTTTTGCGCAATAAATCAATTCTGCTCATCGGCGGCCTTCTCTTCCGGTGGCTTCAACAGGCCAGGGAACGTGATCTCGACGACGTTGCCGGCCGCCTTATAATTGAGCCAGCCCTGGCGCGAGGCTTCGATCATGAGGTCCGACAGGGCGACGGGAGACCGATCCAACAGCCGCGTCCACGTCGAGTCCAAGAGCAGCTTCCCCCGCAAGCCACAAAGATAGCCGAGAAGGACGGCGAATGCCGCCACGACGGGGGGCACATGAGGGTGCGACCGACACTTCTTGACCTTACCGCGCAGATAGCCCGCCTGGGTCCAAGTCGACGCGAGGTTCTGTGCCGTGGAGTGAAGAGTGGTCGCGGCGAACCGAGCAGGATACGCTTGCCGCAGGTGCTCGGAGATCTCACCAGCGTCGACGCTTTCCCCTTCCCGAAGGGAGAGCATGAATGGGGTTGTTTCTCGCAGGAGTGGATCACGCGCAGCAGCCGCCAGGAAAGCCAGCATCGGGCGGCCAGCCGGCACGCCCGTCCAAAAATGGCGTAGCCGACGAAACAGGGTGCAGCGCGGGTCCAAGGCGTAAAGCTCCCTGAGTCGTTTGGCAGTCCGCTGACGGGTGCTCTGGGTCGGCTTGCCCAACGCATTTTCCTCAACGATGGCCGCAACGTAGTCGTTGGCCCTTGCGGCCGGGCCAACTTTTTCGATCACGAGCGATAGCTCATCCAGCATCATCGTGCGGCTGGTATGAACGCTGGCGGAGCCGTCGCGGAAGCCCAGCGTTTCGGGGAATAGAATCGCTGCCTGCACCAGTTGCCTCATCGCGTACGCGCCATTGGCTCGGGAATGAGCCGATCCAGCGTTGCTCGGGCGAGACAAAACTGCCGGCGCAAGTGATTGACTGCAACCAACTTTCGGCCGCCCGATCAGCAAATCATCTTGCCCGTTTTATGGCGACCGTCAAGGGGCCGCCTCGGCATTTTTCGCGAGCGCGAACATAGTGCCGACCGGCTGTTGCTATCGGCTGTCGCGGGCTACGGCGCGGTCGGCGCCACTGCGCCCCCAGGGCGCAAAAACAAACCTGCCTTGCCGGATGGCAAGGCAGGTCGTTCTTTATCCAGAGTGAATGTGACGGAAACTCGTACGACAAAGCCGTGCGAGGAACAGCCTGACGGGCCGCCCCTCAGAGAACCAAACCAGGTGGATCTTGCATTGCAGCACTCCGTATCCGAGGTTTCAGTTCGGACGTTGGCCGTAGGGCCAACCCACAACTGTATTTATACCAGACCGGGCGGCCGGATGTCAACAATTTTCCGCCGCGGTGGAAAAGAATTTTGGACTGCGGACCACCCAAAAAGGGTTAGGAAAACCTGGCCGGCGATGAGGGAAACGACGCCGCATCCTCGACCAGCACGAACGACTCGACGATTTCCGGCGGCACGCGGGTGGGCAGCCCCGTGGCGTAGTTGACAAACGCCCAGCAGGTCGCCGCCGTCGCCAGCCGCTTGCCGTCGCCGGCGCGGAGCATGTCGTAGCGCCGTACCGAGCTGGCCCTCCTGAATCCGGCCACCCAAGTTCGGGCGACGATGGCGTCTCCCTCGAACGCCGGCCGCTCGTAGGTGATCTCGTGCCGGCGCACCACCCAGCCCAGCCCCAACCGCTGGTAAGCCTCCGCGGGCCATCCTTGCGCCGCGGAGTGGGCCAAGGCCGCCGCCTGCATCCAGTTCAAGTAACAGAGGTTGTTGGCGTGCCCCAGGGCGTCGATCTCGTCGGCAGTCACGACGTGCGGGAATTCAAAGATGGCGGGCATAAGGCGAGGATTGTCGTCCCGACCACCCTTGGAGTCAAGCGGGCCGGCACGTTACAATGAACTGCCGGTCGGGCGGCGTTGGGCGTTGGAACTTGGGCGTTGGGGACTACGTTCTGATGAAAACAATGCGCGCCTTGGTCAAGCGGCGCCCGGAGCCGGGCTTGTGGCTCGACGATGTGCCCGTCCCCGATTTCGGCGTCAACGACGTGCTGATCCAGGTGCTCCGCACCGGCATCTGCGGCACCGACGTCCACATTCACCAATGGGACGCCTGGGCCCGGCGCACGATCCCCGTGCCCATGGTCGTGGGGCACGAGTTCGTGGGCCGGATCGTCGAGGTCGGCTCGAACGTCAAGGACTTCCAGCCCGGAGACGTCGTCAGCGGCGAGGGGCACGTCGTCTGCGGCCACTGCCGCAACTGCCTGGCCGGCCGCCGCCACCTCTGCAAGGACACCCAAGGAGTCGGCGTCAACCGGCCCGGCGCTTTCGCCGAGTATCTGGCGCTGCCCATGACCAACGTCTGGGTCCACGATCCGGCGATCCCGCGCGACGTGCAGTCGATCTTCGATCCTTTCGGCAACGCGGTCCACACGGCGCTCTCGTTCGACGTGCTGGGCGAGGACGTGCTGATTACCGGCGCCGGTCCGATCGGCGTCATGGCCGCCGCGGTGGTCCGCCATGCCGGCGCGCGGCACGTCGTGATTACCGACGTCAATCCGTACCGGCTGGAATTGGCCCGCCGGATGGGCGTCACGCTCGCGCTCGACGTTCGCGGCGGCACGCTCGCCCAGGCCCAGGAGAAGCTGGGCATGAAGGAGGGGTTCGACGTCGGTTTGGAGATGTCCGGCAACCCCGCCGCCTTCCGCGAGATGCTGGCCAACATGTGTCACGGAGGCAAGATCGCGATGCTCGGCATCCTGAGCTCGGAAATGGCCATCGATTGGACGACGGTCGTGTTCAACATGCTCACGATCCGGGGCATCTACGGCCGCGAGATGTACGAGACCTGGTACAAGATGACCGTCATGCTCGAATCGGGCCTGGACATCAGCCCGGTCATTACCCACCGTTTCCCGGCCGCCGAGTTCCAGCAGGGCTTCGACGCGATGCTTTCGGGCCAGTCGGGCAAAGTGATTTTGACCTGGAATGAAGGGTAGCGGGGACGGAACGCCTGAACCCTGAACCGGGAACCCCGAACCCTGATCCTCCACAGCGATGGTTATCTCCTTCCAACAACACCTGACCAGGCAACTCGACGAGATCCGCGTGGCGGGCACGTTCAAGGGCGAACGCGTGCTTTCAACGCCGCAGAGCGCCCATGTCGGCGCCGAAGGCCGCGCCGACGTGCTCAACATGTGCGCCAACAATTACTTGGGACTGGCCGATCACCCCGAGATCGTCGCGGCCGCCCATCAGGCGCTCGATCGCTGGGGCTACGGCCTGGCCTCGGTTCGGTTCATCTGCGGCACACAACAGCCGCACAAGGATCTCGAGCGAAGATTGTCCGAGTTTATCGGCACCGACGATACGATCCTTTATTCCTCCTGTTTCGACGCCAATGGCGGGCTGTTCGAGACGTTGCTGGGAGGCGACGACGCGGTGATCTCCGACGAGTTGAACCACGCCTCGATCATCGACGGCGTTCGGCTCTCGAAGGCGCAACGGTTCCGCTACCGCAACCATGACATGGCCGACCTGGAGGCACGGTTGCAAGAAGCCCGCGCGACCCGCTTCCGCATGATCGCCACCGACGGCGTCTTCTCGATGGACGGCACGCCGGCGAACCTGCCGGCGATCTGCCAACTGGCCGACAAGTACGACGCCTTGGTGATGGTCGACGATTCGCACGCGCTGGGCTTCATGGGCCCGCGCGGGCGCGGCACGCACGAGCACCACGGCGTGATGGGCCGCATCGACGTGATCACCGGCACCTTGGGCAAGGCGCTGGGGGGCGGCAGTGGCGGGTTCACCAGTGGCCGCGCCGAGATCGTCCAGTTTCTGCGGCAGCGCTCACGGCCCTACCTGTTTTCCAACACGTTGCCGCCGCCGATCGTCGGCGCGTCGCTGGCCGCGCTCGATCTCTTGGGGCGCTCGACGGCGCTGCGCGACAAGCTCCATGAAAACGCGCGCTTCTTCCGTGCCGGAATGACGCGGCGCGGCTTCAACATCGTCGCGGGAGAACACCCGATCGTACCGATCATGCTCGGCGAAGCGGCGCTGGCGGCGCGGATGGCCGAGCGGATGCTCGAGCGCGGCGTCTATGTCGTCGGTTTCTCGTACCCCGTCGTGCCGCAAGGCAAGGCGCGGATCCGCGCGCAAGTCTCGGCGGCGCACACGCGCGACGATCTGCAGACGGCGATCGAGGCCTTCGCGGCAGTGAAGACCGAGTTGGGAATTTGAGAGTACCTTGTAACCGCGCGAAATCGGCCGAACTACGGTCGCTGTCGCCCCTTCAGGGCTTTAGACTGTGCGCGGCCCAGAATGAGACGTTTTGTCACGAGAAGGTGGTGGCTGGTGGCAGAGCTTCGTGGGGCTGACGCCCTCGTTGTTCCACACATCTTTTTGAGGCCAGGGGCTTGCCCCCTGGAGTTTCACGCTCGTATCTACACACGCAGGCTCCCCGGACTACCTGCCTTTCCCCGTGTCGCCCCGCAGGTCGCCTTCGGCGGCCTGCGGGGCGACACGGACGACGGGAATGCGGCCGCTTTCGATCTAGAGACCAACGTGAAACTCCAGGGGGCAAGCCCCTGGCCTCTGAAAAGAATCATTTGCACGCCCGCAGAAAGGCCACCAGGTCCGACAATTCCTGCAACGACAACTGCTGGTCAAGCCCCTGCGGCATGATGGAAACCGTGCCCGGCAACATCTCGTCGATGTCGTCGCGCGCAATGCGGTACTCCTCGGTGGGCGACTTGACCAACACGATCTCGTCGGACGCGTCCTTGAGCAACAACCCGCTGAACGATCGTCCGTCTTGCGTGGTCACCAAAACCGGCTCGAAGCTGCGGACGAAGCTGGCGCTGGGAAAGACGATCGCCTCCAACAGGTCGCGGTCGGAGCGCGTCTGGCCGATGCGCGTCATGTCGGGCCCCAATCGGCCGCCCAGGTAGCCGATCGCGTGACACGAGGCGCAGGCCGCCTTCTTGCCGTTGAAGACGGCCTGCCCACGGCGGATTTCGCCGGCGGGCAACGACGCCAGCAATTCCTCGAGTCGCGCCTTCTGCTGGGCGGTACCCACTTCAAGCCGCGCGTAAAGCGCTTCGGCCAGTTTCTGGACCGACGGGCCGAATTTGGCCAACCGCGGCTTGAGCGTTTCAACCCGCAACGCCGAAAGGGCCGGCGCGTCGCCCAGCGCCGACAGCAGCTTCACGCCAAACTGCTCGTCGCCCGATTGCTCGAAGGCCCCCAACAGCCGATCAATTTCCATGGGGCCGACGATCTTGAGCGAGTCGGCCAATTGGTCCAATTGCTCGCGCGCCAGCCTGGCCTTCGAGAGCACTTCCACGGCGGCCGCGCGAGTGCTCACGGCTCGCTCGGCGTCGAGCTGGGCCAACAGAAAGGCCAGCGCGTCGGCCGAAACCTCCGCCAGTCCACCCGGCATGGCCGCCAGCGCCGCCACGCGCAGTTCGTCCGGGGCGTCGGCGGCAGCGGCGATTTTCAGTAATGCCGGCTTGAGCTGGCCGGCCCGCTCCGGCGCGATCCCCAGCGCTCGCACGGTGGCCACGGCCGGCGCGACGAGCGCGGAATCGCCGCCGCTCAGAATTTCCGCCAGGCCGGCGATCCAGCCGGCGGGGATGTCCTTCAACCCCGACCGAGCCATGGCCGCCAGAGCGCTCGGGCGTTCTTCCCGTGAGGCCGTGGTATCTCGCAGGCGCGCCGATAGCAAGTCCTGGATCTCGACTGCCGAGGCCAGACGCGCCAGTTGCCCCTCCAACTCGGCTCGCTCCGCCGCCGGAAGGGCCGAAGTGCCGAGCCTGCGGCGGAAATGTCCAGCCAACGCCCCGCCCCAGCCTGGATGATGGCCCACGATCCAGGCCGCCGTTTGATTCAGCTTCGCATCTTCGGACTCCAGGAACGGGGCGGCGATCTCGGCGGTAAGCCCGCCGTCGGGCATCTGGTCGAGCGCCACCAGCGCCGCGCGCCGGGTGAGAAGGTTGGAACTCGCCAATCCCTGCGCCGTGGCATTTCGGTCGGCGATTTCGATCAAGGCGAAAGTCAGCGAGTGTTCAATCGCTCGGTCGGCGGCCGATCCGGCGGCGGCTAAGAGCGCCGGCACGGCCGCCTGGTCGCCAATGCGCCCCAGCGCCTCGGCGGCGGCGCGGCGGTTCTGCCGCGAAGGGCCGCCAAGCAATTCAATAAGCTCAGGCAACGCGGCATGATCGCGCCGCACACTGGCCGAATGAATCGCGGCCTGGCGCACGGTGTCGTCCTGGTCGGCCAGCGCCGCGCGCGCGACGCCGCGCGCGCCGTCGTCGTCGATCCGCGTCGCGGCCCAGACGGCGTTTCGCCGCGACTCGGCCGATTTCGCCGTCCGCGCGGCGTCGGCCAGCGTTGGCACGGCGCTTTCCCCGCGTCGGCCTAGCTCTTCGATGGCGCGGCGTCGCGCGGCGGGCCGTCGATCGGCCAGGCGGCCGGCCAGCTCGTCGGGCTTCGCGTTGGCCCACGCCAACTGAAGCCCGCGCGGGTCGTCGAGCGGCTTAGCATCGGTGCGCCGCACGCGATAGATCGCCCCCAGCAGGTCGGGCTTGTGGAGCTGCGAGGTCGGGCAGCAGAGCTTATACCAGCCGCCTGTGTCGACCACGATCAGGCTGCCGTCAGCGTCGGCCAAGACGTCGGTGGGGTGAAAGTCGTGGTTGCTCGATACCAGGAAGTCCTCGTTTTTCGAGGCGAAGCTTGCCCCCTCGGGCGTCAGGGCGTGGCGGGTGATCTTCTGCATGTTGAAGGCCGCGGCGAACAGGTTGTCGCGGTATTCCGCTCCGAACACGTCGGAATCGTAGCGTGTCAGGCCGCAGGGGGCTGCGGGCCCCAAATGGACCAGGACGGGCATCACGTCGGGAGCGGTTCGTGGGTGGCCTTCGATCACGCTGTGGACTTTGCCGTAGACTCCGCCGTAGATGGCGTGGATCAGCCCGTCGCGCAGGCCGCCGCCGGGGTGCTGCAAGAACGTCGTCGTGAAAATCCGCTCGCCGCCGGGCGTGAAGACGACGTCGACCGGGTTATCCATGCCACCGGTCATCACCAGCTCGACCCCCGATCCGTCGCGCCGGCAGCGAAAGATGTGCGCCGCGCGGGTCACCAGGGGCGGCCGGCCGGGGCGATCGTAGGTTTGCTCCTCGAAGGCGCCCTTGCACCAGTAGATCCAGCCGTCAGGCCCGGCATAAGGCCCGTGCAGGTCGTTCGCGCAGCCGTTGAGCGTCTTGCCCTGGAACCATTCCACGCGAACGTCGGCCCTGCCGTCGCCGTCGGTATCGGTGAGTTTCCAGATGCTGGGCGGGGCCGAGACGTAGAGCGAACCGTCGAGCCACATCGTCCCTTCGGGAAACATCATTCCCTCGGCGAAGACGGTGCGGGTGTCGAAACGGCCGTCGCCGTCGGCGTCTTCAAGGCGAACAATACGGTGCGGCTTGTCGGCCAGTTGTTTTTTCACATTGTCGTTGGAGCCGGACGAGTCGCCCACATAGAGCCTGCCCTGCTCGTCGAAGTCGGCCGTAATCGGCCGGTCGACCAAGGGCGGCCCGGCGACCTGAACGATTTCAAAGCCCGGCGGCAGAGTGAAGGTGTGACCGTTGAGCTGCGTTTCGCCGGCACATGCCGACGTGGCGAAGCCCGGCAATGCGGCGGCCAGGGCGGCCAGCGCCGTTTTCGAGAGGGACGGTTTCACAGGGTGAGTCCTTGAGGGGGAGTCTTGCGTCATGGCCGCGGATCGTCACGGCCGGCGCGGATGGTTTGGTCGCCGGTGTCTAGTGTACCGCATACGGGCGTGAAGATTCCAGTCTGGGGTGTCACGGTCAGATAATTTCGTCTACGGGTGTCAGCATTGCTGCGAGGCGCTGCGCGCTCAAGAACAAGCGCCAACCAGTGGTCCACTTGTTCTTGGCCCGAGCGAAATGTCTTGCGCGGATGGGCTCGGCGGAGGCGCTCAAAACAAAAGCCGGCCGGAAGCAGAACGCACTTCACGCCTCGCCTCGCACCAGGGCGCCGAGCCGCTTCTGAGCGGAGGTCAATTCGACGGGGCGGTTCAGCGCCTCCCAGAACGCCAACTGCTCCTCCGGCGTCAGGGCGATGACCTGCTCCTCGGCAGCCAACGCTTCCCTTCTTGCCTGTGCGACCGTGACCGCGCGCACGTAGTCGCTGACACTGATCCGCCGTAAATGGGCGGCCCGGACCAGACAGTCTTTGCTATCCGAGTCCAACCGGACCATCAAGGTCGTCGACGAACCGGCTTTTTTCGCTCGACCGTTGCCGCGGGGCTTGGCCATGGTATGGATCCTCCACCGCTCATGGTATAGCGAAGTGCATAACAGTCAAGGTTGTTGCCCTGTTACCGTAAACCAGGAGCCGTTTTGCGGTTCGACGGCATTGTAATGTTCCGCGACCTTGGCTGGCTGCGGCGGACAGTCGTTCGACGAAAATGAAGCTGATGATCGCAGGCTATTCGAGTTCGCTCGCTTCGAGATCGCCGGCGATACCGCTCTTTTGCCCGCAACACTTCTTGAACTTCTTGCCGCTGCCGCAGGGACAAGGGTCGTTGCGGCCCGCGCGGCTGACGTGGGTCTCGGGCTCCGGTTCCTCGGACGGCAATTCAAGCCGCGACCACCGGTCTTCCAACCGCGACGGGCCGCGGCGCGCGATTTCCTTGACCTTGTCGTATCGCCATGTGTGGTCGCGGAGGCGGTCGTGATGGCGGTCCCACCAGGCGGCGAGAATCGCCTTCGCCTCCTCGAGCGCGCATGCGTAGCACTCCGTTACCTTCGGCCGACCCGCAAGGGGCATCGTCGCCAGGAAATGGTCCTCGGCGGTTTTCACCTCGTCAGGACCGCTGGGAGGCATGCAGCGAATGAAGATCAGTCGGACTTCGCGGCAGTTACAGTCGGGATTCGGACAATAAAGGTCGTCAACGATGTATTGAGTGCCCTGGTGCTCGATCTCATAGGCGTAGTACGCCAAGGCGGCTCCCTCGGCGCGACGATCCGCGAGTATCTCGCCGAAGGCGACGAGCTTTCCGTTCGCGATCGAGTTCGAATCGAAGCGGTACTGTCGCATGCGCCGCGCCGCCCGCTTCTTCGACTGGCAGCGGTTCCGTAGCGCCTGCTTCTCGCGTGGCGGGTAGTCGTCGAGGAACTCCCGGACCAAGAGGGCCATCGGCGCCGGCCGCGACGGCGGCTCGATCTCCTCCCAGGTTTCGCTGTCGATTCGTAGCAGCAATCGCAAGCCTTCCGAACCGGTTTCGCCTTCCTCCGCGTCTTGCCGCAACGCGAACCTCAACTCGGTACAGTCGCATTCGGGGTTCGTGCAATGGTTGGCATGCACCCGGAATGAACCTGGGTGCGTCGAGAATCGAACGAGTTCCGGTTTCACGGGAATCCCCCACTCGAAATGGGCTGGACAAACCGACAATTTAGACGCCGGTCGATTTTGAAGTCAAGACGTGTTTACCGCACGCGCGGCGAAGAGGCGACGGCGATCGGCGCGGGCAGGCGTCCGAGCCAATGACGCAGGCGCTCGATCACGTTCGCGTCGGCGGGCACCTGGCCGACGATCTGATATCGGCCTTGATCGAGCGCCTGTCGGAGGTCGCTGAGCCGGCCGGCCAGCGCGTCGAGAAAGCGGCTGGTCTCGTCGACGGTCAGGTCGTGTCGCAGGAGCTGAACCTCGCCCGCCGCGCGGCGCCGCTGCAGCGAAACCAGCCGGCCCTGTACGGATCCAGCAACCTGTACGGATCCAGCAACCTGTATGGATCCAGCAACCTGTACGGACCCAGCAACCTGTACGGACCCAGCAACCTGTGTCGTCCCGGCAATTCGCTCCGCCTTGTAAAGCAGCCCCTCGACGTATCCGCGGCGCAGCTCGTCCAGCGAATTGAAGTGGTAAGCCGGTTCGGGGCCAAAATAAAGACTCGCCGAACCGTCGCGGCGGAAACCAGCGACGACGGTCTGCTCGCAGCCGACCACGGCCAACTCGACGCGCTCGACCAGCGCCGTCGCTTCGGCCAACAAATCTTCGCGATCGTTCTCTTGCCGAGCCATGTCAAACGTCAACTAGGGCGCCACCGCTTGGAAGACGCGTCCGACACTGCGAAGGTAATCGACATCTCCGGTCTCGGCTCGCCGTGCGATTTCATCAAGCCAGCGGATCGTGGTGGGCTCCAGACACGCATCACTGGGATCGTCGTCTGGATAGACCACTTCAATTTCAACCTCCACGGCATATTGCCCGCGTTGAACCCATCGCTTGCGTTTTTCGCGTCGCTCACTCATGGCTCAATCCGAAAAATAAACTGTGACGAGTTTCGCACGGCGACTCTGCGCCATCCAAGACCAAATGACCTCAACCTCGGAACCGTCCTGCAAGACCTGCCGCACCACGATCGATGGATTTGGTTTGCTAGCCGGTCGTTCTCGGACCAACTCTGCGTCATCGACCCCCGCAACAAGTTGCCAATCGGTTACTTCGCGTTCTTCACAACGCTCGTCCGCGTGCCATGAAACAACATAACGGCCATCGGCTACCGCCTCGCGAATCTTATCGAAGATCGCGCCCACGATCGCAACCTTTCCTCAAATGGCTGGTCGTGGCAAGGCCAGCCGGTTAGACTCAAGTGGAACAACCATCCCATGAATACTGACATTACAATTTCGCCTCACGCTCCGCAATATGACCCATGACCCATGACCTGACCCCACGCCTGGACCTGGCCTTGACGGCCGCCCGTGAAGCCGGCGCGATCACGCTGGGCTATTTCCGCCACGGCAACTACGCCGTCGAGTTGAAACACGACCAATCGCCCGTGACCGTGGCCGATCGCGAAGCGGAGCAGCATCTCCGCCTGCGGATCGCCGCCGCCTTTCCCGATGACGCGATCCTGGGCGAGGAACTGGCCGACCGGCCGGGCCGTTCGGGTTTTCGTTGGATCCTCGACCCGATTGACGGCACCAAATCGTTCATTTCCGGCGTGCCGCTTTACTCGACGCTCATCGGCGTCGAGTACGAGGGCAAGTGCGTGGTCGGCGTGGTCCATATTCCGGCGCTCGACGAAACCGGCTACGCGGCGGTCGGGCTAGGAGCCTGGTTCGCGCGCGCCGGCGCGGCGCCGCTGCCGGCGCGCGTTTCGACCAAAGCCACGCTGGCCGAAGGGCTGTTCTGCACGTCGGAGATCAAGACGTTCGACGCCACCGGCCGGCGCGAGGCCTACGAACGCTTGCAAGCCGCCAGCCGGCTGAGCCGCACCTGGGGCGACGGCTACGGCTACCTCTTGGTCGCCACGGGGCGTGCCGAGGCGATGGTCGACCCCAAGATGAACGTCTGGGACTGCGCCGCCTTGCAGCCGCTGTTGGAGGAGGCCGGCGGCACATTCACCGACTGGCAAGGACGGCCCACGATCCATGGCGCCGAGGCCGTGGCCACCAACGGCCGCGTGCGCGATGAAGTGCTGGCCATCACGAGCCAGCCGTTGTCGGCCAAGCCGGCTGCCGCTTATGATGAGGGTCGCCGCGGCGGTATCACATTTCCAACGGGACGCGGCGAGACCCGTTGACAAAAACAATCGCTGGCTGCCGGCATGACAGACGACCTTGAACCCGATCGTTGCGCCCGTTTGCTGAAGGCGGTGGCCGATCCCGATCGGCTCAAGATCGTGCAGTGCCTCCGCGTGGGCCCCAAGAACGTGGGCGAGATCGCCGCGGAACTGGGCGAAGAGATCGTCAATGTTTCGCACCACCTCGGCGTCCTGCGCAACGCGGGCATTGCGCTCGACGAGCGGCAAGGCCGATTCATCATCTACCGGCTGCATCCCGACGTGTTCCAGTCCGAAACCAAGTCCGGCAAGGCCGAGCACCTCGATTTCGGCTGCTGCCGGTTGGAGATCCCCGCGACGAAGGCGAAGAAATAACCACCTTGCTGTTACTTAGCCAAGTTACCATGGCTCGCAACTACGCCGCGCGTTTCGCGTCGCGTTGCCGCGCCTGTTCACGTCCGATGTCGGCCAGCACCGATTGAATGACGCGGTCGCTGGCCAGCGCGAACACCGACGACTGACCGTGCTCGCCCAAACGCCCGGAGCGCTGGATCAGGGCCGCGATCTCGGCGCGGATCACCGGGCCGGCCTTTGCCCGCACGTAGCCGCGTGCTTCCGCGCGGCTCATGGCCCATGTGCGCCCCTCGACCAAGTCACGCACCAGGGCGTAGCTACGCTGGGCGACTTGCCTCGCCAGTTCGGTGGGCGACGGGGCATTCCAGAAGCCAAACAAGGAGTGGAACAAGCTCATGTGCCGGTCCTCCGCGGGCTAAGGGCCTATCCCAGAAGCGCCCGTTGTGATGTACGCATCCCGCCTGCCGGGCGGTTCTGGGATAGGGGCAAAACGACATTTCCTCGGTTACGGATCGAGCCGCCAGGCCGTTCTTCTTCAGTGCAAGCTGGACCGCCGGAACAGTCAGCCAGGGCCGCAGATCCCGCAAAGTGATTCAGCGTGGCTTGGGCGGCAAGGCGAGCTTTTGCAGATAGATCTCCGTCAGGTCGATCACCGGCGCGGCGCCCGGATCGAACATGAATTCGCGCGCTTCGACCGGCTCGTCGAACGCGACCTCGTCGAGGTTCATGGCCACCAGGATACGCGATTTACCCGCTATGGGTGAATCGTCGCGTCCGTATTCAATGCGGTACGGAAACAGATCGTCGCGGCCGAGCAACACGAATACGTGGTCGGGTATCGGGGGGGGCAATTGGCGCAGATCGACCGGACGGCCGGCGACGATCGCGTCTTTCTGTTCGGGTAGCCATTTCGCCAGCCGCTCAGGCCGCCATTGTCCCCTCAAGGCGTAAACCGGCTGCCGGGCCAGCGTCGCATTGCTGACCGTTTTGAACTCGAATGCCTGATCCAGCGCGCCCAACAGCTTCGGTAAACCACCCAAGCCCAGATGGGGAGCATTGCCGTGCGCCGCCTGCCAATCGTCGCGGGCCTTGCGCAAGCGCGTGATGTCGATGCGTGACAATTCCGTGCGTGTCGCTCCCTGGGTCCGGATTTGCCAGTGTGACTCGCCGTCGCACCGTTCTTGCACGAACCAATTCGTACCGCCCATTTTGACCTTCAAGTCCAGCAGCATCCAATGGCTCTCGGGCGGCCCCTGTCGGTAGGTGCCGTTTCCGATCAACTGCTGCTCGTACAAGTCGATTTGCTGATGGATTTTAGCGGAAACCCATTGGTGCGAATCGAGGGCGGTACGGGCATCGCGAAGCAGCTTGTGCGCCGCGGACTCTTCGGCGCGTGCCTTGCACGCCGCCAAAACCAGGATCGCGAGGCCGAGCAGACCACGCCAACGGCCCAAAGCCCCGGCGGCCGCGAATCTGGGGGAGAGGTAGCTCATCTTAGGGTTCTGCCGGATTTGCCAAAGAATCGAGATCTACCAAACCGACCAATTACTTGGGTAATTATAGGTTGGCGGCGGCAAACCAGCCACGCCAATGTTTCGCCACATGTGGCCGTCCGCGCGGCCGCAGGAAACCAACCACCAGAAGCGTCCGCGGGCCACGGCCCGAGGCGCGTCTGGACCGATCCGAGGGGGATTCGATGAAGTACCCGCTGACCCTACTGAGCATTGTGGTGGCCATTGTCGGCTGCAAATCGCCATTCACGAACAATCTACCGCCCGCGCAGCAAATTATGCACCCCGGACCCGGAGTCGATGGCCCTGGGCCGGGCGTGATGATGTTGGGCGAGCCGGGCGGCGTGCAACCCATGCCCGGCGCCAGGTCGCAGATCATTTTTGCCGGACCGGATGGGATGATCGTCACCTGGGAAATCGGACCCGGACAGTTCGATGTCGAGCCGCTGATCTGCCCCGGTCGTTTCAACTTTCCGCAGGGTGCGATCTACCGGCTGAAGCTCACCAATATCCCCGGCCGCGAGGGCGTCGAGCTTTATCCGACGCTTGAGATCGGGCCCGCGTTGCCGCGAACCGAGGCCTACCTGGCGCACAACGCCATCCCGATGCAGTTCACGGAAGAGGACTTCGACCAGGTGTTGTCGGGCAACTTCGTCACCAAGGTCATCTACCTGCCCGACCCGGAGTTCCAGGAACTGGCCCTGGCCGGCATCGACACGTTGGTCAGCACCCGGCTCGATCCGGGCATCGATCCGATCATCGAGGCCGACCGCCGGGGCGCGATCCTGGCGATCGTTCGCATGGGCAACAAGGATCTGCAAGTGGGCGGCGGCGAAGAAGTGGTCGGTGAAGACGGTGTCGCCGGCTACGGCGACGCCGCCGTGGCCGCCGGCTATTGCGGACCGGATGGCGGCGGACTGAACGGCAACGGCATGGCCTTGCCGCCCGGCCTGGTCGCCGGCGCGACCGCTCCGCAGTACGGCATGCCGATCAGCGGCACACCGATCGGCCTGCCCGGCCCGCCGCACCTTCCACTGGGAATTCCGGCTGGATTGCAGAAGCACACCATCCACAACCACACGAACATGCGCATTCCCAATCCGGTCGAGAAAATCGGCGTTCATGTGAAGCAATCGCCGGGTATGAGTTATCCCAAACCACCGCACAAGCTGTACATCCACGAGCGGATTCGCACCCCACTCTTGAAGTTCCGCGCACCCTGGCGAAGCAAGCACCAGACGGTCGCCTCGCCCGCCTCCGATGAATGCACCGATTGCGCGCCTTGAGGAACTCCGTCCATGACCATGGTCCCTAACCCCCGCAACCCGGCGTCCGCCTACCCGCGGCGCCGGGCCCAAGTCGCCCGCTACGTGGCGATGGTGTTCCTGGCGAGCGGGTGGACGACGCTGCCGCTGTCGGCCCAGCCTCCCAAGGTCCACTATCGCTTTGACGGCACCGAGCCGCCGGGAGCGATTGGAAGCGAGCGACTCCAGCGGGGTGGACCTTTGCCTGGATATTTCCAGCCGGTCGAAATCCGGGCACCCAAGGGAGCCCGCATCTCACTGGCGGTCAACGGCGATTTCGGCGAACCGCAAGCCGGGCCGGTCCAGGTCGGCCTTCTGATCGCGCCGGTTTATCGCCTGCGCGTGTCGAACATTTCCCAATACGAAGGACTGGAGGTCTATCCGACGATCGAGGTCATCGACCGTCTTTATCCGCCGGACGGCGAAAGGCGGCGATTTCCGATACCCATCGAGCTTACCGAGGAAGACCTGCAACTGGCCCTCGACGGCAAGTTCGTCACGCGAGTCGTGTACCTCGAAGACCCCAACCTCGCACTGCCGGTCGCCGAACGGCCCGACGACCAGGACTGGTTCGACGTGGGGCCGGGCGTCAATCCGCTGGAAGAAGCCGACCACTGGGGACGGCCCATGGCCATCGTGCGCATGGGCGGACGCGTGCCCGATCTTGAGGAAGGTCCGGACGATGGTTTCCTGCACGGTTCACCGCCGTTCACACGGTTCCGGCCGCGCATGCCGGCTCAAGGCGTGCCCAAAGGGCTGGAATCGAGCGGCGCTGCGCGGCCGAGGCGGGGCGCGGCGGGGGGACGTACCATCCGATGAAAGTCGCCATTTCGACCGCCCCAGCGTTGCGAGCCGCGTTGGCCATGCTGGCGGCCTTGCTGCTTTGTTCCTGCCGGTCGAATCCGCGCGCCGGCGGGCCTCCGCTCTCGCCCTTGGGCCCCGACGGCTTGCCCGCGACGGCCTCGACGGGCGGACCCCCGCCCGGCTTCGACGAAGGGCCGCCGCCCGAAGCTTACAGCCACACGCCCGCGCCGTACGAGCCCGTCAACCCATGGCAACCGCCGGGGTTAAAGCAGCCGTGGCCCTACGATGAGTACCTGCGCGACGGCGGCGACCGCGAGGGGCCCGTGGTGGTCGCGCCCGATTGGCAAGTCGAAGGGCTCGACTTGGAAGACACCGTGGCCCACTACGACGCGCTCGACGGCCGCACGCTGGTCGAGCCATCGAACCGGGTGCATATTTACGCCCCGCGTTTCGGCGCCGTGCGGAGCGTGACCACGTTCCTGGCCAGCGAGCAGATCGACCAGCCGATCGGCGTGAGGCTCCGCGAGCACCTGGTGCGCCACGACGACATCGAGCAGGCCACCACCAGCTTGCAGCGCGTGCAGGCCCGCGGCGACGTGGGCACCAAGATCGCCGGCGCCTACCGCACGCGGCAAGGCGACGGCGCCGTTTCCAATACGCTCACCTCCTTTGGTTTCCAGGATGCGTTCCTGCCCTTTGAAGACCTGCACGTCATCAAGAAGGGCTTGTACGACCAGGCCGAAAAGGCCCGCCTGGCCGAAGGCACTCAGGCGGCCATCGTCTGGGCCGGTGACCAGGCGGTGCAAGTGCTGCTCGACAAGAAGGCGGCCGTCGAAATGGCCAAGGACGAACAGGTCGAGGAGGTGTACACCGTCAAGGATTTCCGCGAGCCGCAACTGCGGATCATCAAGGTCGCCTCGACGCGGACGGCCCTGCCGGGCGAGACCATCGACTTCACGCTCCGCTTCGACAACGTCGGCACTCAGCCCTTGGGCAACATCGTGATCATCGACAGCCTCACGACCCGTTTGGAGTACGTCGCCGACAGCGCTCAATCGAGCCTCAAGGCCGAATTCTCCAACCAGCAAAACGAAGGCGAATCGTTGATCCTGCGTTGGGAAATCAGCGACCCGCTCGAGCCGGGCCAAGGCGGCATCGTGCGCTTCCGCTGCCGAGTGCGGTAGACCTATTGAGGTGCTGGACGGGCAGGTGGCTCGTGGGTAGTTTGGAGGTTGTTCTTCCTGCTGCCCGCTGTTCCCCCTGACCATGAATAATCCGGACTAACATTAGACCCTCGGAGTTCTCCGGGATGACTCCCCAAGAAGCGTTCCAAAGCTGGTTGCTACCTTACGCCGCGATCGGACTCGGTCTACTCGTCTTGGCTATCGGAACGATCCTAGTGGTCGCTACCACCACGGCCAAGAAACGACAGGACTAGAATGTCCATGAATACCGTCGAGGCAATCACCACGGCCATTGCGCAATTGTCGCCCGAGCAGGTGGCCCAGGTGCGCGCCTGGCTGGTCGAGTACGCCGAGCGCCAGTGGGATCAGCAGATCGCGCAGGACGAACGCGACGGTCGCCTGGACGATCTGCTCGAGCGGGCGCTGGCGGAACATCGAGCGGGGCGGTCGCGTCCCCTATGACCCAGTAAGCGTGAGGCATGTCCCCTCGCTACGGCCTCGCTCCTGGCGGTGGCGTTGCCTTCGCGCGCCGACGGGCAGGAAAAGGTTCACGCAAGGAACCACTCGCGAAAGGTTGCGGCACGCGGCGTGTGGCTGCTGCTTTGGCGAATGCTTGGCCAGCGCTCACCGAAGCGCTCACCGAATAGCCGGTACGGCAAACTTGGGTCGCTGGGGTCAGTGCCAAAGTCCAAATAGAGTACCGCGCCACGATCTATAAGCTTGCTGGCGGCCGCGAGCTCGTTCCGCTTACGGTCCAACTTCCATTTGAACCAACCCAGGCCGGCCGCCAACACGGCCACCAACATGAACAGCGTCTTCAGCTTGAACTGGAGCCAACGGTGGCGGGGCTTCGGTGCGGTGCTCATGCGGACTCCCAGCGGCTTATCCAACAACTTCTGGCGACAGTTCGGGTCGAGACCTATAATGGCACAACATCCAATCGTATACTCCATACTGGCGGCACACGTACCATTCGAGGGTTTTACCATGAAACGCGAGTACACGGTAGTTTACCAGCCGATCGAAGACGGATGGATTATGGCAACCGTGCCCGAATTGCCCGGCGCCATGACACAGGGTAAGGACATGAATGAGGCCCGCGCCATGATCAAGGAGGTGGTTGAGATGCTCCTGGAAAGCTATCGCGAGGACGCGGCTATGGAGGCGCCGCGCGAGGCGGTCTTGGAAACCCTAACGGTCGACGTGCCCGCCACATGAAACGGCACGATCTTATCCGGCACCTGGAAAAATATGGGTGCGAACTTTTACGTCAAGGCGCGAACCATTCCATGTACCGCAATCCGGCGAATCGACGACGCGCCCCGGTGCCGCGGCATCGCGAAATTGGAGAGGCCCTCGCGAGGAAGATTTGCGACCTACTTGAAATCCCTCGCCTGTAAGCCGCCAATGTACGGATGCCGACGTTGAAAGAACTCCTGCTTCGCTTCCCACTCCTCGCCTCACTCCTGGCGGTCGCGTTGCCCTCGCGCGTCGACGCACAGCCCGCCGAGCCGCCCTACGGACTTCCCGTGCGAACTCTCTGGACCACTTCGCGCGTCGTCGGTTCGCCCGATCCGCCGCCCCCCTACTGCGTGCAGAGGGCGTTCCCCAAGCTGAAGTTCGACCAGCCGCTGTATCTGGCCAACGAACCGGACACCGACCGCATCATCGTCACCCAGCGCGACGGTAAAATCCTGGCCTTCATCAATGATCAGGAAACGGCCGAAACCGAACTGCTGCTCGATTGCGGCCGAGAGGTCTACTCGCTCACGTTCCACCCGCGCTACGCCGAGAACGGCTACCTGTTCGTGCTGGGCAACAGCGCCAAGGCCGAAAAGCCCACCGATCGCCTCTCGCGGTACGAGGTCGAGCGCGGGCCGGCGCGGCGCGTGAAGCCCGATAGCGAGCTGGTGATCCTCGAATGGGAGACGGCCGGGCACAACGGCGGCGACCTGGCCTTCGGGCCTGACGGCTATCTCTATCTCTCGGCCGGCGACGGCACGGGCGGCTCCGACCCCAAGGAGACCGGCCAGGATCTGGCCGACCTGTTGGCGACGATGGCGCGGATCGACGTGGAAGGCGCGACACGCGAGCAGCCCTACCGCGTGCCGGCCGACAATCCGTTCGTTGGCGTGGCTGGAGCGCGGCCGGAGATCTGGGCCTACGGGCTGCGCAACCCGTGGCGGTTCAGCTTCGACCGGACGACGGGCCGGCTGTGGCTCGGTGACATCGGCCAGGACCAATGGGAGATGATCTACCTGATCGAGCGCGGCGGCAACTACGGCTGGAGCGTGATGGAAGGCCGCCATCCCTTCTACGCCGAGCGCCGGCGCGGCCCGACGCCGCTGGTGCCGCCGGTGGTCGAACACCCGCACTCCGAGTTCCGCTCGATCGTCGGCGGCTTCGTCTACCACGGCGAGCGGTTTCCCGAACTGCGTGGCGTCTACCTTTACGGCGACCATGAGACAGGCCGCGTCTGGGGCTTCCGCTACCATCTGGGCGGAGTCACCTGGCAGGGAGAGTTGGCCGGCGCGCGGATCAAGTTCCTCGCCTTCGGGACTGACCTTGCCGGCGACATCTATTTTGCCGATCTCATCGGTGGCGAGCTGTACCAGCTTGAGCGAGCGCCCGCCGAGCCATTGAAGGCAAAGAGCGATTTTCCCCGCAAGCTGAGCGAGTCGGGCGTGTTCGCTTCGGTCGCCGAGCACACCCCGGCGCCGTGGCTGGTTTCCTACTCGGTCAACTCGCCGCTTTGGTCCGACGGGGCGTACAAGGAGCGGTTCT
Organism: Pirellulales bacterium; assembly: GCA_035531595.1. GTDB lineage: Bacteria > Planctomycetota > Planctomycetia > Pirellulales > JAICIG01 > DATKSN01. Next base: position 37,630 of record DATKSN010000114.1, on the reverse strand, counting down.
TGGGCCTGCCGGGCGACTCGACGATCGAGTTCCACGCCGACACCGCGTGGGTTTCGCCTGAGGGGACGGTGCTGGTCAAAACATTCTCGCTGCAGCTCGAGCCCGGCAATGCGGCTTCACGGCGGCGGGTCGAGACTCGTTTCCTGACACGGCAGGAAGGGCAATGGCACGGATACTCGTACCTCTGGAACGACGAGCAGACCGACGCCACGCTGGTCGACGCGGCCGGCACCAACCGCGACTACGCGATCGCCGACCCCGCCGCGCCGGACGGCAAGCGCGCGCAGAGGTGGCGTTTTCCCAGCCGGGCCGAGTGCATGATGTGCCATTCGCGGGCCGCCCAGTGGGTGCTTGGGCTGACCACGCCGCAGATGAATCGCGACCACGATTACGGCGGCATGGTCGACAACCAGCTTCGCGCCTTCAGCCACGCCGGGCTTTTCAAGGAGAAGCTATCGCAGCCGCCCGGCGCCTACCCGCGGCTGACCGATCCGGCTGACGCGACGGCCGCGATCGAAGCCCGTGCGCGGTCGTACCTGCACGCCAACTGCTCCCATTGCCATGTGACCGACGGCGGCGGCAACGCCCGGATGGAGTTGGCCTTCACGACCGAACTTGCCAAGGCCAACATTGTCGGGGTCAGCCCGCTGCACCATGCCTTCGGAATCGCCGAGGCGAAGCTCGTCGCCCCCGGCGAGCCGGATCGGTCGCTGCTCTTGCAGCGGATCACGCGACTTGGCCAGGGCCGGATGCCGCCCTTGGCGACGTCGGTCGTCGATGCGCAGGCCGCCGAGCTGATCCGAGCGTGGATTGAGCAATTGCCGAAGGCGAAGTAGTGAGCTACGCCGTTTGACGCGACGGCTCTCTTCGAAGCTCTTCAAAGCTAAGATCGGCACGCGAGCCCGATTCTGTAGGGAACGCCCTCCGTGGCGTTCCGTATCCCGCGAGCGGTCGGCGGTAAAGAACGCTGTGCGCGGGTGGACATTCAACTATAATGGGAGGTGCCGCCGCCGAAGGTACTCTGGCTGCGCGTCGCCGACCTTCAGCAGTTTTCGCCCGGTTCGGTACTTTCTTGCGCGCGTGGGTTGGTGGGCGGTGCCCACCCTACGTCGGTTAGGCTTTCCAGACTGACGGGAGTTTGCGCCGCCTCATTTCACACGGTCCTGTCCGCCTGGAAAGGCTAACCTACATTTGCCGGGTGACAACAAGCTTCCCGCATGACCAGCCGCTGCGGCAAGGGGCCGGCGTAGACCCAGAGCATGGCCATCGGCTCCCGCGTGTCGTTGATGAAATAATGGCACGTTCCCCGCGGGCAGAGGGCCGTGGCGTGGTTCGCCAGGCTGTAACGGTGCCCATCGACCACGCAGGTGGCCGTGCCCTGGATGATTGAAATCGACTCGTCGAAGTCGTGGATGTGACAGGGCAGCCGGCCGCCGGGCTGGAACAGTCCGTAGCCCCCGCTCATTTCGGGGCAGCCCAGGTCGCGGTTGTAGAAATCCTGAAACCGCGCGCCGGGGTTGGGTTCGTACCAGGCCGTCGTCGCATGCCGGTTGACTCGCTCGGCGCCCGGCGCGCCGGCCGCGTCGTCGCCCATCTCGCGGCGAGCGAAATCGCGCTCGACCAGCGTGCGGCTGGGGGCGTGGCTGGCCATCGCGATATGGACCACCGCCGGCTGGTTGGCGGAGAGGTTGGCCGCGTGGTGGGCCAGTTCCTTGGAAACGTAGATGTTGTCGAGCGGGCCCAGGACGTAACGCCGTCCCTCGACCTCGAACGCCAGCCGCCCCTGCAAGACGGTCACCGCCTCGGCGTGCGGATGCGTGTGATAGGGCAACTCGGCGCCGGGCATGAAGTTGACGATGCCGGTGGTCAGGTTCCGAGCCTGGTTGTGCGCCCCAACCAGCGGCCGGAAGATGACGCCGCGCTCGATCTCGACGCGCGCCGCGGCCGGCAGCGGATTCATCGCCTCGCGCCGGTCGGCCTTCATCGTGTCGGGCACGCTCGCCGCGGGAAGCGCCGCCGCGGGATGCGGCTGGTTTTCCGGCTCGAACGTGGGCAGAATCCGGCGTTGGCGGCCCACCGTGGCCAGCGCGCCGGTGAGGCTGCGCAGCAGTAAGCCTCCGTCGAGCCCCAGGCCCAGTACGCGGAACCCTTGCTCGCGGCGCTCGATCAGGTTTTCGTTGCTGGTGGCCAGCAGGCCGCAGTGCTTGCCGTGCCGGCGAACGACGTCCTTGACGTGCAGGATCTGTTCGGCCACGCCCGGTCCTTCCCATTGGCCTGGATAGCCCGCCGTCGACGAGTAGTCGGCCGGCCCGATGAAGAACATCTCGACACCCGGCACCTGGCAGAGCGACTCGATGTCGCGCCCCGCCCGTACCGATTCGATGATCGGCACGACAAGCACATGTTCGTCGGCCTCCGCGACATGCGCGCCGAAGCAACTGCCCCAGCAGGTGGCCCGCTCGGCGCCGATCCCGCGCCGGCCGTCGGGCGGGTAGTGCGCGAAAGCGACGGCTTGCCGGACCTGCTCGACCGATTCGATCCAAGGCACCACGACGCCGTCGGCGCCGATGTCGAGCGCGCGCTTGATCAGGGCCACGTTCAGCTCGGCGATCCGCACCAAGGCCACCGTCTCGCTACGCACGGTCGTCCGCAGGTGGGCCAGGATGTCTTTCCAATCGAGGTGGCCGTGCTCGGCGTCAATCACGACCCAATCCACGCCCAAGGCGACGGCCATCTCGGTGATGCTCGCCGATTCGAGCGTCACCCACAGGCCGTACGCCGGTTGGTCGGCGGCCAATGTTTGCCGCAGCTTCTTGATCGCGGGAGTGTTCATGGTGGGCAGTGGTCAGTGGTGAGTAGTGAGTAGTGAGTGGTCGCGCGACCCGGTGGCGTGTGGCAGGTCAGTCAAGGATAGCTTACCGTCTGTGGCGGGACTCGCCAGAGTTCAGGCCGTCGCGTCACCCAACGCCCAAGCCGCCCGGATTCAGACGGTTGACAATCGACCGCGCTGGATTAACTTGCTTGCTAGTCAAGCTCAATGGGGTCTTTCTCGCGCGGCGCCGGGGCGTGGTAGCCCGCCATCTGATTCACCATCGAGATGCCCCCCGCGCCCCGTTTGCAGAGAACAGAGATCAGAGATTCAGAGTACAAGACGACTGGGCCGCAGGAACTAACGCGCGCGAACCACCCGAAAACCGATGAAGTTGCCACGGTACGCGGGCTCGACGCTGCCGCGGCGGGCGGAACGACAGACGACAGGGACGTCGTTCCAGCCACCGCCGCGAATCACGCGGAAGGAGCCGGCGGCGGCCGAGTCAGAGCACCACTCCCAGACGTTCCCGTGCATGTCGCCCAGGCCGAATGGGTTCGGCGCGTACGAACCGACCTGCGCTGTTCGACCCAGGTTTGGACCCTTGACGTTCGTTCCATACGGAAAGTTGCCATTGCAGTTGGCCTTCGCACCGTTGCACTGGCCACCGAAGTGGAACGGCGTCGTGGTGCCGGCTCGGCAGGCGTATTCCCATTCCGCCTCGGTCGGCAGGCGGTAGACGCGCCGCGCCGACTTCTCCGCGGCCATGGCCGACAGTTTGCGGCAAAACTCGTTGGCGTCGTCCCACGAAACATTTTCGACTGGGAATTGACTGCCGTCCTGGCCGCGCGCCTCGTCTTTGCCAGCGCCCTCCGGCGAAAAATAGCTTGGATTATTCCCCATCACGGCTTGGTATTCTCTCTGCGTCACCTCGTACGCGCCCAGGTAAAACGGCTTCGTGATCCGCACACGGTGTTGAAGCTCGTTCTCTCGGCGACCAACCTCCGACGGCGGCGATCCCATGAGAAATTTCCCCGGCGGGATCAAGACAAGCTTCATGCCGATGGAATTGGTCTTGAAAGGGTCCGCCCCGAGGTACTTGGCCCAGGCCTCCTGGTGCTGTCTCGCCTGTTCCGGAGTACACGGCGCGATGGCGAGCGGTGGCGCCGCCAGCTGCGGCGGCGGTTTTGGGTCGATCTGGCCGGGGTTCATCTTCACCATTTCCCCACCGTCTTGCTTCCGCGGCGCCGTGATGACGCCAATCCCGACCACGACGATCACCGCCGATAGTCCCGCGATGGCCGCCAAATGCCGTAGTCGCCGAGCCGAATTCCAACCTCGCGTGCGACCGGTCGTTGATGGCAATGCTCGAATTCGGGCCGTGGGCGCCTCGGACCATTGCGGAAGGTCGGCCGATGGCGCCGCTGTTGCGGACGCGGCGAATTCCCTGTCGAGCGGCCGCGGCAACCGCGTGTCAGTCCCAACCGGGTAGGGCGACGGCGCCGCCGCCGCCCCACCGCGCAGGTATTCCGACAATGCGGCTGCGAATTCCTTCATCGACGCGAAACGCGACGCCGCTTGCTTCGCCATGGCCTTCAGGCAGATCGCCTCCAGCGCGGGGTCAAGCGTCGGGCGGTGCTTCGACGGCGGTTCCGGCTCGACGGCCAGGATTTGGCCGATCACGGCGCCTGACGGGCCCTCGAAAGGCAATCGACCCGTGAGCGATTCGTACAGGATCACTCCCAAGCTGTAGATGTCGCAGGAGGGGCCCTGGGCGTCGAGGTTTCCCAGCACCTGCTCCGGCGGCGGTCCCGACGAGCAGTGCCGCTGGACGCCCGAGCCTAGTGGCATCAGCAAGGCGGCGAACGACACCGAGGAGATCAAAATAAACCTGATTTGCCAAAAACGGAGGCGTCCCCACGCCATGCTCGACCAATACAGAAGTACATCGTTCATTTCGCGAAAGGCAAGCCCCGCCCGATTCTCGATTACGTTGATGAAACCGACAGCTACGTACTCATCGGCTTAAGCGGAAGCCGCGGCCGGTATCCAAAGTCAATGATTGACCACATCGAACCCTTGGATAAATCGGCGTATGCTCGCCCGCTAAGGAAATGGGCGGATCGGTCTGGCAAACACGAGATTGAAGCGGTGTTCGTCGCTCTTGAAGGTGAATTGGTGCGACTCAGGAAGGCCAACAACAGGTTCGTTACCGTGCCGCTCGAGAAGCTCAACGACGACGATCAACGGTTCGTGCGAGAACAAGTCGCGCAGGGTCTATCTGTTCCGGCTTCGGATTAACGGCTCACGGGTCAAACCGATGGCCCTCCAGACGATCGCAAACAGTGTCCGTGACCCCCTGCTGAACGTCGATTTGGTGCTGCAGGAGATCGCCGCCCCCTACGAGGGCATCATCACGGCTCGATCCTCGACAAGATCAGATATCACCTCGGTGGCCCCCAGCAGCAACTGATGACGCCGATCCAGCAGATGGCGCCCGCCGCGGCAACCGGCCAGCCCAGCCCGCAGACCGCGGTGGCCAAACCGCTCTCCAGTGGGCCGGCTGGAATCAATGGCATGGCGGGCCTGGGGACGGGGGGCGGCATCGCCACCGTAGGCAGCTCTGGGATGGGCTCTTAGGTTAGGTTTCCGGCTCCAACCCCATGACGAACCGCTCGATCGCGTCGAGCGCCTCGGTCCAATTGTCATGTTCGATCCGGCCGGAAGCGCGGCGCGGCTTGAAGTCGTGATTGCCGTCCGCAAGCCAATGGACCTGGACCGCCGACAAAAGCTTGTAACCGGCGACCTCCTCCTGGCTGCCGAACGGGTCGCGTGTGCCTTGCAGGATCAATGTCGGCGTCTTGAGGGCCGCCAGGTGCTCGACCCGAAGCCTTCCTCTCCGGCTTGCCGGTCGGGTGAAACGGGTAGCCAAGGCAGAGCAAGCGCGCCACCTTCCCCTCGTCGGCGACCATGCTGGCCCTCCGGCCGCCCATCGACTTGCCGCTTCCGCCGGAAGCCTGGATTCCCACGGCCCCCGAGCGGCCTTGGGAATCCACAATAGGCCAGGGCGACGGACTACGGATTGGCTACAATGCGGCGATGCCCGGCCGCTGCGAATCGCAAGTAGATCCGCTGGAGGCCCTACTGCCAGGTTTCGATTGCCTGGGCGATCAACAAAGGAACATGCCTATGAGATGGCGGCGAAATCGCTGGCCGGAGCGGATCCCCCGGCCCAAAGCACGGCGGCTGACCGAAAAGGAAAAAAGCACCATCCTGGCGGCAATGACCAGGGCTGTGGTCGCTTCTCCCGTTTTGTCTTACCTCGGTGTTCAAGTGCGGGCGCTGAGAGGCAGGTTCTACCTCGAAAGGGAACTGAAAGAAGAAGGCAAACCCGCCACTGAAATCCTGGGAAGGATCACGCCACTGGCCGCTGCCAAGGGCACTTTGCTTCTGGAAGTGGAACGCCGAAGTGGAAGCTGGCACGAAGTTGCCGAAGGATCCGCACAGAAGCTCATCAAGGTCGTCGCCAGCGACACCAAGGGGAAGTTCCACGGACTCGGTTCTGTCGACAAGGTTCTTCGGAAAGCAAAAAAAGGCTTGCACCGCCTGCCCGTGAGGAGGGTAGGGAAGTACAAGTTCGTCTACTCCGACACCGGAGCCGTTTGTACCGCGCAGGATGCCCTGTTCCATTATTTCCGGCTTCCACTCGATGTGATTGCGGAACCCTCCGCGTGGTACTCCTACCACCGGGTTCCTCAGATCGTGGAGACCAGCAGGGATCGAACGCGGGTGCTGGTCTGGTTTTCGGCCGCGAGCATGACCGGATCATTCGGCGGCACCTGCTTGTATGCGCAGCGAGACGGATCCTGGGGAGCGTACCCGATCAAGCCGAGCGAGAGCGGGAGCATTCTCACGGCGGAAGCCTGGCTGGTGAAACGCAGGTGGAAAGCGTGGTGTTGAATGGGTCGTTGGCCGAGGCCAAGTGAGAATCGTCATTGCGACGCGCCAACCTTTGAAAATCGAACCGCCTGGAGGATGGAAAATGCCTTTGCTTCAAGATCGGGTTGCGTTGGTCACTGGTGCCGGGCGGGGAATTGGCCGGGCCATCGCGCTGGCGTTCGCTCGCGAGGGCGCCAAGGTCGTGGTAACGGCGCGAACGGCCAAGGAGCTGGATGAGGTCGTCGAGGAAATCAAGTCGGCCGGCGGCACGGCCATTGCGATTTCCGCGGACCTCGCCGACCGCAACGTGCCGGCGCAGGTTGTCGCCCAGGTCAAGCAGGCTTTGGGGCCGATCGAGATCCTCGTCAACAACGCCGGCATCGGCAGCAGCGCCGACCCTCGACCGGTCGTCGATTTCGACGACGCCTTCTGGGATCTGTCGCTGGCAGTGAACCTGACGGCGCCGTACCTGCTGTGCAAGGCCGTGCTGCCCGACATGCTGGCCCGGCGGTTCGGCCGGATCATCACGGTGGCGTCAATCGCCGGCAAGATCGGCACGCTCCACGGGGCCGCGTACTCCGCCGGCAAGCACGGGGTTCTCGGGCTCACTCGGACGCTGGCACTGGAAGTCGCGGCGGAGGGGATCACGGTCAACGCGATCTGCCCTGGCCCGGTTCACACGATGATGAGCGACCGCCGCATCGAATACGACGCCCAGCGGCGTGGGGTTTCGTTTCAGGACCAAGAGGCGGCCCAGACGCTGCTCGGCCGCCGGCTGGAGCCCGAGGAGATCGCTCCGTTGGCGGTCTACTTGGCCGGCGACGTCGCGGGCGTCGTAACCGGCCAGGCGTACAACGTCTGCGGCGGCGTGTTGATGGCGGGATAGCGTGCCCGCGGAACCGACCGTGTTGGCGGGGCCGGTCGTGGAGCCGGAGAGACTGGCCTCGGCGCGCCGCGGCGCGTCCGTGGTTCATGGCCACGCTCCGCGTCCCGTTTTCCCATCGCCGACGTGAAGGAATGACTTTATAATGATCGGCATGTCGCCCGCTCAGGAGAACCCACCGTGCCGATCCACGATTGGAAACGTGTTGACGCCAATTTGTTCCACGACTTTCATCAAGCGTGGACGATCGCCATCCGCAATGCGTTGAATGGCGGATTGTTGCCGAAAGGCTTTTCGGCCCTCGTCGAACAGCACGCCGCCGGGCTGATTCCAGATGTCGTGACGCTCGAGCGGCGGACGCGATCGCGCCGCGCGCCGGAGCCATTCGGCGGCGGAGTCGTCACTGCCATCCCGCCGAAAACGCGCCACGTCATTTTGGCCGAGTCGGAAACCTACGCCGCCGTTGCCAACCGGGTGACCGTTCACCATTCACTCGGCAACGTCGTCTCGATCATCGAAATCGTGTCGCCCGGGAACAAATCGAGCCGTGCGGCCTTGCGGGCATTCGTGGATAAGACGGTCGATTTCCTCCGCCACTCGGTTCACGTTCTGGTCGTCGACCTCTTTCCCCCTTCGTTGCGCGACCCGCAAGGAATCCACAAGGCGATCTGGGATGAGATCGAAGAGCGGCCCTTTGAATTAACGGCGGACAAGCCGCTCACGCTCGCCACGTACGTCGGACGAGTGCCCAAAGTCGCTTACGTCGAACCTGTTGCCGTCGGAGACCGGCTACCCGACATGGCGGTGTATCTCGACCCGGATAGCTACGTTCCTGTCCCTCTGGAGGCGACCTACGAGAGCACCTGGGCGAGCTGTCCGGACGATATGCGCGAGGTTGTCGAGAACGGGATCACATTCGAGGATGAGTGAGACCCATCAATACCGCCGCGCTTTGAGGACACGGACCCAGCAATCGCTGAGCGTCATGGAAATGAGCAGCAGTGACCGGCGCGACCCGCCAGAGGCCAGAGGCGACGTCGGCGAGGAACCGTCCGCGAAGCCGTTCCCACGCGAAGCGTGGGAACGAGTATCGTATCATTTTCGCGGCTTGAGCGCGCTGTTGACCCGTTTGACGTCGAACGCTTCGGGGTCGAATTTGCCGCCGCACCATTCGAGCATGTCGTGGTGTTCCTCGTGCTTGGGATCGTGGACGGCCTCCAGGAAGTTCTCGTATCCCCAAGTGCCGCCGCAATCCTCCGGCGGACAAGCCCGCGCCCCCTCGGTGCAACGCGGGTACTTGGCCTTGCTCTCGGCCGCGAGCGTCTTCTCGATCTTGATTTCGTGCTCCCAATTGTCGCCGAAGTCGTAGGTGTAGCGGAACTTGCTGGTGCGCGACTCGACCAGGTCGCTAAGGCGAATCTCGCCATCATCCTCATCCACGTCGTCGAGCGTGTCAGGGCCATACTGTTGCTTGCCGACCTCGAAGCAGTACAGGTGCGAAAAATCCCAACCCATCACGTTCTGGATCACCTCGTGCAATTCGGCCAGCGAGCAATCGGCCACTTCGACGCGGCGCCAGACGGGAGGCTTGACGCCCGCCAGGGTGATCTTGAGTTGGTACACCGTCGACGCCGGAACGTCGATCGCCGGTGTGTTAGAATGAACTTCCATCTCGTTCGGTTGGGAAGACTTGCGACGTGCCACGGCCATGACCTCCTTGCGTTGCGGGGAATGGCTTGAAACGAACCTATCGCAGGCGGGCTTCGCCCGCAAGGCCCATCTGTGCCACTCGCGCCGAAGCTTTCGTCGGGTAAAGGTACGGTTTTGCCAGTTTTTTCGGAGCCCGCGAAGGCGCCCCTCGGGCCGACAGCACGACGCCAAGCGTCGACACGTATCGCCGAATTGGCGCCCAATGCGAGTTCCCACCTGGCAGCAGAACCGCCCGGCAGGCGGGACGCCTACACCACAATGGCGATTCTGGGGAGTGGTGTTGCTGGGCGGTGCCACCCAACGGATTGATCCCCAGGGGAATAGTTTGGCCGTGTCGGAACGAATGCATACTCGTGCATACTCGGGAGAAACTTGTCGCCTTGGCCTCCTCAGGGTAGAATGACACCATGCTCGATTTTCGCCGCAAAGGTCGCCCCACGCCGAATTACCTCGGCCGCCGCGAACAGTTCAAGCTGCTGATGCTGGTTCTGACCGCGGGACTGGTGGTATTCCTGATGACCAAAGCCCGCGACCCCATTTGGTTGCCGTGGATGTTGCAGTTACTCGCCCCGCCTCGTGCGGGCGGCGGCGGCGACGCCCCGGGCGCCGCGGCAAACCATCCGGGCAAGAGGGCCGAGGGCGCGCCGATCGACACGAAGCTCAAGCGTGTGCCGCGCGCGGAGTTGGCTCCCGACGAGTTCATCGCTCGCGACGAACCGGTGCGGGAACTCCCTCCTGGAAAGCTTTTTTTTTCCGGCGTGCGCGCGGATTTCCTGGCGCAGGTCGACGACGATACGCCGTTCCGGGCCAGCGAGGCCAACGCCTACTACCACTTGCTCAAGGTGCTCGCCGAGCACGGTCCAAAGGAGATCGAGCGCTCGTCGCGCGGCCCGGTCACGTTCACGCAATTATTCACGCAGCCCAAGGTCTACCGTGGGGAACTGGTGACGTTCCGGGGCGAAGTGCGATCGGCGGTGGTTCGGCGACCTCCGCCCAACGCCTACGGCATTACGACGTATTACAAGACCTGCATCAAGCCCGACGACCGAGCGGAAGTGGTGCTCGCCTACTTCCTCGAGCTCGGCGACGATTTCCCGTTGGGCGAGCAGGTCCGCGTGCCGGTTGAATTCACCGGGTTCTTCTACAAACGAATACCCTACGAGGCCGGCGACGGCATCCGCACGGCCCCGCTGTTGCTCGCCCGCAATGTGACCCGGCGCCTGACCGCGGTCGTCGAGGGACGGCCAGCCGCGCAGCCGTTCGACCCGACCGGACTGATCGGAGCGTTGATCGGCGCGGCGTTGTTCAGCCTGGCGGTCGTGTGGTTCGTACTGGCGCGCACGCGGCGCGGTGTTGGCCTAAAGCCATGAGGAGTAGGCGCGACGGCATGTTCAGGGCGACGCGCCGCCTGGCCCGATTCTGGGCGGTGTGCTTGCAAGCGACGGCATGGGCCGTCCATGGACCAGCGACTGCCGCCGGGGACGGCCCTCCCTTGGATTGCCGCCCCGAAGCCCGGCAACAGAACCAGCCCCGGCAACAGGACCAACACCGGCAACAGGACCAACACCGGCAACAGGACGAACACCGGCAACAGGACGAACACCGGCAACAGGACCAACACCGGCAACAGGACCAGCCGCGGCAGCCAGCCGCCAAGCCTCTGGACGATTCGCGGCAGTCCCGAAACCGCACGGCGGCCCCTCATGCGCAAGCCACGACCGGCGGCGCCCGCGCGGGGCCGATCTCCGGCCCCAGGGAGATGTTGACGCTCTTGGGTTTGGACGCCAGCCGCCTGAGCGCCCTGAAGGACGGCACGCCGCTGGAGGGTAACGAGCGAGAAACGCTTTGGCGATTGCTGATGACGATTCGGCGCTTCGCGCTGTTGGACATCGATCGCTGGAAGCAGCATGATCCGGACTGGGACCGCCTGGCCCTTGAACCCGCCCCCCACCGCGGCGAGATTTTCGAGTTTTCCGGCCGCGTGAAATCGGTGACGCGCGAAAATCCTCCCCAGCCGAAGGCCGAACAATTCAACTTGCCGGAATACTACCGCTGCGAGTTCGCCATCGGCAAGTCCGATGTGCCGGCGACGATCTACGCGCTCAAGGTGCCGAAGGCCTGGCGGCTGGATGTGCCGCTCGACGAACGGGCTTCCGTGCAAGGTTTTTTCGTCAAGCTCGCGGGAGATTCACCCGAGTTGGTGCGGCCGGTGTTCGCGGCGGGGCGCGTCGCCTGGCATCCGGCGACGTTGCTGGGCGACGTGGGCATGGACCTGGGGTTGTTCGACGACGTCCGCGCCGTTGGACCCTTGTCGCAATCGGCCGGCGCCGAACGAGCGTACTCCGACCGCGAGTGCTTTTATCAACTTCTCGCCGCCGCCGGCCGGACCGGGGCGCGCGAGTTGCCGGAACTGACCGACAACCGGTTTTACAAGGCGATCCCGTTGCTGCAAAAGCCCGAGCGGCACTTCGGCGAGTTGGTGGCCTTCGACGGTATGGCGCGACGGGCGACGTTGGTCCGCGTGGAAGACGCCGACATCGCATCGCGCTTCGGCATCGATCATTACTACGAACTGGAAGTGAGCGTGGAACTCGAAGGACGACTTCGCTGGCGCGACGAAGAGTTCCAAAGCTTTCCGATGGTCTTTTGCGTGCGCCGGCTCCCCAAGGGAATGCCCCTCGGCGAACGGATCAACGAAACCGTGCGGGTGCCGGCTTTTTTCTTCAAGGTCTGGACCTACCGCTCCGAGTCGTCGGCGGCCAAGGGTCCGGAGGCGAGGCAGTTGGCGCCCTTGTTCATCGGCCGCGAGCCGCTCTGGATCGTGGCCGAGCGGGTCGATCCGGCTTTTTCGAGCGGCGTATTTCTGGGCGTTTTCGTGTTCCTGACCGGCGGCATTTGGATCGTCGTCTGGCGGCTCAACCGCGGCGACGAAACGTTTCGCCGCCGGGTCATCGCGCGCAAGTTCGCGCCGGAGGGGGAGCGATCACTCAACGACCTCGCGCTGGAAGACCAGGGGCCGCCGGATTTCAGTCATTTGTCGTGAAGCGGGTCGTTGGAACAATCGGGGCTAATCGGCGGTGAGCCATTCGTAGATCCAAAAGGGATTTCCGCACTGCGGGCATTTTTCCTCGTTGGCGAGCACGCGGCCGTGGCACTTGGGGCAATCGCTGATGCCGGGCAAGATGAAAACCTGGCGGTTGCGAGCCACGTCGGCCTTGGCGTGGTCGCCGAAGGCCACCGCGGTGGCGACCGCCACGGCCGGTGGAAAGAGACGGTAGACGATCAAGGGCGCGTGCCGTGCTTCGGGCAGGCTGCGTTCGAGCAACTGGGCGAACGTGCGCCGGCGTTCATCCGCGGTCTTCGAGAGATAATGCTCCAGCCGGCCCGCCACGACCGGCGAGTTCCAACGCTCGCCCAGCCGCAGCTTCGACAACCATTCGCGATACCAGACCATGTCGTCGGCCACGTAGCCGTCGTGCTCGACGGTCGCCGCCGATTCCGCGATCTGGTACAACTCGATCTCGGTGCGGCCATGGGCCGCGCCGCGGTCGGCGGCGGCGGGACTGAGCATCGAATCCATGCCGACGTTCTTCTCCACGTCGGAATGGACTCGCGTAAAGAGCGCGTCGCGCAACGTGCTCAGCCCGTCGGCCAACGAATTGGCCACATGCGTTCCGTCTTGGCGGTTGCGGCGCCGATCGAATTCGGCCGCCGCCTCCGCGCGGCGTTGGTTCCGGTCATCCAGGCTCATCGCACAGTTCCCGTCAGGCTGGAAAGCTACGCCCGCTCCTTGCGGTTGAGCTTCCCTTCGTTTTCCTTGATGAACGCGCGGATCGTATCGGAAAAATCCAACAGACGTTCCCACTGCCCGGCGTAAAGCGTGACGGGCATGCGCTGCAGGCCGTACACGCTGAGCCCGCCCTTTTCGCTGACCTTGCAGTAGAGGTTGCGGCGGTCCTTCGTTTCGGTCTCGGCCAATAGCTTCGAGGCTTCGTCGACCTTGAGCTCGCCGGCGGCCAGCTTGGCGAGGATTTCTTCTTTGTTCATAAGGTGGCTCGTGGGCGAGGGCGTGATAAAACGAAAAAGTTCAGGGAATCTCGAACAACGACTGGCTCTTGACGATGGCGTAGTCGTCGGGAAAAGTGTGGAAAGCCTGCACCAGCAGGCTGCGATTGCGCGTTTCGACGTTGATGTAGCTCAAGGCGCCCAGCGCCATCCGGCCGCTCGAATGGAAGTGGTGCAGCATTCCCTGCTGTTCGCCCAGGTGCTTCAGCTCCTGCTGGCAAGTCCAAAACACCTCGGGTTCGACCGGTTCGAGCTGGAAATTCACCTGGTACGACGCGCCGCCCCGGCACTCCATGCGATCGCTCCGCTCGCCCTTGAGGCGATACGACAGCAGCCGCCGTTTTTGCGGCAGCGGGTGCTGGGCCGAGGCGGCGACTTCGGTCAGCGTCAGCCCGTGGTAGCGCCAGGTGATGACGTGGCCGGCGCTGGTAATGTCGATGGTGGCCTCGTATTCGCCGCGTTGCACGGCGCGCGAGCTATGCACTTCGAACAACTCGGGGTGCAGCGACCGGCCATAAAGTTGGAAAACCAATTCGGCGACCTTCGGGCGAACGGATAACACGGCGCTGGTTCCCTTATCTTTCAAGCGGGCCTTCTCGAAGACACGCTTCGCGTTTGAACGATCACAACAGGCGAAACAAAATCCCCCGCCTGACTGCGTGCATTATAAGCTTGGTCCTTCGTTGCCACAAACGGACTTTTCGCGCCGGCGAGTCGGCGCGGGCCGGTCGCCGTTTTTCGCTCTTGACAAAGCGAGGGGCAGTTGGCCCGGAAAGAGATTCCGTCGGCCAGCCCGGATTATTCGCGCTACGGTCTTGGGTCGAGCCGCTTTCGGCGCAGCAAGAGGCTGTTGGCGACGACCGAAACGCTGCTGGCGGCCATGGCCGCGGCCGCCGCCAGAGGCGGCAACCGCCAGCCGATGAGTGGCTCCAACAGTCCGGCGGCCGAGGGCAAAAGCAGCGCGTTGTAAGCGAAAGCCCAAGCCAGGTTTTGCCGGATTGTGCGCAACGTCGCGCGCGAAAGGACGACCACCCGCGCCACGTCGCGCAGGTCGCGGCCGACGAGAACGATGTCGGCGGCCTCGATCGCCACGTCCGAACCCGAGCCGATGGCGATCCCCAAATCGGCGGCCGACAATGCCGGGGCGTCGTTGATACCGTCGCCGACCATCGCCACCACCCGACCGGCGGCCCGCAAACGGCGGACCTCGGCCTCTTTATCGGCGGGCCGCACTTCCGATGTGACCGCGGCCGCGGCGATGCCGAGTTGCGCCGCCACCGCCGCCGCGATCACACGGTGGTCGCCCGACAAGAGCCGCACTTCCAGACCCAAAGCCTGCAATCGCTCGACCGCTTCGCGGCTGAAGGGCGCGATCGGGTCGGCCACGCCCATCACGCCCAGATAACGTCCGGCGTCGGCCACCAAAAGCGGCGTCGCGCCCGCCGCGCGCAGCCGATCGAACTCCGCTTGATGGGCGCTATGCTCGCACCCGGCAGCGTCCAACAGACGCTCGTTGCCGACCAGGATCGTTCGATCGCCCCGTTGGGCGCGAATCCCTTGGCCCGCCACGACCTGCAGGCCCTCGACCGCGGCAAGCTCCAATCCGCGTCTCGTGGCGGCGGCCACGATGCACTCGGCCAAGGGGTGCTGGCTCTGTCGTTCGGCCGCCGCCGCCAAGGCCAGCAACTCTTCGGGCGCGACGCCCGTGGCGGGCAAAAGCTCCGTGACTTGCGGCGCGCCGAGCGTGACCGTGCCGGTCTTATCGAGTACGATCGTGGTCAGGCGGCCGGCGATTTCCAACGCCTGGGCTTCTTTGATCAGAATGCCCCGCTCGGCGCCGCGCCCGCCGGCGACCAGCACGGCGGTGGGGGTCGCCAGCCCCAGGGCACAGGGGCATGCCACGACCAGCACGGCCACGGCCGCCGACAGCCCGTCGGACCATTGGCCGGCCAGCCCCCAGGCCGAAAGCGTGACGGCGGCCAGCAACAGCACGCCGGGCACGAACCACGCCACCACACGATCGGCCAGCCGCTCGACCTGGGCCTTCGATTCCTGCGCTCGCCGCACCAACTCAATCGTCTGGTCGAGCGCCGTCTTACCGGCGGGCCGCGCGACTCGGGCCGTCAGCGCTCCGTGCCCGTTGAGCGTACCGGCCAACACCTCATCGCCCGGCCGCTTTTCAATGGGCAGTGATTCGCCGGTCAACCACGATTCATCGACGCCACTGGCGCCCGTGACCACCACGGCGTCGAGCGGTACGCGCTCGCCGGGGCGTACCAGAATCAACTCGCCGACTCCCACGGCGTCGAGCGGCACACGGCCCTTCAGGCGCCCTTCGAGCACCGTGGCTTCGGGAGGCGTAAGGTCCAGCAGTTTGTGAATGGCCGCCGATGCGCGACCCTTGGCCAGCGACTCGAGCCATTTGCCGAGCGTGATGAAGCACAGGATCATGCCGGCGTCGAGAAAGTACATGCCGTGTCCATGCGCGGCGCCGGTCAGCGCCTGTTCGACGCCGGCCGCATAGGCGGCCCCGGTGCCCAGCGCCACGAGCGTATCCATGCTGGTCGAGCCGTGCTTGAGACGCCGCCATGCGCCGACGAAATAGGGCCAGCCGAGGTAGGCTTGCAGGCCCGTCGCCAAGACGAATTGCGCCCCGTCGCGAGCCAAGGCCGGCCCGACTTCAAGGTAGGTCGCCGTCGCCAACGGGACGGCCAGTGCCACGCCGACCAGCGTTCGGCGCCGCCAGGCTGCGTGAACAGGCGCTGCGACCCTTGCTTCGCCGGCCGCCGAGATTCGCGCCTCATAACCGCCGGCACGCAGTGCGGCCACAAGTTGCTCGGTCGACACGCGGCTCGCGTCGAAGTCGATCGAGGCCTGGTTCATCGCCAGGTTCGCTCGCGCCGCGCTCACGCCCGGCAGTTTCGCCAACGCGCCCTCGACGCGGGCCGTGCAACTGGCGCAGTGCATCCCCTCGACGTCGAGCAAGAGATGTTCGTTGTATGGCAATCCACTTCTCACGATACCATTATACTACTCGAAAACCCTATGCGTTATGCCAGGGTGGGACTGGCGTGCGCAAAATCAGGGTACTGGGGCTATCGCCCCAGGCTGTACGCCCGCGCCCCTGCGGGGCGGAAGACTTGCGCTCCAGCGGCGTTTCATGGAGTCACGTTGGTGCAACGTGTCCGCCGCGAAGCGGCGAGGGCGTAAAGCCCGGGGCGCCAGCCCCAGGACGCGGTTTGTTTCCGGTTGTCCGCCCCGAAGGGGCGGCGTCGACACGCGAGTGGGCACAACGTCGCTCGCCCGTTCGCGACCGACGCGGTCAAACTCTGTTCGAGCTTGAACTCGCGCCGAAGATATAACTCGCGGCGCAAGCAAGGCCCAGCGTTGAACTTGCCTTGCTTGCGCTGCGGGTCGGTGTGACCGCGTTGAACTTGTCTCGCTTGAAAGGAGCGACCTTCTTGCGGTGGCTCCGGAGGTCCGCGTATAATGAAATACATGACGACGCCGACAACGACGACACCTCCATCGACCGCCTCAGGAATGCCGAGCCTAGCCGATTTGATCGTTAAGACCCCGGGCGTTTGCGGCGGGCAGGCGCGCATCGCCGGCACGCGCATCAAGGTCAAGCACGTCTACACTTGGGTTGAACAGATGGGGATGTCACCCCTTCAGGTTGTCGCCAAGTATCCGCACCTGACCAGGGCCCAGGTCCATGCCGCACTCGCTTACTATTGGTGCCACCAGGACGAAATTCACAAGGACATTGAGAACGAGGACAATCTCGTCGCAGAGTTGAAGGCCAAGGCGGGACCATCCAGGATTCAGAAAACGATGGCCGACCAGGATGCCACGGACGATCCGTTTTCATCTCGATGAGCACGCCCCTCACGCGATTGCCGGAGCAATGCGGCGGCTCGGCATCGACGTGACCACCTCGACCGACGCCGGTCTTCTCGGCGCGGCCGACGGCGAACAGTTGGCTTACGGTCTTGCCCAAGGTCGTCTCATCTTCACCGAGGACGACGACTTCCTGGCCTTGGCCGCCGCGGGTGTCGAGCATGCCGGGCTTGCCTATTGTCGTCAGAATACCCGCTCCATCGGACAGATTGTTCACGCCTTGGAACTCGTGTGGGAAGTGTACGAGTTGGACAACTCCCCACCGGCGGGTGAGATCGTGAAGGCGGACGGCAAACCGCTCGCGACAGCATCGTGTACCACCTCGTCGCAACGGAACTCCGCCGCGGTGGTTTGGCCTTCGGGACGGACAGTCTCCATGCGTCCGCGGGTGCTTCCGCACACGTCGCTTCGGCGGCAGCTTGGCCGCGTGGCCAGTGGGGTGGGCACCGCCCACCAACACAACTAGAATAACCCCATGTACAGCCGCTGGTTCAGCATCGTGGTGGTGGTGTTCTGGATGGCCAGCATGGGTTGGCTGATCCAGGTGAAGATTCTGCCCCCCTGGGTCGTCGGCGATCCGCCGACCTATCGGACGATCCTGAAGGACCGCCAGGCGAACGAAGAGCCGGCGGGCTGGATGATCTCTCTGAACGACCAGCCGCTGGGATGGGCCGTCAGCCGGGCCATTGTGCGGGACAACGGCGTGACCCAGTTCCGCAGCAAGGTCCGACTGACACGGCTGCCCGTCGGCGAAATCATGCCCAATTGGTTCAAGCCGCTGCTGCGCGTGCTGGCGAACGAACGCGAACTGTCGGCCCTGAACCTGGCGGTGGCGGCCGACGGCAGCCTGGAAATCGACCCGCTGGGGCGGCCGATCGGCTTCAACTCGACCACCACGTTCGGCGAGCATCGCGACGCGCCGGACGATGTTGACCAGCCAACGGGCCCTCACCAGCCAACGAGCCCTCACCAGGCAACGGGCCCTCACCAGACAGCGGGCTCTTACCAGACAGGGGGCCCTCGGTTCCAGGTGGTGATGCAGGGCACCGTCGAGGGGAACCAGCTCAAGCTCAAGGTCCGCTCGGGCGAATTCGTCTACAACACCAGCAGCTACCTGGCGGCGGACGCGCTGATGACCGACGCGCTTTCGCCGCCGGGACGGTTGCCCAAGCTGCGTGTCGGGCAGTCGTGGACCGTGCCGGTCTATAGCCCTTTGCGTCCGCCCACCAGCCCGCTGGAGATCCTGCATGCGACGGTTGAGCGGCGCGAGCCGATCGTCTGGCGCCGGCAGGTCGTGCCGGCGCTTTTGGTGGTGTTTCGCGGCGACCCCGGCGCGGAATTGACCAACAACCAGACGGCGCGCGCCAAGGCCTGGGTGGGGCTGGACGGTACGGTGTTGAAGCAGGAGTTGATGCTGTTGGAGGCGCGGCTCACGTTCGAACGGCTTTCGTCGGACGATGCGCTGTCGCGGGCCGTCGAAAGGTAAACGATCCGGACTCTGTAGGGAACGCCCTCCGTGGCGTTCCGTGGTCCCACCAGACGACGTCGCGCCCGCTTCACGGAACGCCACGGAAGGCGTTCCCCACAGAACCTTAAAGGGACGAGGCCGCGTCAAGCGATGATCGAGTTCGAGAACGTCACACGCACCTATGGCCGCAAAGTGGCGGTGAGCGGGCTGAATCTGACCGTGCCGGCCGGAGAGCTGTTCGCCTTTCTCGGACCCAACGGGGCGGGCAAGACAACGTCGATCAAAATGCTGGTGGGACTCCTGCGGCCCAGCTCCGGCCATGTGCGACTGGGAGGGCACGACCTGGTGACCGACAGCCGCAAGGCCTGCGCGCTGTTGGGCTTCGTGCCCGACGTGCCGTTCTTGTACGACAAACTGACGGGACGCGAGTTCCTGCACTTCATCGCGGGCATGCACGGGCTCGGCGCCGAGGCGGCCATCGAGCGAGTGGAACGCGAACTGGGCCACTTCGCGCTGGGAGAGTTCATCGACGAACTGACCGAGACCTATTCGCACGGCATGAAGCAGCGGCTGGTGTTCGCCGCGGCCATGCTCCACGATCCCAAGGTGCTCGTGATCGATGAGCCCATGGTCGGACTCGATCCGCGCAGCAGCCGGTTGGTGAAAAACCTGCTGCGCGAGAAGGCGACGCGAGGGACGGCCGTGTTCATGTCGACCCACCAGCTCGACGTGGCCGAGGAAATCGCCGACCGGATCGGGATCGTCGACCGCGGCAAGCTGCTTTGCGTCGGCACGCTGGCCGAGTTGCGCCGCAACCTGGAAAAGCAACACACGTCGCTCGAGCAGCTTTTCCTGGAGGTGACGTCCGCCGGCGGTGGGGAGGTGAGGGATGAGGGATGAGGGGTGAGGGGCTTGCATTCCCGGAATGCAAGCCATCGGGTACAATGTGGGCCGCATTTGTTCCCCAACCATCCGCCGTGCGCGATATGGCAACCATACTCGTCTCCGCCGACGTCAAGAGGGAGTTAGCGGAGATTTCGAGCGACTTCGCCAAGCCCATCGAGGTCTTGCGAGAGTCGCTTCACAATTCCTACGACGCCGGGGCCAAGAACGTCCGGATCGTCGCCGAGCCCGAAACGCTGACGGATGGCAGGCGGGTCTTGACGATCACCATTTCGGATGACGGCCAGGGGATGAGCCGTGAGATGCTCGCCCATTTCTTCGGGCTCGGCTACTCGGAAAAGCCGGCAGTCGCGGGACGCTCCGCCATAGGCTACAAGGGTCACGGCACCAAGATCTATTATCAAGCCAGTGAAATTGCCGTCCTGACTTGCCAAGACGGCGTCGAATCGACCTTCGTTCGGCTCACGGACGCACGTGACTGCGTGTACCAGAAGCGCCTTCCAGCGCCTGAGGAATTGAGCCCCGCGGAAGGATTGCGCGCGGGCTTACAGCTCATCGGCCCGACGGGAACGACAATCCGCTTGCGCGATTTCACGCCCAACAGCGTCAACCTCATCGACGCGTTCTATCGTGACCCCGTCGAGAGTTATTTACGGTGGTTCACGGTCTTCGGCTCGTTCCAGCATGTGGTATACAAAACCAAGCCGGACCCTCCCTTGCAGCTCTGGTTGCAAGGCATTGGTGAGTCCTCGCCGCGGCTGATCGATTTCGGTCACCGCTGGCCGGACGCGGACGTTACCGCCCTGAAAGTACTGCAGCAAAAAGACGAGCGGCGCCCTTTCAACTACTTTCGCAAGACCTTCGCCGCCGCGCAACGCACGATCGAAGGTGGATACAAGATCGATGTCGCTGCCCTCTTCGAAGGACGACGCGGACGGCTCGACCGGGATGCCGACATCAAGCGGCAGGGGCGTGCAGGGCATTATTTCGAAGAGGAGCGTTACGGTCTTTGGCTCTGCCGCGATTACATCCCCGTCGAGGCGCGTTTCGACTGGCTCAACATTGAAGAGCACGACGTAATCCCAGCGGATCTAGGACGTCCTTTGATCTTACTGAACTGCCAGGATTTCTCGCTCACCGCGAACCGCGGCTCCGTGGGGAATTCGTCCGCAAGCCTTCTTGCCGCGGTACGACAGGGGCTGATTGCCTTCATCGACGAAATCTCGGCTGACAGAGATTTGACGAAGTTCCTTAACGAGTACCAAGAGGACTTGTTCAGCCGACTGCGTGAAAAGGACAAGCGCGCCCTGCAACGACGCGTCACCCGGTACAACGGACGCCAAGAGTGCCGGGTGACGCTGCCGAACGGAACGACGCACACGTTCTTCGAGCCCACCCGCGAAATCACCCTGTTTGGGCTGATTTCCGAGCTCCAAATACTGGATCCAACGCTCCTGGGCCTGGAGATCCTCGATTACGACGACCACTCCGGAATCGACTTGCTCGTCAGAAAAGGGAATACACCGGACGA
This sequence comes from Pirellulales bacterium, assembly GCA_035531595.1. Taxonomy (GTDB): domain Bacteria; phylum Planctomycetota; class Planctomycetia; order Pirellulales; family JAICIG01; genus DATKSN01. Next base: position 16,422 of record DATKSN010000114.1, on the reverse strand, counting down.
CCTGCTCGATGCCAAGCGAGTCGCCTATGTGGAGCTCAAGTTCCTGCTCGGTTCGCACCTCAACCACACGTTCGACCACCTCAGTGCGCTGGTTTGCTGGGATTTGGACGTCAAGGACGGCGCCTCAGTGTGGGACGCGTCAAATAACGAGTTTCGCATGCACGTCACGGTCCATGGCGACACGACCCATGCGCGGCTGATTCCGCCGCCGCCTAACAAACTGCAGCACAATATTACCGTGATCGTGCTGAAGACGCTGCTCGAAGAGCGCTGCCAAATGCGCTGCCGGAAAAACCCGCGGCCCGTGCTGAAGAATGGACGCAATGGCTGAGCGGCCGCCGTGGCTACGCCCCCATTCCGTACCTTCCCAACGATTCGCCCAGGGCCTGGACGGTTTCGCCCAGCGTCGCGCGGCGGCGGGCGGCGTCGAGCAGGGCGGGCATGACGTTCTCGTCCGTCGAGGCGACGCGGCGGACTTCCGCCAGCGCCTGGGCGACCGCCGAAGCGTCCCGCGCCGACTTGATCCGGCTCAGGTTTTCCTTCTGACGCCGCTCGATGTGCGGGTCGAGATCGAGCGTCGACATCGACGACGTTGCTTCCTCGGCAAAGGCGTTCACGCCCACGACGAGCTTGCGGCCGGCGTCGACCTCGGCCTGGTGGCGGTAGGCGCTTTCGGCGATGCGGCGGCGGAAGTAGCCGCTCTCGATGGCCGCGATCATCCCGCCCGCACGTTCGATCTCGGCGAAAATCGCCTCCGCCTCGGCCTCCAACGCGTCGGTCCAGGCCTCCAGTTGATAACTGCCCCCCAACGGATCGACCGAGTTGGCCACGCCGATCTCATAGGCCAGCACCTGCTGCGTACGCAGGGCGATCGTCACGGCTTCGAGCGTCGGAAGCGAGAGCGTTTCGTCGCGGCTGTTCGTGTGCAGCGATTGGCAGCCGCCGAGCACCGCCGCCAACGCCTGGTAGGCGACACGGACCACGTTCACCTCGGGCTGCTGGGCTTGCAGGCTCGCGCCGGAGGTCTGGGCGTGGAACCGCAAGGCCCAACTCCGCGGGTCGGCGGCCCCGTATCGCCGGCGCATCCGCGTCGCCCAGATTCGCCGCGCGGCGCGGAACTTGGCGACCTCTTCCAGGAAATCGTTGTGGGCGTTGAAGAAGAACGAGAGCCGTGGCGCGAAGTCGTCGATGGCCAGTCCGCGCGCCAGCGAGCGTTCGACGTAGTGCAGGCCGTCGGCCAGGGTGAAGGCCAGTTCCTCGGCGGCGGTGCTGCCGGCCTCGCGGATGTGGTAGCCGCTGATCGAAACGGGGTTGAATTGCGGCGCCCGCCGGGCGCAGAACTCGATCGTGTCGATCACCAGCCGCACGCTGGCCCGCGGCGGAAAGACGAACTCGTTCTGCGCGTGGTACTCCTTGAGAATGTCGTTTTGCAGCGTGCCGCGCAGGTTTTGCCAGGCGACCTGCTGACGTTCGGCGGTCGCCAAGTAGAAAGCCAACACGATCGCCGCCGGGGCGTTGATTGTCATCGACACGCTGACGGCGCCCAGATCGATGCCGGCGAAGAGCCGCTCGAAGTCGTCGAGCGTGTCGATGGCCACGCCCAGCCGGCCGACTTCACCGGCCGAGCGCGGATGGTCGCTGTCGAGTCCCATCAAGGTCGGCAGGTCGAAGGCGGTGCTCAGGCCGGTCTGCCCCTTTTCCAGGAGGAACTTGAAGCGGGCGTTGGTTTCGTCGGGCGTGCCGAAGCCGGCGAACTGCCGCATGGTCCAGAGCCGGCCGCGGTGGAGATTGGCATGGATGCCGCGGGTGAAGGGGTATTGGCCGGGATAGCCGAGTCGAGCTTCGTATTCGGGCGTGGTCTCGGCGGGCAGGTAGAGCGCTTCGACCGGCCGGCCGCTGACCGTCGTCAGGCTCGTATCGCGATCCGCGGCGCGGGCCAGGTCGGCCTGGTACGCTTCGCGGGCCGGCTCGGCGACATGCTTGCGCTGACGATTCATGGAAACCTCCAGGGTTAAGGGTTATGCTAACCCAACCGCCCCGGAATTCCAGTCGCGTTTGAGTCAAAACACACTCCAAACAACATCACTACCAAACTGCGGTCCCGTTTCCCCCCGGTCAGTGTTTCGAGTACAATCCATTTTTGGACGTATTCAGGAGAAGCTGCCATGCCCGTGCATGATTGGACAGGCGTTGAAGCGGGCATCTTCCATGATTTTCATGTCGCTTGGATTCCGGAAATCCGCAAGGCCCTCAACGGTGGTTTGCTGCCGCCGGGATACTACGCCCTCGCCGAGCAGCACGTCGGACGCTCCATTGCGGATGTATTGACGCTGCACGCGGGCCCCGCGCCGCTGGAGCCGCTGCCATTGCCACCCGCCTCCGGTGGCACCGCCGTGGCCGAGGCGCCGCCCAGAGCGCGGCGCAAACAGACGGTCGAACCGGCGGCGCTGAGCCGACGGCGCTCCGTGGCGATTCGCCATGTTAGTGGGCACCGCCTCGTTGCTCTCGTGGAAATCATCTCGCCGGCGAACAAGGATCGCCGCGGACATGTCGAGCAGTTCGCCGAGAAAGCGGTGTCCGCCTTGGAAGTGGGTGTGCATCTGCTGCTGGTGGACCTGTTCCCACCCGGCCCGTACGACCCACAGGGGATGCACGGCATCATCCTTCAGAGGCTGCAACAATCGGACGAGCCTTATGATCTTCCGGCCGACGAACCGTTGACGTTGGCGGGCTACGCCGCGGGGACGCTCGTCGACGTCTACCTCGAGCACATCGCCGTGGGGGCCGATTTACCAGAGATGCCGCTGTTCCTCACGCCCGATCGCTATATCGATGTGCCGTTGGAAGCGACCTACCAGGAGGCCTACCGTGGCGTTCCGGCCTTCTGGCGCGACGTCATCGAAGGCCGGCCGCCGCGCGCGTCGTGAGCATGCGAATCGGACCATCGCCGTCGGCCCGCAGTTCCGTCTTGCCGCCGGGCCATTCTCCGATTCCGCTCCGGGATCGGCAGCAAAGCGATCAACCTGTCGGTTGCCTTTTTTCTACGGCCCGGCGTCCGCGCGCTGGCTTTCTTCCAATTGGCCGATCAGGTCGCGGATGTAACAAACGGTCTCCTGGAAGCGCGGCTCCTTCTGCATCTCGTGGCTGGGTCGGTCGGCCGGCTCGACCTTCAATTCCTTGAGCATCGTGCCCGGCGCGTTGCTCAACACGTAGACCCGGTCGCCCAGGAACACGGCCTCCTCGATCGAATGGGTCACGAAGAACACCGTGGCCTCGACCTCGCGCCACAGCCCGACCAGTAGATCCTGCATGTTCATGCGCGTGTTCGGGTCGAGCGCGCCGAAAGGTTCGTCCATGAGGATGATCCGCGGGCGCAGGGCCAATGTTCGCGCGATCGCCACCCGCTGCCGCATCCCGCCCGACAACTCGTGCGGGTACTTGGACTGGTCCTTGGCGACGTTCAGCCCCACATGCTCGATCCACTGCCGGCCCAACTCGTAGCGCTCGTGGCGAGGCACGCCCAGGCACTCCAGGCCGAAGGTGACGTTGTCGAGCACGGTGCGGTGGTCGAAGCTGGTGTAGTCCTGAAACACCATGCCGCGGTCGGGACCGGGCCGTTCGACCGGGTTGCCCAACACCAGCACTTCGCCGCGGGTGGCCGGGTGCTGCGGCTCGAGGCCGGCAATCAGCCGCAGGATCGTGCTCTTGCCGCAACCGCTGGGCCCCAACACGCAGACGAATTCGCCCTTGTCCTTGAGATCCTCGACGACGAAAGTGACGTCCTTGATCGCCGTGTAGGCGTTGGCGCCGCCGGCGTTGTAGGTTTTGCCGACGTGTTTGAACTCGACGACCGCGGGGCGCTCGATTTCGCCGGGCGTGCGCACCTTGTGCAAGACCTGGCCCATGCCGACGGGCGTGGCCCCCACGTCGGCCGGCGCCGGGGCGAGGCCGGTTGGGGCCGCGGACGGGCCCGACGGCGCATCAGGCCCCGTCCCCAGTTGTTTGTCGCCGGTCGGCTGGCTGGTGGTCAGGCTCATTGCTTGGTTTGCGGGGCGGCGAACGCGTCGGCGGAAGCGGTGGTGAAGAACAACCGCTTCAGGTCTTCCCAACCGCGCAGGGCCGCCCGCGCGCAGCGCAACAGGTAGCCACGCCCGCCGTAGCGATAGGGAAACAATTGACGCTGGATCTGAAACAACACCCAGTCGATGGCCAAGGCCACGATCGGGATGAGAAGGATCACCAGAATGATGTACGGGCGGTTCGAGCCCCTGCCCTCGGCCAGATTGAGGATATAGCCCAGCCCGCCCACCTCATCGCCGCTGGCATGCTGCTCGGCGAGCATGATGTAACCGAACGCCAACCCAAACAACAGCCGCAGCGAATTGAAGATGTTCGGCAACGCCAGCGGAAACAGGACTTTCATCACCACCTGGCGGTGGTTCGCGCCGAGCGTGAAGGCGGTGTCGATGTACTGCGTGCCGATGTCGCGGATGGCGCCGGCCGTGTCCGACACGATGAACGCGACGCAGGCCAGAAAGATGAACATGTATTTCTGCTTTTCGGTGGTGCCGTGGAAAAACACGAAGGTCAGCGGGATCAGGGCCGCCATCGGCACATTGCGGCCGAAGACCGTCAGCGGCAAGAAGAAAGCGTTGATCCGTGAAAAGCAGCCGCAAAACACGCCGACGGGCACGCCCACCAGCGCCGCCAAACCGAACCCCAGCACGACGCGGCGCAGGCTCTTGTAGGTGTTCTCCGCCAGGTGGTCCTTGCTCCAGAGGCTCGGAATCTTGGCGTAGGTTTCGGCGGGGCTGGGCAGCACCAGCGGCCCGTAAAGACGCTCATGCGCGCCCGAGCCCGGCTCAGGCTCGACTTCGCCCCAGGTGACAAACCACCATAAGCCGCCGCAGACGGCCATGCAGGACAGGGCGCAGAGCAACGCCTGCCAAAGGGGAATCGGCTTCCGCAGGCTCGCCACGGGTCATCCCCCCGCCTTCTCGGCCGAATAGACCTTGATCTCGACCCGGCGATTCTTGGCGTGGTTTTCCTTGTCGTTCGGGTCGGCCGGACGGTCCCAACCGGCGCCCAGAACGCCGAATTGGTTGGGGTCGAGGTTCTTGTACTTGCGGACCAGCGCCTCCTTGACGGCGTTGGCGCGGTTCAACGACAGTTCCTTGACCAGGTCGGCGGGGACTTTGTCCTTCATCGAGTCGTCGGTGTGGCCTTCGATCACAATCCGCGCCGCGCCGAACTGGGCCGCCAAGGCGCCCACCTCCTTGAGCACGAAATCGACGTTCGGGTCGTACCGCTCCTCAATGGTCTTGCCGTCGACCTCGTGGTTGATCTTCTTCTCCAGATCCCAACTGTTGGGAAAGAAATGGATGACGATCGTTTTGGTGACCACCTCGTCGAGCTCCGCCTCGGTCTGGGCCGCGGTCTGGGGGGTGAACTGCACACGGTACTCGTCCTTCTGCTTGCGGTACTTCTCTTCCTCGCCCAGTTTCTTGATGATCGAGTCGTCCATCACCTGCTCGAACGGCACCGGCCGGTTGGTGATCGAGCCGACCTGGCGATACAGGTAATAGGCCTGGTTCCAGATCCGCTCGAAGTTGGCCGGGTTGTTCTGGTTCATAAAGAACTGGTAGTTCTCGGCCCAGTTGGTGCTGTGCGCGTCGCCGAACATGTTCAAGGTGTCGCCGGCCGGAATGTTGTAGCCCTGCGACATCCACTCGGCGCACTGTTGCTTGGCTTCCTGGCTCTTGAGCTTTTCCATGCCGTCGAAGATGCCGCGGACGAGGGCCTCGATGATGCCGGGATGGTCGGTCGCGAAATCAGCGCGGGCGAACCAGACGTCGGCGATCAGCTTGTTGGCCGTCCGCGTGGTGACCAGCATTCGGTTGCCGCGCACCTTTTCCAGGTTGTAGATGTCGGGGGCCCAGGAAACCGCGCCGGCGATCTGCTTTTCGGTGTTGAAGGCCGCGGCCGCCTGGAAGGCGTCGGGAAAGAACTCCATCTTCACGTCGGAGGGCTGCACGCCGCCGGCCACGAGCATGTTCAAGGCGAAGAAATGCGACGGCGAGTTGCGCGCCAGCGCCAACTGTTTGCCGCTCAAATCGGCCACGGTCTTGACGTTTTCGCGGACGACGATCCCGTCACCGCCGTTGGAAAAGTCGACCTGCTGGAAGACGCGCGGCATGACGCGGTTGTCGATGGGCTTGCCCTGCTCGTCGACGAAGCCCTCCATGAACAGCGGAATCATGTCGAGCGTGGCCCAGCCGATGTGGACGTCGCCGTTGGTGTAGGCGTCACGCATGACGATCGCGTTGTCGATCAGATTCAATTGGACCTTGAACTCGTCTCCGTCGGGCGTTTTCCAGACTTTTCCGGCCTTGAATCCGCCGTTGGCGTAAATGATCGGTCCCCAGCCGGCCCAGACGTTGAGCGCGAAGACGACGGTGTTGTCGTTTTCGTCGAGCGGTTGGTATTTCGACGTTCCCTTGGGCTTGGGCAGCCGTTCGGCGGCCGGCGCGAGACGCGTGTATTCCTTGACCGTGGTGATGCCGACGTCGCTGGGCGCCTCGATCTGCTCGGAGTGGGTCTTGTCGCCGCCGGGCGCCGAAGTGCCGCCGGCCGCCGCCGGCCCTCCACCCGCGCCCTGGCCGCCGTGCTCCTTGGCCAAGTCCGGCCGCGTTTTCGGCACCGGCTGATCGCCGCCGCCCCGTTCGCCGAAGCGATAGATGCCGAACGCCACCAGGGCCGCGACTAGCAAGAACAAGGCGATGAAAAAAGGGGCTTTGGGTTGTCCGGCGGCCATGTGGGTTCGTTCTCCGTGAACGGGTGCGTGGGAAGTGTTGATTGTGGGGTTTGTGGGGCGGCTTTGCAACCTGCACCGTGTCCCGTCAGCATTCACGGTGGCTGGGGCAGAGCCTAAGCGATGTCCCGGTCGCTATCTAGCCGGGGCATCGCTTAGGCTCTGCCACCAGCCACCACGCTCTCGTGGCAAAATGCCTCATTCTCGACCGCGTGAAGCATAACTTACCCTTGGAAAACCGTTTTGGGCCTCGCCTGCTCCATCGCGTGCAGGATCTGCATCAGGTCGTAGGCGGTCAATTCGTACAGTAACTGCGTCACCTTCGCGTGCAAGGCGGGCGGCAACGCCGGCTCGACCTCCTTCATCAATTTCACCAGCCTCCCTTCCTGGGCCTTCAACTCGCCTTCGTCGATCTTGCCGTCGGCCATCGCCTCGACGAACGGCGTCAGCCGGCGCGCGTAGCGCTCGATCGTCGGCTGATGCGACGCCGCGTCGAGCCACGAAAGTTTCGGCGCCGCGGCGGCGCGATTCGGACTGGCCGACCTGGCGGCGATAGGCTTCTTGCCGGGCGTCTTGTTCTTCGCCGCGGCCGGCTTGTTCTTGGACTTGGGCTTCACGATGGGCTTCTTCTTGGGTTTCTTCTTGGCCATGGACACTCCTGTTGGGTTTGGGATTGTCTCGTTCCCACGCTCCGCCGACCCGCTGCGCGGGTGCCCCGAACGTGATTTCGGCCGCTCCGCGGCCCCGAGGCTGGGGAGGGCGCGTCCGCGGAGGCGTTCCCACGCGGAGCGTGGGAACGAGGAATGAGGAACAGGGGGCTAACGCCCCCCGCTCGCCTTTTCCTGACTCCGGACAGAACGCGGGGCAAACAGGGGGCTAACGCCCCCCGCTCGCCTACTCCTACAACTGACAACGGACCCGGGGCAAACAGGGGGCTAACGCCCCCCGCTCGCCTGCTCCTACAACTGACAACTGACATCTGACATCTGACCTCACTCCTCCAACAACTGCCGGATCGCCACCATTCGTTCTTGCAACTGGCTGCGACCGTTGGGTTCGCTGACTTTTGCCTTCCAGCGCTCGGGCAGAAACGAAAGCTGCGTGCATTCGAGCACGGCGGCGATCTCTTGCAACTCTTTTTCCAGGCCTTGGGCCGAAGGGATGAACTCGTCGAGCGCTTGCTGGAGGTCGGCCCGCACCAGTTCGCCGCGGCCGTCGGTGAGCGCCGCGCGCTTCGCCGCCAGCACGACGCTTTCGATGTCGGCGCCGCTCAAATGACGATCGGCCGGCACTTCCACCACCGCGTCGGCCGCCAGCGTGATCTTATTCTTGCGGGCCATCACCTGGAACATGGCGGCGAACTCGGCCGGCTCGCGCGGGTAAAACAGCGGCATGTGGACCTCCGCCCGGCCTTGCCGCTTCAAGTCGATCGGAAGCAAGTCGGGCCGGCTCGTCAACAGCATCCAGACGATCTTGCCGCGGTAGGACGTGTCGCCCATCTGGCCGGCGATCATCGAGAACACGCGGCTCGACGTGCCCGAATCGCCTTCGGCCCGGCGATTGCCCAAGGCCGCGTCGGCCTCGTCGATGATGACCACCACCGGACCCAGCGAACGGAGCACCGTGAGCACCTGCTCCAGGTTCCCCTCCGTCTCGCCGACGTACTTGGAACGGAAGTTGCGAAGCGTGACGCAGGGGATGCCGATCGAGCCGGCATAGCACTCGGCCAGGAACGTCTTGCCGGTGCCGACCGGTCCGGTAATCAAGTAGCCCATCGGCGCCGCGTCGAGTTGGCCGCGGCCGATCCAAAGGGCATCCTCGCGCAGCCGCCGCCGGCAGGCCTCGTGCCCCACGACCATGTCGAGGGTGTGCTTCGGCTCGACGAACTCGACCAGCCCCTGGCATTGCCGCTCGATCAGTGTTTTCTTCAACTGCTTGAACTGGGTCGCGTCGGCCCCCGCCCCGGCCCCGGCCCCGGCGCTGGCCGCGTCGCGCTTGCCCTGCGATACGAGCACGTTCAGGCTGACCAGGCTCAGGCCGCTCGTCATCTCGGCCAGTGGGTCGGAGGGAGGGCCGGCCGTTTCGGATGCTTGCCTTGCTGGCGCTTCGCCTTGGTGTGCGGGGCCGCGGACCCAGCGGACGAACCGCTCGCGCTGGTCGCGATCGGGCATGGGGATCTTGATGGCCGCCACATGCGGGTTTTGCACCAGCCGGTCGTTGATCTCGGTCAGCTTTTCCGACACCAGGCAGAACGCGACGTTGGCCCGCTTGATGTAGGGGTTCTGGGCCCAGCCGAGCATGCGGACCAAACGGCCGGCGTCACCGCGGGCCATCGCGGCCGGGTCGCCGGCGGGCACGAGATATTGGGCATAGTCGAAAATGATCGCGATCCGCTTTCGGCTCTCGGCGTCGTCGACCAGGCTGCGCTCGATGAAACGGTCCAAGAGGGCCAGGATCTGATCGGTGTCGCGGGGCCAGGAGTGGATCTCGCCCAGGCGGCCGGAGAGGTGCGAGAGCATCGACTTGAGCCGCGCCGAGTCGCCCCCGGCGAGCGGCCGCAGGCCGCGCCCCAGGTCGTGGTCGAGCACGATGTCCCATGTGCCGAAGACCTGCGTGGCGAGGAACTCGGCCAGATTGGCATAGGTTTCCGCTTTGCCGTCGACCGCCCGGCCTGGGATCAAGTCGTGGACGTTACCGTTGAGCACGAACAGGCAGGTCGTGCCGGAGAAATACAGATCGGCCAATTCCTTGGCCCAGTTCGGATACCAGTCGGGCACGCTCGGAGGTGAGTTCCTCTTGGCCGGTTCGGTGGTCGCGGGTTTTGCGATGTTGTCCATGTCGGGCTGGTGGGCGGTGCCCACCCTACGTAGCGTGGGCTTTAGCCCGCGTTCTGGGTTTGCTGGACGGGCACCGCCGGTCCCAACTCCTTGGTGGCCTGCGGAACGGCCGCCGTCTCGGGCGTCACCATCCCCAGCGACACCTCGAAATCCTTCAGGGCCTGGTCGGCCAGCGTCTTCTCCATCGCCTGCTCGCGCCGCACGTCGACGACGCCCTCGGACGACAGATCGGCGGCCACGCGCGCTTTGGCGCGGTTCAGCCCGATCTTGTCTTGCAGCACCTGCTCGATCTGGCCGAAGTCGGTGCTCACGTCGAAGTGGAAGCTGGTGGCGAGCTTGGCCATTTCGGCCTCGGCCCGGCTCATCTTCAATTCGGAATCGTATTTCTTGATGTTGTTCTGGACCTGCGTCAGCTTGCCGCTGGCGTGCTTGATTTTCAGCAAGTTGTTGTTGTAGGACTCTTCGTGCATTTTGAGTTGCCCCTGATTCTCGGCCAGATCCTGCTTGGCCTTCTGCATCTCCAGCGCGTACTTGCCGGCCGACTCGCGGTCGCCGGCTTGCAAGTAGGCTTTGACCTTGGCCTCCAGGTTCTTGACGCGCGCCAGGTCGCCGGCCACCTGCCGGCCGACGCGTTCGACCAGCGCCCGGTACTGTTCCAGCCCCTCGCGGCCTTCCTTGAGTTGGGCCACCGCGCGATCGTATTCGTATTGCATTTGCGCGATCGGGTCGGCCGTCCAGAAGAAGTTGGCGAGCTTGTTCACCTGGGCCGCCAGGGAATGCCAGAGCTTGCTGATGATCATCGTCGCACCTGCTGAAGTGAAAGGTGTCCTCGCGGTTCTTCTATACACCCCCTGGGGTGGTCTGTCAAACTATTTTTCGCAACGACTGTTGACAACCGCCTGGCGCGGGTAAGATTCCTGGCAGGCCAGGCGAGCGGGGGGCGTCAGCCCCCTGTTGGTTGCGAGTTGCGTTCTGGCGTGGCGAGCGGGGGGCGTCAGCCCCCTGTTGGTCACGAGTTGCGTTCTGGTGTGGCGAGCGGGGGGCGTCAGCCCCCTGTTGGTTGCGAGTTGCGTTTCTGGCGTGGCGAGCGGGGGGCGTCAGCCCCCTGTTGGTTGCCCCCCTTGACAGAGTACAGAGATCAGAGATGCAGAGTGCCAGACGACTGGGCCGCAGGAACTAACGCGCGCGAACCACCCGAAAACCGCTGTTGAAGTACCAGTACGCGGGCTCGCCGGTGAAGCGGTTGGCGGAACGACAGAAGACAGGGCCGTAGTACCAGCCACCGCCGCGAATCACGCGGAAGGAGCCGGCGACCGCCGGCCCCTGCGGATCGTCGGGTGGCGAACGGCCGTAGTAATCGGCGTCGTACCAGTCGGAGCACCATTCCCAGTCGTTACCCGCCATGTCGTAGAGGCCGAATGGATTCGGCGCGTACGAACCAACCCGCGCTGTCCGACCCAAGAATGGACCCTTGACGTTCGTTCCGTATGGAATCTCGCCGTTGCAGTTCGCTTCCGCCCCGTTGCACTGCGCGCCGAAGTGGAACGGCGTCGTCGTGCCGGCTCGGCAGGCGTATTCCCATTCCGCTTCGGTCGGCAAACGATAGACGCGCCCAGCCGTCTGTTCCGCGGCCAACGCCGACAGCTTGCGGCAAAACTCGTTGGTATCGTCCCACGAAACATTTTCGACGGGGAACTGATTGGTGTCCAAGCCTCGCACCTGGTCCTTGCCAGCGCCGGCCGGCGAAAAGTGGCTTGGATTGTTCCCCATCACGTCTTGGTATTCTCTCTGCGTCACCTCGTACACGCCCAGAAAAAACGGCTTCGTGATTCGTACACGGTGTTGACGCTCGTTCTCATTTCGACCAATCTCCGACGGCGGCGAGCCCATCTCGAATTCCCCAGGTGGAATCAAGATCAGCTTCATGCCGATCGAGTTGCTTTCCTCGACTTTGCAATCGAGATGACTCGCCCATGCCTCTTGCTGCCGCTTGGCTTGGTCGGCGGAGAACGGGGCCACGGCGAGAGCTGGTACGGACGGCTTAACCGTCACGATGCGCGTCACGGTCGCGGAAATCCGACCACCGCTGTCCCGAGCGCGAACTTCCAACGTCAATGGACCCAGTTCAAGCTTGGCCAGTAGCACGAGGCCATCGGCGGCGACTCGCCAGGCTTGATTGGCGCCCGTCCGGTACTCGAAGCCCATCGCATCGTCTTCCGGATCGCGGCCGTCTAATCGAACCGTGAGCGAACCGCCCGCTTCCGGCGCCTCCGGCTCGACACTCAGAATTTCGACGCTCGGCGGCAAGTTTTCCCGCGGCAACTCCGCCGGCGGCGGGTCGAGTTTTTGTGTCGGCTTCGGTTCCGTGGACGGCGTTTTAGGGTCCGGCTGGCCAGGGGCGACGCCCGCCACATCGCCGCCGTCTTGCTTTCGCAGCGCCGTGATACTGGCAAGGGCGACCATGACGATCACCGCCAGCAGCCCACCGAAGGCGGCAAAAGGCCACAGTCGCATAGGTGCATTCCGACCGCGCGTGCGGCGCATCGCTAAGGGCGATGGTCGATGTCGGACCGCGGGCGCTCCCGACCATGGCGGCAGGTCCGGCACGAGCGGCATTGGCGCCGGCTCGAACTCGGCCGCTGGGCGTGGCGGCGCAATACCTGGCGGCGCAATACGAGCTGGCGCGATACGAGGAGGCGGTGGCAAGCGGACGGATGCAGGCGGTGGCGAGACCATCGGCCGATGCGGGCTGACAGGCGGGCGCTGGGGCGTTGCGACGGGCGGCGGCGCCGCGGCGGCCTCGTTAGCCCGAAGCTGTTTGTCGTAGGCGAGCTTCTTGTCGGGGTTCAACAAGGAGACCTTGGCCGTGGCCAACTCGTTGAGCACGCGCTGCGTGATGTCGGCGTATTGGCTGAGGGCCAGCGTGCGCACGAAGACCATCCGCTGTTCAGCGGCATTCGAGATGGTTTCGAGATCGTCCTCGAACAGCACCAGGCCGAGGAGTTGATAGTGGTTGAGGGGGCGCTCAGGCGACTGAATCCCCAACCATTTCCGATAGGGGTCGAACGACTCGTGCATGATGGCCCTGCGGCGTCGGAGTTGGCGACGACGAAACGTGCTTGCGATTATCGCCGTTCGCGCCGCGGTTGGCAAGCGTGAGAATGACGCGCCGAGGCAATGGTATCCGCCACGACGGGGCTTGCCCCGGTGGCGCGCTGATTGACGGCTATACTGCGAGCGGCCAGGAGGCAGTTGCGTACACTAACCCGCGGCGCAAGCAAGGCAAGTCGTTGCGGCGCCTTACTTGCGCCGCGGGTTCGTGTCGAAGCAGCCCGCTCGCGGTTATAGAACCCAAGACGTGAGGCATCCCTCCTCCAGCCACACCGCCCGCCCGTCCGCCGCCGCGGGCGGCGGTTGGCCCTACGCACTCGGCGTCACCTGCTGCCTCCCATGCGGCTACACCTCGCGCATGATCTGGACAATCCGCCGGGCGACATCCATGGCCTGCGTGGCCTCGTCCTCAGTGGCATTCTCTCCGCGATGAATTATGGCGTTGCGCTTGCTGTAACTCGCAGACAGGCGTTGCCAAAGGTCGCCGGGCTCCCGGAACAGCGACCGATTCACGAAGAGATGCATCCCCGCGCTCATCTTGTTACGCAACTTGAAATCCAAGCCCTTGAAGAAGTCGCGGCCCTCGCCCCACTCGCCCGCCAGGGCAGCATCCACCAACGCTTCATACCGCCGGTTGAACACGCTGTCGATGGTGCTCCAGCAGAACAGCACGGTCTCCCGGAACCTGCCTTGATTCAGCGCCATATTCGAGAGTCGCAGTCCACTCCTCCACCGATGGTGCCGCGCCAATCGCCTCGAACTGGAAAGGGCTCACCTGCGCGCGGGTCAACTCGGTGATGTCTGCCCGCCGGCTCACCGAGCGATACCACCGGAGCAAGCGGTTGATCCTCCGCAGGAGTTGCTCGCTGCACCGCGCTCGCCGTCTCTGGACCTCCTCGGGGTCTGCACTATCCTCGGGATTGAAGCGGGCGCGCACGAGGGTGCGAGGCGCCGTTCCTTCCAGAAGGAGAGGCGAGACAATTTGCACCACCTCTCCCACTTGGGCAGTCTGATAATCCCCCTCGGCCAGCCGAAGGTAGTAGGGAAGCACGACGCTGACTTGCAACTCCGGCATAGCGCCCTAATCCTTCGATTTCACGACATGATGAGCTGGAAGTGATCGGCGACCCCTTCCTTGCGGGCGTATTCCCTGAGCGCGCGCACGTACGGCTCGGTCACGCCGCTCGCGACGATGCCCGTCGGGAAGGAGACGTGAGCCTCGACTCGCCTTTCCTTGCGGAAAAGGTCAGCGCGCACCTGCCCGCGCGGCTCGCTTACGAAGGTCGTCAGATACTCACCGAAAACGCTTCCGACCTCGGCGGCGTACTTCTCGTCTCTCTGGAACGGCATGACTCCACCTCGGCTTGGATGCGGCACTCTGCACATGTCAGCCTACCGTCCCGGCACACGCCGGACAACCCGCTACCCTTCAAGGCCCTTCAAGGACGGTCGGGTCGTTTTTTCTCTTTTCCCCCTTTCGCCAAAAACAAGCGCGCGAAGCTTGTGCCGACATGCGGATCGTCCTCGACGTGCCCCTGGCCCTTCCAAGAGCCCGACAGCTTGTCCTGCGTGTCAAGCAGTAACTCGGCCCCCTCGCGATACCAGTCGTGCTCGCCGATGAGCGGCTCCTTCGTAAGGCGGCCGACGCGTTCCACGCTGTCGAGATAATAGAGCAACCATCCCTGGCCGCCCAAGCCCGCGTTGGCGTGAACGGAGAAATGGCGGCCCATCCAGCTCAGCCCTCGGGCCAACGCTTGTCGCGGCGCGCCGTCGGGACCGTTCTCGCCGAGCACTTCCGCGGCTGCGGCCATCGACGAAATCCCGTTGCACGTCATCGATCCGGTGCCCGGCAGGCCGGGCTTGTAGCCCCACGAGCGCATCCCTCCAGCCACGCCGCCCGGCCGCCCGCCGCGGGCGGCGGCCGGGTGCGCGGAGAAGTCGGAGTGTTTTGCGTATGATATGATAGGATGATACCTATTTTCCGCAAGTCATGGATACAATTTGTAGAGCTAGCATTCCAGTGCTATCGCAAGATGTTGCGATAGCACATGCGGCAACTCGGCACAAATGCCGCGCAAATTATTGTATACGTATGTTCATATACCCAAGATTCTGTGCTAGCATCCCGCTGCTTGCACAACATATTGTGGTTAATTCGCCTGATAATTATCGCGGGACTCGCGGAACGTGCGATGATAGGATGAAAGGAGATTCGATATCGCGGAGGGAATTCTGATGACACTGACGATCCGGGCCGTCTATGAAGACGGCGTTCTTCGCCCGATTGGGCCGCTGGCGCTTTCCGAGGGTGAGACCGTCGAAGTCACGATCGCCAAGACGAAGCCGGCGGGACCGCCATTGCGCGTGCTCACTCCCGTGGAGGATGACTACGCGGCGCGGATCAGGGCGGCCCAATCCCTGGATGAGATGTACGCGGTCATGGAAACGGCTCCGCCGTTGCCGGTGGGGTACGACCTGTGCCGCGCACTCAACGCCAACCGGAAATCGACCGGTGAGCGAATCCTCTTCGCGGAACGCGACGAAGGGAGTACGCCTTGAGTGCGGTCGTTGTCCTCGATGCCGGCCCACTGGGACTGTTGACGAACCCAAATAACAGTCCGCAGCCGCCCGCCTGTCGAGCGTGGCTCGCATCCCTTCGGGCGGCTGGCCGGCGAGTGGTCGTGCCGGAGATTACCGACTACGAAGTCCGAAGGGAATTGATCCGAATCCAAAGCCACGCCGCCTTTGCCAACTTGGATGGGTTCGGCGCCCGCCTCGAATATCTTCCCCTGCCTACGGACGCCATGCGGCGCGCAGCGGAACTTTGGGCGCGGGCTCGGAGCGCCGGTCAGCAAACGGCGCCCGACCCCGCCCTCGACGTCGACGTGATCCTGTCCGCCCAGGCACTCAGCTTGAATACGGCCGTTGCCGTCGCCACGGGCAACCCCGCTCACCTTGCGCGTTTTCTCCCCGCTGAACTATGGTCGCACATTACCCCATGAACCATGCCATCCCAGCCTTGAAGCGGGGCGTTGATCTATACAGGATTCGGCACAAGCTTCTCGCCAGCGCCGCGGAGGGCGTTCCCCACAGAACCCAATGCCACGCCCCCTGCATCCCCTTGACAGAGTACAGAGATCAGAGTTTCAGAGTGCCAGACGACTGGGCCGCAGGAACTAACGCGCGCGAACCACCCGAAAACCGATGCTGAAGTTACGGAGCGCGGGCTCGACGACGCCGCGGCAGGCGGAACGACAGTAGACAGGGATGAAGTTCCAGGGACCGCCGCGAATCACGCGGAAGGAGCCGGCGACCGCCGGCCCCTGCGGATCGTCGGGTGGCGAACGGCCGTAGTAATCGGCGTCGTACCAGTCGGAGCACCATTCCCAGTCGTTACCCGTCATGTCGTGGAGGCCGAATGGATTCGGCGCGTACGAACCGACCTTCGCTGTCCGACCCAAGACTGGGCCCTTGACGTTCGTTCCGTAAGGATCTGAGCCGTTACAGTTCGCCTCCGCCCCGTTGCACTGCGCGCCGAAGTGGAACGGCGTCGTCGTGCCGGCTCGGCAGGCGTATTCCCATTCCGCTTCGGTCGGCAAACGATAGACGCGCCCAGCAGTCTGTTCCGCGGCCAACGCCGACAGCTTGCGGCAAAACTCGTTG
>DATKSN010000113.1:0-17823 GCA_035531595.1 Pirellulales bacterium | reverse complement strand
GTCCAGAGACGGGTATCAGGACGCGACGGGGCCGCGGAGCGGCCGAAGCAGCGTTCCACGCGGAGCGTGGGAACGAGGGGTGAATGAGGCGAGCGGGGGGCGTTAGCCCCCTGTTTGTCCCGCGTTGTGTCCAGAGTCGGGTATCAGGACGCGACGGGGCCGCGGAGCGGCCGAAGCAGCGTTCCACGCGGAGCGTGGGAACGAGGGGTGAATGAGGCGAGCGGGGGGCGTTAGCCCCCTGTTTGTCCCGCGTTGTGTCCAGAGTCGGGTATTAGGACGCCACGGGGCTGCGGAGCGGCCGAAGCAGCGTTCCACGCGGAGCGTGGGAACGAGGGGTGAATGACTAATTCCTCAACGCCATTTCCACCGCCACGCGCGCGGCCTCGATCATACTGCCGCACTCGGCCCGGCCTTGCCAAGCCAGGTCGAAGGCGGTGCCGTGGGCGACGCTGGTCCGCACGATCGGCAGGCCAAGCGTGACGTTGACCGCGCGATGCATTCCCAACAGTTTCAGAGCGATGTGTCCCTGGTCGTGGTACATGGCCACCACGGCATCGAACTCGCCGTCGCGGGCACGAACCATCAACGTATCGGCGGGAAAGGGACCGCTGACGTCAATGCCGTCCGCCTTGGCGCGCGCAACGGCCGGCGCGATCAGCGTGCGTTCTTCGTCGCCGAATAAGCCGCTCTCGCCGGCGTGCGGGTTCAGCGCGCAAACGCCGACACGCGGACTGGCTACCTTGAGCCGGCGCATCGCGTCGTGGGCCAGGCGGGTCTTGGTCACGATCGCATCGGCGCTGAGGCCGGCGAACACGTCGCGCAAGGCCATGTGCAACGTGACGTGGACCACGCCCAGTCCGGCCGGACTGCGAATTGAGCCGTCGTGCGCCAGGTAGAGCATCATGGCGAAGTTCTCGACGCCGCACAGCTCGGCCAAAAGCTCGGTGTGGCCTGGGTAACGGTGGCCGGCTTCCCAAAGGGCGGCCTTGTTCAAAGGGGCCGTCGTGATCGCGTCGACCCGGCCGGCCAGCGCCAGCTTCGCCGCCGCCAAGAGGGCGTCGTACGCCGCCTGACCGCCGCGGCCGTCAATCGCACACGGCGTGACGTGCAAGGCCACATCGTCCACCGCGCGCAGGCAGGGGATCAGGGCAGGGGAGGGGGACGCTTCCTCGGGCGTGGTGATCTCAACGACCTTAAGCCCGGCACTGCGTAATGCCGCGGCCCTGCGCATGATCTCGGGGTGCCCCACGACCAGCGGACGGCACCATTCGTGCAGGGGCGCGTGGGGCCACGCGCCGGCGATGACCTCGGGCCCTACACCCGCCGGGTCGCCCATCGTCAGTGCCAGAAGCGGTTTTGGCATGGACGAATTGTAACAGGCGGAGTCGGAAGGAGAAAGGAGAAAGGAGAAAGGAGAGACTGCCGCGCTTTCTCCTTTCGCTTCCCCGGCTGCTCCGCGGCCCTACCTCGGGGGGACGCGGTGGCTGGGGCAGAGCCTCGGCGATGCCCCGGCTCCCGCGTTGACACATGCGTACCGGGGCATCGCCTGGCCAAATCGCTCATTCCAATGGAAAACGTTCGTGGCCTGGCTCTGCCCCAGCCACCGGAGTGTTGTGGGAACGAGAGACTTTCTCCTTTCTCCTTTCTCCTTTTTCCTACTCCTCCCATTGCGATCCCCGTCCGTTGGGCATACCATCGCGGCATGAACCGTATCTTCACGCCTCTGGCTGTGTCGGCGATGTTCTTGATGCTGATCGCGTTGTCGCTCGGGCTTGGGCTGCGCGCCCACGAAATCCGCGACTCGCGCGACCGCGTGGCCCAGCAGTGGGCGACGACACACCGCTTGGCCGGGGTGGGGGCGGGCTTGGTCGTGGTGCTGGTCAACTGCGTCGTGGTCACCTATTTCATCGGCACCAGCCGTTGGTGCAAGGAGGTCGTCGACACCTACTCGCTCGATCGAGAGTTCATTCGCCGCGGTACGCGGCTGAAGCGGCGCACATTTCCCTACGCCTTGTTGAACATGCTGCTCGTCGTCGGCGTGATCGCTTTGGGCGGCGCCGCCGATCCGGGCGGGGCCGTGCAAGTCAACGCGCGCATCGCGGAGCTTCGCGCCGCGGAGTCCGGCGGCCAACACCCCGACCCATCGATCGAGGCGCATGTCCTGGGAGGATTGACCTGGGCCCATCTGCACTTCGCCGGGGCGACTTTGGGTTTGTGCTTCGTCGCCTACGCTTTTTTCGTCGAGTGGCACAACATCGCCGACAACCAGCAGGTGATCGAGGAGGTGATGGCGGAGGTCACCGCGGTTCGCCACAGGCCCAGGGGCGCAGCGACTCGGTGACGCCGGCCAGGAAAAAGAGCAACATGTTCAGCATCGGAATGATCGACAGATCGTGAAACATGGCGTTGGGCAGGTAACCGGCCAAGAACGCCAGGAACAACAGACCCTGTTGCCGTATCGCCGGCGGCGCCGCGGGCGCATGCCAGAGCCGCCAGGCGCCGCGGCCCCAGATGACCAGGAGCGTGGTGAACACGCTCGCGCCGATCAGGCCGGTTTCGGTCAAGAGGGCCAGGAACGTGTTGTGCTGGACGTAGCGGCGGGCTTTTTCCAGCGGCAGGTCGAACGAGCGATCGGCAAGATAGTTGACGAATTCGTCTCGGTAATGCCCGAAACCGCAGCCCGCCAGGGGCCGATCGCGGAACATGTTCCAGGCCACGGCCGCCAGAATCGGCCGCAGGCGCACGCTCTCGGCGGTATCCGCCTCGCTCAGCGCCTGGTCGCGTTTGAACGCCAACATCCGCTCCCACTGGGTCAGCCCAAAGGCGGTGACGACCAGGAGCGAACCCACGATCAACGGCGCGCGCCAGGCGCGCGGCATCGGCAGCCCCACCACGATCACCAGCGCCGCCACGCCGCCGATCCAGACGCAGCGTGTCAATGTGGCATAGATCCCCAGGGCGAAGATCAACGAAACGGGCAAGATCGCTAGCTGGCCCCATCGCCCCAGACGCGGCCAACCCATGAGCAGGCCCGCCAGGCAGACCGTCATGACGAGACCGTTGGCGACGGGGTTCAAGAACGGTCCTCGGCCACGGCCGAAGAAGTGTACCTCGCTGGGTGAGGCAATGTAGCGGGGAAACACCAGCGACCATGCCTGCTCTGTTTCGGCCAACGCCGTCAGCGCGAGGTAGACCCCGAAGATCGCCAGGCAACGGAACATCGCTTTCAACGCCGGCTCGGACAACCGGCTTTGCCGGGCGACCCAGTACAGGCCCAGCGGCATCAGGTAATAGAACACCAGGCAAGCCGCCGGTTGCGAGCCACGGACGTGCCAATCGTGGCTGATGGTGCTGACGCAAAGCCAGGCGGTCAGAGCGCCCATGACGTATTCCGCCTTGCCCAGTGGCTTAGGCTCGGCCCAGCCGAGCCGGCGCCAAACGAGGTATTGCACCAACAACGCGACCCACAGCAAACGATCGGACGTGAGGGGCACGGGCCCGGCCGGCAAGCTGAAAAAGGGCGCGCCAAAACATGTGCCCGCCAAGAGCACCGCCAGGCAGCCCGCAAGCAAACCGCCGCGGCAAAACAGCGCGGCGCCCCAGACGAGCGCCGACAGCGCGGCGATCAGGCCCACGATCAACATGGCTTCGCCAACGCCTTTTCGTACGAGAAGCCGCGGCTTGCGTCATAGGCCGGCTGACGAAATTCCTCGCATGAATTCAACCGGCTACGCGGCGGCGCCGGCACGATTGCGGCCGGCTGGTTCCGTGGGGGCACGGCTGGCAGCGACAGGAACAGCACGCCGGCGCCGACCAGTAGCCCGCCCACCAGGCCCGCCAACGCGGTCACGACCCGCCCGGGACCGATCGGCCGGGCGCCGGTTGTCGGTTCATCGACCGCCGCGATCAGGCTGGCGCTGTGCGCCCCGGCCTGGCTGCCGCGTGCTTCAGACAGTTCCTTGCGCGCCGCTTCGAGCAACCGGGTGCGGTGCGCGACGTCGGCCACCAGGTTCGTGTATTCGGCCCGCAGCCCCGCCACGCGCTCCAGCCGGCCTCGCGCCAGCGACAACTGCTCGCCCAGCGACCGCGCGCGGTCGGACGAAAGTTCCATGTCGACCTTGACGCCGCGCAGGGCAATGGCCAGCTCGTCGTGCAGGTGGCGGCTGATTTCCTGTTCGGCCTGGCGCGCCGCTTGCACCACGGGGTGCGAGTCGCTCATGGCGCCGGCGAGTTCGGCGGTGCGCAATTGGGCGTCGACCAGTCCTTCCTTGAGCCGCTTGAGCGAGGGTTGCGATTCGAGCAGCCGGCCCGGCGTGGCCAGCAGGCGGCCCTGATCGACGCGCGACGAGTTGAGCAAATGAAACAGCGCCAGGTTGTTGTTCTCGTCGAGTTCGGCCTTGCGCAGCTCGGTTTCAAGCTCCAGGGCGCCGCGCCGCAGGTCGCCGTCGCCGGAGGCCGAATCGTAGAGCATCCGCAGTTCGGCCAGGTCGCCTCCGACCGATTGTTCGAGCCGGGTCAGCTTGGCGGTCGAGGCGGTCAGGTCGGCTTCGGCCAGCGAAACGGCGTTGCCCAACTCGTCGATCATGCTCTGGGCTTTGGAATCGCGGAGTTGCTGGAAGCGGATCGTCAGCCGCCGACGGACGGCGCCCACGAGGTCCAAAGCGCGTTGGCAATCGTGGTCCTTGGCCTTGAGGTACAGGATTTCGGTCTTGCCGAACTCGGCGCCCTTGGGTGGTGTGAGCGTGATCGTTTCGGCCAGGCGTTCGACGTCGAGCGGCAAGGGCCAGTTCGTCGCGTCGGCTCCGGCCGGCGGGCCGACTTCGACCAGCGCCTCACTCAACACGCCCTGGCTCTTGGCCATCTCCAGAATCGTCTCTTGGGCGGCCTTCAGATCCTCGGCGCGGCGGAACTTGCCTGGCTCGTCGAGGTTGCCGGCCGCTTCGTTGCGGACGATCAATGTTTGCGAGGCTTCCCAGGTATCGCCGCGCAGCGCGGCGTAGGTGACGGCCACGCCCGTCACGAGCAAGGCCGGCGTCAACCAACGCCGGGGATAGGCGCGCGCGAGGCGAAGGAATTCGGTCGGGCTGGCATGCGGCGGAGTCGTTTGGACCATCGAGTCGGTTCCTGCGTGGTGTCGGATCGAGGTGGCGGGCAGGCGGGACGCCTACACCACAAGGGCCATCTTGGGATAGGCCATGAGTCACTCGCCATTGAGAGCTTAGCTTGAAATTGGCTGCTCGTGGCCGCTGAGTGCCCTTGGGGTGTAGGCGTCCCGCCTGCCGCGGGCGCCGGCGCCAGCGGACGATGTTGACCCAGGGCCACGGGTGTTGCGAAAAAGCAACGCTCGGCGCCGTGTTGCCGCCGGCCGGCTCCTAAGAACGCGAAGTAAACTGGCAATGCGAGCAATGGCTGGTATAATTTGGCGGCGTCGGCATTTGCGTGGCCCCGTCGTCTGGCGAGGCGATAACATGCCATTTACAATTGACTTTACCGAGAGCGCCCTCGACGATTTGGCCTTCTTTAAGACCCATGATCAGACGCGGATCTTCGACCAGATTGATGTTCAGCTAAGCCATCAGCCAATGATCGAAACGCTGAAACGGAAACCGCTCGATCCAAACACGCTGGGCGATTGGGAATTGCGGATCGGCGAATTTCGCGTATTTTATGATATTGACGTCGTCGAGGCGGCGGTCAAGGTCAAGGCCGTCGGCCGAAAGGAGCATAACGTGCTCTCCATCCGTGGGAAGGAGTATCCCCTATGAAAACGATCAATCTCGCCAGCGAAAGTGCGACCAGGGAGGAAATCTTCCTGCTTGCCGAGGACCAGGATCTCCTTGTTCGCACAGCGCGGGGCAAGCTGTTCATTGTGGCCGAAGTTGTCGAGCAAGGTTCCGACAATGAGTTCGCCGATGAGATTGCGCTGACGCGGAAGAACGCGGCGCTGCGGCAATTGCTGGCGGAGCGGTCTCGCGATCCTCGCGTCTTTACCATCGACGAAGCACGAGAGAAATTGGGACTCCCATGACCAGCCGGCGCCCGATGGGCAACTGATCCGACTTCCCGATGGGCGACTACAACAGCGCAGTCGGCGCGCTGGCCTTTTCGCCCGATGGGAAATATCTGGTGGCAGGATTGTGGCAGGATTCGGTTCGAAGCATATGCTGCCGGGAGGGGGTTATGCCATTCCATTAAAGGTCTGGGAGGTCGCCATGTGGCTGCGGATCGCGTCGGTGCTGGCTTTGGCCGACCGCCTGCAAGCCGACGATAAGAACCAAGGCGACCACGACCTGCTGATCGCCCAGATCCTGTTCCGCGAAGCCGAGGCCCCGCTGGAGAGCAAGAGGTCGGAGCCGAAGAAGTAGAAGCAAGTCACCATGAAGGCCCCATACCTGGAATTCCGAAACCAGTGCTTACGGGTGTTTAACACCCGGTGCCGATGCCCTACCGTAGTGGCAAGATGCCGTGCTTCAACGGATCGTCGGTCTCGACCAGCAGCGTCGCTTCAGCGCACAGGTGCGCCGAGCCCTTGATGTGCGGGATGACGCGGTCGCCCTCCAGCGTGACGGACCCCTCGAATACGCTCCCGATGATGCTCTCTTGCCGCCACACCTGTCCCGGCCGCAATTTTCCGTCGGCCACGAGGCACGCGAGCTTGGCGCTGGTGCCGGTGCCGCAGGGCGAGCGGTCGTACGCCTTGCCCGGGCAGAGCACGAAGTTGCGGCTGTCGGCGCCGGCGGAGTGCGGCGATCCGAACAGTTCGATATGGTCGATCTCGCCGCCGTCACTGCCCGCGATTCCGGCGCGGACCAGCGCCTGGCGTATGCGCCAGGTCACGTCGGTGAGTCGCTCGACGTTGGCCAATGCCAGTTCCTCGCGGTGGTCTGCGACGAGAAAGAACCAGTTGCCGCCCCAGGCCACGTCGCCCGTCACGTCGCCATAGCCTTCGACCTGAATTCTCACGCCGGCGGCGCTGCGAAAACTGGGCACGTTGCGAACCGTCACCTGGCGATCGTCGTGCAGGGTGGCGCTGACGACGCCGGCCGGAGTTTCGATGCGGTGCTCGCCGGGCCGGATGCGGCCCAAGTGGGCCAGCGTCACGATCAGCCCGATCGTTCCGTGGCCGCACATGCCGAGATAGCCGACGTTGTTGAAGAAGATCACGCCCGTCGAGCAGTCGGCGTCGAGGGGTTCGCAGAGCAAGGCGCCAACGACGGCGTCGCAGCCGCGAGGCTCGTTGACCACCGTACTTCGGAAGGCGTCGTGCCGTTGGCGAAACACCTCGCGACGCGCGTTCATGTCGCCGCCGCCGAGGTCGGGCCCTCCGGCGATCACCACCCGCGTCGGCTCGCCGCCGGTGTGTGAATCGATCACCTGGATGGTTCGGCTGATCGTGGCCATACGTTGGCCATTCTACACCGAATTGGGTTACTTGTGATAACCGAGCGATTGGACCACTGCCAGCATTTCTTCGTAGGTGATGAAGCGGCGGCGGTGCGAGAGTTTGTAGGTGTCGATGGCCTGGGCCAACTCCCGCGCCGCGGGCGAAAGTTGATCATGGCTGTCGCTGAATTGCCGCCGTTCGCGCGCGGGCGTCCCATGCGTATCGGCCCGATGACGACGATCGACGAACATTTCCGGCGGCGTTTCCAGCAACTGTGGCATTCGAGGCTCCGTGGGGTAACTTGCTTTCGTGGCGTACCGTCCGAAGGAACACTAGGTCACGGACGGGAAGTCGTCAAATTCAACGCGCGAGCCCGGCGGTATCCTGCGCCACGTCGATCCGCTCCAGAAGGGCCTGCGCGGCCCGGTGGTTCGGTTCGAGCGAAAGTACCTGTTGTGCCGTGCGGCGGGCCGTCGCGCGTTGGCCACTACGGAATTCCGCGTCAGCCAGTCGGCAGAGAACTTCCGCGGAGGGGGGGCCGCGGTCGCGTGCGCCGGCGAGGACTTCCGCGGCGTCGCCGTAGCGGCCCGACGCCCCGTACGCCAGCCCCATCAGGTAGAGCACTTTTTGCGGTTCTTCGCCCGGTGGGTAGGTGTCGGCCAGGTTTTGCAGGCTGGTCAAGGCACGTTGCGGTTGCCCCAGATCATGGTAGACCTCGGCCACTTCGAGCAACACGTCACGGTCGTCGGGCGCGTAGCGCAACGCTCGGTGGTAGTCGGCGAGGGCCTCGCGTAGTTGGCCCGACTGGCGCCGGACCCGGCCACGGATGGCAAAGGCCGCTGGATTCTTGGGATCGAGGTCGATGGCCCGCTCGACCAGTGCGTGCGACTCTTCGACCTGTCCCATGGCTGAATGCATTTCGGCGGCCCGGACCAGCAGCTTCGGCTCGTCGCCGGTCAGCCGGCGTGCCTCATCCAACTGCGCGACCGCCTCACCGACGTTGCCGCGATGCCAGAGGGCTTCGGCGTACTGCCGCCGGGCTTCGGAATCGACCGGGCAAGCGTCGACGGCCTGGCTGAAAAGCGTTTCCGCTTGGGCCCAATCGCGGCGTTCCAGCGCCGACATTCCCTGCTGCGACAATTGCCGGCAGGCGACCAGCGAGCCGGGCACCGGTCCCTCACTTCCGACGAGGCGGCAACCGGCCGCCGCCAGGCAAACGACCAGCGACCCAAGGCAACGCCAGTGGCATCGGACGCTCATGTTCATGGAGCCGGAAATGGGTCGCGGATCGTATCACCCCCCCCCGAAATCGGCAAGGTCGAGAATGAGACATTCACGGTGGCTGGGGCAGAGCCTAAGCGATGCCCCGGTCGCTATCTAGCCGCGGCCTTGTTACCATGATCGGCATGCCGACGCAGTACGCGAAACTCGGAATCCATTTCCAATTCCCCGATAATTGGACGCTCGACGAAAGCGATGCGCTCAAGGGCGATGAGTCGGTCTCGGTCTACAGCCCGGGCGGCGCCTTCTGGTCGATCATCAAGCATCCCCGCACGGCGTTACCGCGGGAACTGATCGAGGCCGCCTTGCAAGCCATGCGGCAAGTATACGATGAACTCGACGTCGAACCGATCGAGGAAACCGTCGTCGGCTACGAACTGGTCGGCTGTGATATGAACTTCTATTGCCTCGACCTGACGAACACGGCTTTGCTGCGAGCTTTCCAAACCACCGAAGCTACCTATCTTGTCCTCTGCCAGGCGGATGACCGTGAATTTGCCGACGTCGAGCCGGTATTCCGGGCAATGACCCGCAGCCTTTTGTCGTGACATTGTAACTTTTACAAAGTCCCGCGTGCCAGTGTCGCTTGCGGTTGAATATCGCGTGGCTTGCCAACCCGTTACGCGGCAATAAGTTACGATTTTCGTTAAAGATTCGACAAGATTCGGCCGCAACTTGGCACGCCGGGTGCTCTAAGTCAATCGCTCATGTACGACCCAGTTGGCCCGAAGCTCCCGCAAGCATAGGGCCAAAGCAAATAATGCACGTTCATGACGCACCGTGAATCTTAGTAGCATTTCTCGCGACCCATTAGCGCGACACACGCCCGCCACGGGCACTTGCCGGTTTTTCACGGTTGAAGGGCCTGATTGGTCACCCGCATGGCCAGTCGGGCCCTTTTTTTTCAAAACGACCCGCCAAATCGGTAGGGAACGCCCCCGAAGACGTTTCCTACAGAACCCCTCGCCACGGAAGCTGCGGGCGCACCCCTTGAGGTTTTCAGCCAAGCTGGTCTATACTTGGGATCCATGGGGCCCCAGGGTGACGACCCTACGGTTTGGCGGCTCACCCACTTGCCCAGTGAGGATCAGCTTACCCAGGAGGAGTCGACGGATGGCCATGACAATGGAAAGCTGCGGAGTGGAGCAAATTGGCGAATGCGCAGGCGCCGTTTGGAAGCTGTTAGCTGAACAGGGGCCGCGGAGCGCCGCGAAGATCGTCAAGGAGCTCGATGCGCCGCGCGATCTCGTGATGCAAGCCCTCGGCTGGCTGGCGCGCGAAGATAAGCTCGTGATCGACACAGAATCGCGCGCCAAGTTGATTTCGTTGCGCTAAACGTAAACGACGTTTGGTAGCCTTGAAGCGGGTCGTCAAAAAACTCCCGCGGTGATGGCAATGACGGCCATGGCCGAGGCAATGGCCGTCTTGGTGAGCGTTCCGACCAGCCGCCCCCAGAACGCGGCCTGTCCGATCTGCCAGCTTTCAGCCAGGTTCCGCCCCTTCCATTGCTCGCCCAGCATGGCGCCGCCCAGCGCGCCGAGGCAAGCGAATAAAATCGCGCCGACGACCGACCCGACCAACGGTATCGGCACGCCGATCAGGGCGCCCGCGATCGCGCCGATCATGGATCCGAGCGCGGCCAGGGCCGCGCCGCGCTTGCTGCCGCCCACTTTTGCCGCGCCGAGCGCGCCGGCCGCGAACTCGATGATTTCGGCCAGCGTCGCCAAGCCGCCCAGTACCGCGACCGTGGTCCAACTGATGTCGGGGCCGCTATCGGGCGCCAGGTACGCGAAGAGCGCCGCCGCGGCGACCATCACCCAGTTGCCCGGCAGGCTCAAGAGCGTCATGACCCAGCCGGCGACGATGGTGAGAATCAAGAGGATCAGTCCGATCACCAGCGATAACCCTCGGCTTGCCTCCAGGCAAGCCAGGCTCGAGCGATTTCGTTGAGTTTGCCGAAGCTTGCGTCGGGCACAGGGTCAATTCCAGTGATCACCCTGAACGCCATGCCAACGGCTACCACTGGCGCAAACGCCCACCGCGCCGAAGCGGCATTGGCTCGCTTCGTCCGACATCCGCGGAAGTAACGCCCGGCACCGCCTACTGCGGCGTGACCGACGCGGCGCGGGGGCCCTTGCCGCCCGACCCGCCGCCCGCCTCGACGGTGTACTCGACGTGTTGTCCTTCGGTGAGGTTGTCGAACCCGTGATCGGCCACCGTCGAATGGTGGAAGAACACGTCGCCTCCCTCTTGCGCCTTGATGAATCCGAATCCCTTGTCGGCGACAAGTTTCTTGATCGTACCCTGCGGCATACCGGCCACTCCTTCACACACGAAAACACGGGTCGCTCGCGCGCGCTGCGCGGCGACGGCCTCGGCCGCCGCGGATCTACCCCGCCCCTCGCGGCAGCCACCGGTATGCTAGCGTAAAGCACTCAACGATCGAAAACAAGTAAGTCGGACCAAAATCGGACCAAAAATAGATAGTCACCGCGGGGGGGCTAGCGGGGCTAGCGGCGTCCGGGCTAGAGCGAGATCTGCACCAGCCGGTGGGTTGGAACGGGCCGCCCCGGGCGGAAGCTCTGCGTTTGTCGGAACGTGCATCTCGCTCCGCGCCGGGCGGAAGCCTCTTGCACCTCCGACCGCACATGCTCCTCCAGCAACGCGGGGTCCAGCGCCACGCGCGCGTTGACGATGACGTCGGCCTGCCGCACGCGGCAATTCGAGGGCAACGAAAGCTCCGCGGGCGTCCAACTGCTGACCAGGTTCGCCACGCCGTAGAAACCTTCCCAAAGTCCGATGATTTTAAGGTGGGCCGTCTCGGCACCCGCGCTCGCCAGACGCCGGCCGAGGCCCTCGATGATATCGACCAGCAGCGCATCAAGAGAAAACTCCGCATCGCCTTGGACGACGAGACTGCTGTTCAGCCAGCCCAATTCAGCCTCGCCTTCGGCGTACGTATCGTAGTCGAGGGCCAGCACGCGCCGGCCGAAGCTGCCGGTCTGGGCGATGAAATCGAGCAGCGCAGGGAAGCCCGCCCCGGTTTTCGCGGAGGTGCGCAGCACCGGCCGGCCGGGGAACTGCGATTCCAGCATCGTCACCAGCTCATCGATCGCGTCGGCGGGGAGCATGTCGATCCGGTTGACGATCAAGAAGTCGGCCTCTTCGAGTTGCTTGCGAAAAATGTACTCGGCCTTGGGCGAGAAGCCAGCCTTGCCGCGCCCGGAGAGGATGCGCTCGCCGTGGCTGGGCTTGAGGATCACGCCGTAGGGCGCCACGCTGAACTGCTGTGCGAACAACTGCTCGAGCGGGCGGATGACCGTGGCCACCAGGTCGGTGCAGCTTCCCACCGGTTCCGTGAGAACGACGTCCGGGCGCTCGGTTTGGCCGAGACGCTCGACGGTGGCGGTCAACTCGTTGAAGTTGCAGCAGAAGCAAGATCCCGGAACTTCGCCGACGTTGAAGCCCTGCGACCGCAGGCTGTGCGTATCGACGAGGTCGGTCGCCTGGTCGTTGGTGACGATGCCGACTTTTCGGCCCTGGGCCTGGAACATCCGCGCCAGGCGTGCAAGGGTCGTGGTCTTGCCCGACCCCAGGAACCCGCCCACCATCACGAATCGCACCGCGTCCATCGCCGTCTCCCAATCGGTACTCGAATTCAGCAGAACCCATCTTATACTTGCACGCGGCCAAGAATGAGACATTCACGGTGGCTGGTGGCAGAGCCTAAGCGATGCCCCGGTCGCTATCTAGCCGGGGCATCGCTTAGGCTCTGCCACCAGCCACCACTCACAAATGTCCTATTCCCGACCGCTCGCAGTATAATATGCCGAAGGCGCGCTTCAAGGCGGTTTCAAACCGCCTGCAGTTCGTGGTAGAGGTGGTGTATGAAGGCCAGATTATCGGCCTGCACGTAGTGCAACGCGCCGCCCATGCGGGCGAAGCTCTTGCAGAAGCGGAGATAGTAGGCGGGGTTGGTCTTGGGCGGCTCGCCCCGGGTCCAATCCCAGCCGCCGCCGTCCTGCAAGTCGACGACGTGGAGCTGGTGGCCGGCGACGATCGGGCGGCCTTGCCGCAAGCGGAGGTTGTTGACGCAGCTCAGGCTCTTCTCGAAGACCTGCGGTCCCATGATCGCCGAGCCGATCGAGAGCACCACGCCGCCGTCCAACTGCTCGACGGCCCCGCCGAAACGCCGGAAATCGACCTCGGCCGCACGCCCGATCACGGCGCCGTTGAACATGGGGTGGTTCGAGATGATGTCGTAGCCGATCCCA
This sequence comes from Pirellulales bacterium, assembly GCA_035531595.1. Classification (GTDB taxonomy): domain Bacteria; phylum Planctomycetota; class Planctomycetia; order Pirellulales; family JAICIG01; genus DATKSN01. The sequence continues at coordinate 4,884 of DATKSN010000113.1, read as the reverse complement.
GGATGAACGCTCAGCGGCACCTGGTGCCGGAAGGCCTGGGTCAGAATCGACGCATGCTTCCAACGGTGCTCGACGGCATGCCGGCCCGCCGCCAGGCCGTGCCGCTGGATCGCCACCAGCAGGTCGGCGCGGGCGGGCGTGAGCGGATCGGACGGGTTCCGTTGGATCTCACGCCGCAACGACTCGGCGTCGGGCAGTTCGGCGCCGTCTTCCGAGATGAAGCGGCCCAGGGCCTGGCCGTAGCCCTCGCCGCGCAGCCCGCCGGCCAGCAGGGCCAGGTGGATGTTGCGGCCCGTCTCGTCCCATGTGCCGAACGTGCCCGTCGCGACGTTGTCGCGGACGCTCTCGCTGGAGCGCCCCAACCAGGCGAACTCCCAATCGTGGATCGTGCCGGCGCCGTTGGTGGCGAGGTGGGTGAGCCAGCCCTGGGCCATCAGCCGTTCGACGATCTGGGCGGCGCCGTTGCGCAACAGGTGGGCGCCGTAGATCAGCATCACCGCGGCCTGGCGGCCGCGCGCCGCTACGATCGAGCGGGCACACTCCCGCGCCGCGGCCCGCGCCGCGGCCGTTGCTTCCGGCGGCTTGGAGTCCGGCTCGACCAGAATTTCCTCGACGCGGGTCAGGCTGCGACGCTCGGCGAGCGGCAACACTTTAAGTTGCGTCAGATCGAGCGGTTCAGGCATGATCGTCCTTTGGCGGCCGGCGGAGCGCACAGTGTACCCGCGTAGCGGTTCGGCGGAGCGTGGGAACAAGGAATCTCAGAAGTTGTCGCCGGTCACCGGCTCATTGCGGGCTCGTGAGGCCAGCGCGTCGTAGATTCGCATGTCGATCTGGCTGTTGATGATGTGGACCGAGCCGTCGCCGAAAACGAAGTTGACCCCCTCCACATGAAAACTGCTCGTGGCGTCGGCGTCGGTCACGTTGGGGTTGTTGGGGAGGTGCGGACCGGCGTGGCTGAGTACCAGCGCCGACGAGGCCTCGACCGCCGCGGGGTCGAGGTTCGACGGGACGGCCCCGCCGCTGACCGCGCCGGCCCAAGTGGTAAACGACATGCGGGTGCATCGCTCGCCGATGAACAGCGTGTAGCTCAGCCCGTCGCGGATTTCGGCGAAGCGAAATCCGGCGTTCCGCAGGAATACGCCGTCGTTGGTGCCCGCGAATTGGCTGACGCCGCCGTTGCCGTTCATTCCCACGTAATTGCCGTAAGCCACGTCCACCGATGTTTGGCTGACGATGAACGGGGATACGGGAGAATCCGAAGGACAGATGTAGACCGGCAGCCAGTCGCGGCGCGGCCCGGCGTTGGCCGGGTTGCCGATGTCAAGCCCGAAGTTGATCTGCGCCTGCGCGGCGCCCTGTTCCAACTCCGGCAGGAGCATGGAACCCCAGCCCCAGCCCGGCCCCAATTCCTTGCCGTTGGCGTCCAGCGCGGTCAAGTAGCCCGGCGGAATGTGGCCCGTGCGGTCGTGGTATGCCTGGATCGCCAGGCCAATCTGCTTGAGGTTGTTCTTGCACTGCGAGCGGCGGCTCGATTCACGCGCCGATTGCACCGCCGGCAGGGTGATCGCCACCAAAATGCCGATGATCGCCATGACCACCAGCAGTTCGATCAAGGTGAATGCGAATCGTGTTTTCATGGTGCCGCGAGGGGGCATGGTGGGGGTTTCTGCGCGGAAAGGTAGGTGGGACACGCGGCTCACTCATCAAGGGGCGATTTTAAGTCGGCCAAACTCGCCGGTCAACCCACCTGGCGCCCCGAGAAACGTCGATTGCGGCGACCCAAGCGTCTCGGTTATACTTCATGCGGCCAACAATGAGACATTGCTTACGTCGCCGTACCGAGGTTCATCACGTCAAATTCACCAAAATCACGTCAAATTCACCAAAATCGGCAAGAGCTTCCCAATCCCATTTGCCGATAAGAACCCTGGTCGATTCCATGCGCCCGTCCATCACTGGAAGGGCATGAGTGCCGCCGCTGATCCGCCACGGTCAAGGGAACGCCGCGTGACGACCCTGCTGAACCCTCTGTCATGGCCATCTCGACTGTCATGGCCATCTCGACGTGAGCGCTCGCCGAGCGGCTGGATACGCTTCACCTGGGCCGTTTGGCTGACGCTGGTCGTCGCCTTGGCCGGCTATGCCCAAAGGCACCCTCAATCCCATACCGTCTACGACATTTATTCGGCGGCGGCGCGCCGCTGGGCGGCCGGCGAAGACGTGTATGTGCGTACCCGTGAATACTTTCGCTACAGCCCGCTGTTTGCCGCGGCGTTGACGCCGCTGGCCGCCCTGGGCGACGAGTGGGGTGGCGTGCTCTGGAAGTTCGCCAACTGCGGCCTCTATGCGTGGGGGGTCGGGGCCTGGTTAAGGCGCCTCCACGCGGGTGAGTTCAGCCGCGCGCAGATGGCGGCGGTGTTCTTGCTGGTGCTGCCGATGTCGCTTCACAGCATGTACAACAGCCAGGCGAACCTGATGATGTTGGGCTCGCTGCTCTTGGGGCTGGCGGCCGCCGGCGACGGAAAGTGGAACCGCGCGGCCGCCTGGCTTGCCTGGGCCACGCTGGTCAAGGGCTATCCATTGGCCCTGGCGCTCTTGCTGGCCGCCCTCTTCCCGCGGCGCTTCGCGCCGCGGTTCCTGGTCGCCTTGGGCGTGGGGTTGCTATTGCCGTTTGCGATGCACCGCCCGGCGGTCGTTCAATCGCAATATGCCAGTTGGTTCGCCCACTTGTTCGACAGCACCCAGATCATGCGCGAGCGGGTGCGCACCGTCGATTGGCTGGCGATGATCTACTACCGACCGCTTTCGGAGCGGGCATTCTTCGCGCTCGAAGTCGGTGGGGGCCTGCTGGTTCTGGCGCGCTCGCTTTGGGAGCGGACGCGGACCAGCGACCCACGCGTATGGTTGTCGACGTCCTTCGATTGGTTCGCGTTGTGGGTGGTGCTGCTCGGGCCGGCCACGGAGGGTTGCACGTACGTGGTCTTCGCTCCAACCGCCGCGATGGCGGTCGTCCGCTCCTTCGCGCGTCGCGACGGCGGAATCGCGCGAGTGACGTTGGTCGTCGGCCTGATCATGATGGGGCCGTTGGTCACCGACTTGTTCGGCAAGACGATCCGCAATTTTGCCGTCGATCACGGCAGCCAGCCGCTGGGCGCGCTCTTGTTGTTGGGCTACTTGATCAGTGTAACCTGGCGGCCAAGCCATCGGCCGGCCGGCGAGCCGCCGGCGAGCCTCGACGCGTCGGGCCGCGTTTTTCCGACCCGGTGCGCTCAAGGATGACGGCCCAGGGCGGACCTTCCAGCAAGGATGGCGCGCGGCGAGTCGCGCTGCACGCCGACGACCTGGGGATGAACCGCGCGGTCAACAAGGGCATCTTCCAAGCCTTCGAGCAGGGACTTCTCACCAGCGCCTCCGTCTTGACCAACGCGCCCCACGCGATTTCGGCCATCGCATGCTGGAAGGACCGTTTCGCGGGCCGGCCGGCCGGCGAGTTCGCCGTCGCGGCCGGGCGTCGCCTGCTCGACGATCTGAGCCTTCCTTTCGACCTGGGCATTCACTTGAATCTGAGCCAAGGACGGCCGCTGACCGCCGACCGCTACCCCAGCGGATTACTCGATCGCGACGGCTGCTTTCCGGGTATCGGATCGTTATTCCGCCGGTTGTATCGCGCGACGAGGTGGGAAGCGGCGATCGAGGCGGAGTTGAGCGCCCAGATTAAGGTGCTGCTCGACCACGGATTGCGGCCCACTCACCTGAACGGGCATCAATACGTCGAGCTGCTGCCGGCCTTGGCGCGGTGCATTCCTCGGCTGCTGCGCAGATACGCGATTCCAGCGCTGCGCGTGGCCTGGGAGCCGCCCTCGTGGCGGACGAGTCTGCGAACTGGATTTCGGCCGGCGAATTGCTTGTTATCGGCGGTCAAACGCCACTTCGCGCGGAAGTTCCGCGCGCGGATCGGCCGGTGTGATATTCCGCATCCCGACGTCTACTTTGGGGCCTCGCACGCCGGCCGCATCGACCTGGCATTGCTACGCGGCTTTCTGTCCGGGGCAGGGAGTTTCTCACTGGCGGAAATCGCCCTGCATCCCGCATCGGCGGCCCCGCATCCCGCATCGGCGGCAGTCACGCCCGATGCCCAGGCCGTTGAGCCCGAATGGCGCGATCCGTTGGCCGCGTGGCGGCCACGGGAATTGGAGCTTCTACTCTCGCCGGCTTTGGCGGATTTTCTCCTTTCGCAAGGTTTGCGATTGGGGCGAATCGGTTCGCCGGCGGGCTAAGGCGGATTATTCATGGTCCAACACTAACCCGCAGCGCAAGTAGCCTCAACACGGCGAAGGCGCGGAGAAACGCGATCTTCGACATCCACACGACGTCTGAGCAAGCCGCGTAAACGGCGGCGCGTTGCCCCCAATTACTTCGCACCATCACACGCTGTTTTGGATCTCCGTTTTTCGGGGGATTCAAAGTCGCGTTGATCCGCGCCGTAGCCGGCAGCGAGGCGCTGTCGCCGCGTTGCCTCGGCGCGCCCCCACGCCACGGCCGGCGCCCCTCGGAATTATTTTTCAAAACTGGAGTTGTACCTTCGCGGCCTTTCCGAACATAACGCGAGGTACGTCACCGTGTCGTCGCCAGCACGCGCGCTCGAGCGCGAGCGCGCGCCGAAAGACCGATGTGACTACGAAGATTAAGGGACGATCTCGCGCGAAACTTCGGGATCGCCACGAACGCGGCAAACCCCCGCCGTCGCGCATCTGTGCCACACGCGCCGGAGCTTTCGTCGGGTAAAGGTACGGTTTTGCCAGTTTTTTCGTGACGAAGGCGCAACCCATCGCGGCGCCAGTTTGAACTCCGCGCCGACACGCCGCGAACACTCACCGGAATTTT
>DATKSN010000112.1:0-11054 GCA_035531595.1 Pirellulales bacterium | reverse complement strand
CACTTCTCGGACCCTCGATCGATCCATCGGCAACCGCGACATTCCGGCCTCCTTTCCGAATTGCGGGAAAGGATTGTCGCTACTGCCCTGGATCGACGCCAGACCAAGAAAACCAGCAATTAAGCGGATCGTTGTTTTTTTATCGAAAACTGGCCCTTGACCTGGGGCAATCACCGTCACCATTCACTCAATTCGTTGCTGGACGGCCTGTCGCAGACGCTGATGCTCTCGGAGAACGTGCGCGCCGGCTACGATGCGGCGAAGGGGACGGATTGGGCCTCGGCGGGACCGCTGTACAATTCCTTCTTTCTGAGCGGCTATGTTTGCAAAAACGCGAGTTGCTCCTCCGCCAACGTCGATTATCTGAAGGCCAACGATCACGCCGGCGGGCCGTGGTCGTTCGAGGCGATTAACGCCGCGCTCACCGAACCTGAGGGGCAGGCGCCGTGGCCTAGTTCATATCACCTTGGCGGCGTGCATGTTCTGTTCGCCGACGGCCGGCTGCACTTTCTTTCGGAGAACGTTGCCGGCCCCGTTTACGCAAGCCTGTTTAGCCCGCAAGGGACGATCGTGCAAGGGCCGCTCGCGCAGCCCGTAGCCGGCGACGACGCGTACTGACGAGCGGGCGAGGGAGACGCCGTAAAATGCCGTCACCGATGAAATTCACCAGTTTGGCGGAGGACCGCATGCTAGGGCCACCCGTTGAGCCACTGAGCGTCGAAAGATCGTACCCGACCGATCTGACGGTCGTCATGCCATGTCTGAACGAAGAGCGGACCGTCGGAAAGTGCGTCGCAACGGCCCTGCGCGCCTTCCATGAAATGGGGGTCGTAGGCGAGGTGTTGGTCGTGGACAATGGCTCGACCGACGAAAGCGCGGCGCGTGCGAACCAGGCTGGGGCAACCCTCCTCAGCGAGCCGCGCAGAGGGTACGGCAGCGCGCTACGACGCGGTTGTGACGAGGCGCGCGGCCGATTCATCCTGATGGGCGATTGCGACGACAGCTATGACTTCTCCGAAATGGGGCGGTTCATCGGTCCGCTTCGCGGCGGCGCCGACCTGGTGATCGGAAATCGCTTCGCCGGTGGAATCGAGCCCGGCGCCATGCCGTGGCTTCATCGCTGGATCGGCAATCCCGGGCTCAGTTGGCTGCTGACCATCCTGTGTAAGACGCGCATTGCCGACTCGCAGTGTGGCATGCGGGCCTTCACGCGCGAGGCCTATGACAAGATGCGCCTGCGCACGACGGGGATGGAGTTCGCCAGCGAGATGGTGGTCAAGAGCGCGGCGGCGCGCCTCAACGTCGAGGAAGTGCCCGTTACGCTTCGGCCGGACGGCCGCGTTCGCCCTCCCCACCTGCGGAGTTTCCGGGACGGGTGGAGACACCTTCGTCTTATTTTGAGCTGTTGCCCCGTCTTTTTGTTCATTTTGCCAGGTGGGTTGATGGCAGTTTCCGGGATGCTCGCCATCGGGATTGCCGTCATTTCAGGTTACGGCGAGTTCGGCGAGCCTTTCGGTCCGAATTTTCTGTATGGCGGCTCCATGCTGGCGATTAGCGGCTTCCACGTCCTGCTGCTGGGCCTCGTCGCGACGCTGCACGCACACAGGTCGGATCCGGCGTTCAGAGGTCCGCGCTTCGAGAAAGCGCTCCGGATGATCTCGGTTGAGCGCGGGCTCCTTGTCGGGACGGTTTTGGCATCAATTGGCGCGACGGTCGCCATGCCCGTTCTTTCCCGCTGGGCGCAAGCGCTCGCGGTCCCGGCGCCGGGGAACTGGATCCTCGGGGGGACGCTCATCATGTTGGGCGTCGAGACCATCTTCGCGTCGTTCTTGGTTGAAACGATCGACTCGCCTCACCGCCGGCGCGACGGCCGGTGATTTTCCCTCGCGCCCCGGCAAAGAAGCCCCGTGAGCCGCTTCGAGAGCGTCCGCGTACACCTGGCGGAGCCGCGCGGCGATCAAGGGCCAATCGAAGCGTGCGGCCATCGAAACCAGCGTGTTTGAGGTGAGTTCGCTGGTCGTATCAAGCAGCTCGCCGCATGCGAGTGCGATTGCGGGAGCAGTCGGGATTACGACGCGCCCTTTGCAGTCGCAATCGACGAGTTCGGCCGTCGCGTTTCCCGGCGCCGACGTTACGATCGTGGGGATGCCGCATGCCCAGGCCTCGATTGCCGCGATCCCAAAGCCCTCACGTTCCGAACCTGAAACGAACACGCGGCTCGCCTTGAGTCGCGCATAAACGGCCGCGTCGGGATGAAGGGCCCCCGTAAAGGTGACGTGCTCGCGAATCCCTAGATCCGCCGCGCGCTTCTCCAGGCGATCTCGCTCGGGCCCTTCGCCGACGACACTCAACGTCACCTCCCGCCCCGCGTCGCGCAGCAACTTGAGCGCCTCAAGCAGCAGGTCGACGCGCTTGTGAGGGGCGAGCCGCCCAACGTAGACGAGGTCCGTCCCCTCGGGCGCTGGCGCGACCGCGGCGATTTCGTCGAAGGCGAGGCCGCACGGCACGACGGTGATCCGCGCGCCATCGTACCCGGCGGCGCAGAGGCGGCGCCTCGTGTGTTCGCTGCTAACGACGATCCGCGGAGAACATTTCAGCGCGAACCGCTCGACCATCTTGCCAATGATCCCGCGCCAGCCGAGGTACTCGTACCAATAATCCCCCCAGAATTCGTGCCAGGTCACGATCAGCACTCGCCCGCGAAGCACGCTCACCAATCGAGCCACTGGGACCGAAAAGAACGGAAAATTGACAAGATCCCAGAGATCCTCTCGGGCGCGCAACAGCGAGAAGAACAGCCGAACCGCGAAGACCACCGCTTCGACACAGCGGCGCCGCCCGCCCGACCCATAGAGATCCAACGGCGTGCCCAATGCGACGTATTCGCAGCCGGGGATGCAACCGCGACGGTCGTCCGTCCAGTAACGATAGCCGTAAATGGAAACGCGGTGCTCCCGGCACAAGTCTCGCGCGACCGCGTGGTGCCTCTTCTCGGCGCCTCCAATTACGAACGGATAAACCGCATCATAGATCATTGCAATGTGCATGGCTGTCGTGTGACCTCCGCTTGCTTGGATGAGGCGTGTTCCTGTCGTCAGCGTTTTGTCGCTACGAGAACATAATCACCGGCTTGCTCCGGCGCGACGCATTCGTCGGCGAGGGCCCCGCGGGACACCAGCGCGGCGAGCCCGATTGCAAGCGGCAGCACGCCGAAGGGCAGTTTTCGGCGGAGCCCAAGTCGTCGCTGTATTTGGAGCGGCGAGGCCTTGCGTCCGTTCATCCGGTAGAGAAGGCCGCCCGTGCAATTCGTCAAGAACTCCCATCGACGCACCTGCCTCGCCGATAGGCACCACCGGAGCCCGTGGCACTCGAAGCCGCATTTCCGCAACTCGGAACACCAGCGTTCATACGGCCAATAGTGCAGGTGCGACAATCGGACGTCAGTCTCCGCGAGATATTCTTCACGACTGGCGCGCTGAAACGCCCAAGGGCCCCGCATACAGTCGTGCAGATGCGGCGACGGGACGGTGACAAAAAAGGCGCCGCCAGGCCGGACGCACCGACTGATCTCGCATAGGCAATCACGCACACGGGGCGTATGTTCAAGGACGCTATTGGCAAGTGCGAAGTCAAAACTACCGCATGGCTCCGGGATAGCCTCCGCGGAGGCGACATGCACGCAGTCGTAGGTCTGCGACGAGCGTGCGAGTTCCGCCTCATCTGGATCAACGTCCAAGCCGACAAGACGCCATTCGCTCTTGGTCAGGTCGCGCAGAGTCCTCGTGAAGCTGCCGTCGCCGCAGCCGATATCGAGCCCGAGACCTTTGCGTGGAAGCAAGGGCGCCAAAGCCGCGGCCTCGATGGCACGCCAAAAGTTGGTCGCGGGCTGGAACGGAGCCGCCGCTGTAAGTCGCTTCAAAACCTCCCACTCGAAGGATGAACTACGAACCCCGTGCTTGGCGGCGGGCAGATTGCGGCTTCTCACGTTGGCACTCCAAGGTTCGCCGATGACTTCGGTGCAATGTGATTATACCTGCCAAAGCGCGACGGGACATAGCGCGCCGCGATTTTCTCAAGGGCTGGCGCCGGGCGAAAACGAGGCCGGCCTGCGGCTCGGCCGCCCGCTCGACCTGCGTGCCGAGTTGACCGGAATCGAACTGACAAGCCATCTCGGCAAGCTGGCCCTTCGGAATGTCGCGGCGGGCCAACGACCCGCGCCTGATCGAGCTGGCGACTCGGGCCTTGGAGTTGGAAGCGGGCCGGCTCAAGACGGACACCTCGCGAGGGTGCATCGTCGTGGGACGGCCTTCCCAGGACGTCCGTAGCGGAAGACGGCCTGGGAAGGCCATCCCACGAGGAGTTTTCGGATAGCCTCTTAGCCAGCCAAACTGCCGCTCCTGCAGAACGAGCCGGAGAGGGGGCGGCTCGCAACCCGTGACTTGTGTAGAACAACGAGGGCTGCGCCCTGGGCGGTTCAAATGACGTACCTTCCTTTCCACATTTTCCTCCGCGGAGTTGCCAAACCCGTTTCGCACGTTAATCTGAAACACATGGCGGCCGAAAACTCGTCCTCGACGCACCACCCCGACGGGGGCAACGCCGGCGCGCTGGGCGATTGGCACACGGGCGAACTGCCGGCGCCGCCTTCGGGCGGCTGGCATACGTGGGCGCAATTGCTGGGGCCGGGTGTGCTTTTGGCCGGAGCCTCGATCGGCTCGGGCGAATGGCTTTCCGGCCCGGCGGTGAGCGCCCAGTACGGCGCCACGTTGTTGTGGGTCGCCACGCTCTCGATCGTGACCCAGGCGTTCTGCAACCTGGATCGTCCCGAACCATACCCTGCGCTCGATTTCGCAGACGGTACTTGAGCCGGTTTTGAACCAGCGCACGCAGCCCCACCAGCGGGAGTCGGGTAACTCCGGGGTGCGCGCGAGGGAATACGGCAATCCCGTCGGGAAGGCGTAGAAGGTGCCCTTCAACTTCCAGGTCCGCAACGGCGAGCGGCACCGGCAGGCCGTTTACGCGGATCGTGCGCGGCGTCGGTAGTGACAAATTCGCCCAAATCCGCAACAATTCATCGCTGATCGAGAAATTGTGCGAGTGCCCAGTGTCGAGGATCGCAGGAAATGCCGGACTAACGGTGCTCGCGCCTCGGAGGCGCACGGAAACCACCAATTGGTACGCGCGGACGAGCACCGGCCCCGTCGGGCTAGCGACCGTCGTCGCATGGAGCGGGATGCGGATCTTCGTCATCATCAAACTCGAAAAACGACGGGTCGATCTCTTCGGCTTCCAGGAATGCGCGGACTCGCTCGTACTCTTCTTTGGAAATCAAATAAAAGACCTGCGACCCGTCCCTAACTTCGACGGGCGTGCCTGCGCTCACTGCTTGACGCTGTTCTTCACTCAAATGCGCGATCATGTCGTGCCTCCTCAAGCATTGTACACTCCACGCGGCCCTCCACGCCACCCCTGATGAGGATCTCGCACATGAGAAATGCGAAACGCACTCCTCGTCCTCTTTATCGGAGCTGCCGCTTTCGGAGGTCGCCGGGGGGGTGAAGTGGAAAGAGGGGCGCCGGAATTGGACCGCCTTGCGAATGCTCTTGGAGGAGTAGCTCGTCGGGGCGTGGAGTTGCCAAATCCGCTTCGCACGTTAATCTGAAACAGATGGCGGCCGAAAACTCGTCCCCGACGCACCACCCCGACGGCGGCAACGCCGGCGCGCTGGGCGATTGGCACACGGGCGAACTGCCGGCGCCGCCTTCGGGCGGCTGGCATACGTGGGCGCAATTGCTGGGGCCGGGCGTGCTTTTGGCCGGAGCTTCGATCGGCTCGGGTGAATGGCTTTCCGGCCCGGCGGTGAGCGCCCAGTACGGCGCCACGTTGTTGTGGGTCGCCACGCTCTCGATCGTGGCCCAGGTGTTCTGCAACCTGGAGATGATGCGATACACGCTCTACTGCGGCGAGCCGATCGTGGTCGGCTTCTTCCGCACCCGCCCGGGGCCGCGGTTTTGGACGTTCTTCTACCTGGCGATCGATTTCGCCGCGATCTGGCCCTTCAACGCCTCGAACGCCGCCGTTCCACTCGCCGCGGCGTTTCTGGGCCACCTGCCTGGCACGCAACCGACCACGGTGCTCGGCCTGGCGATGGACGAAGACCAACTGGTGAAGTACCTGGGCTTCGCGATTTTCCTGCTCGCGTTCTTGCCCTTGATTTTCGGCGGCACGATTTACCGCATGCTCGAACGGGTGATGGCCGTCAAGCTGCTGATCGTGCTCGGTTACCTCATTTTGGCCGCCGTGCTGATGGTCTCGGGCAAGACGGCCGGGGAAATCTGCTCCGGCTTCGTCGCCTTCGGCGATGTCCCCTTGCGTCCCGACACGATCGTCGCCGGGCGGCACTTCAATCTCTGGCAAGCCGACGGCGCCGGCGGCTACCGGCTCAAGGGGACGATCGAGAAGGGACTTCCCGAAGTGACCGAGTTCATCATCGTCCGTGGCGCGGCGCGGATCGCCCATGACAAGATCGACCGGCGGGCTTTGCGCGAGGCCGGCGCCGACCAGGCCTTCGAGCAATTGTTGGCGCGGGCCGAGGAACTCGCCGGGCACGACCGCTTCTTCGTCGAGGACGCCGAAAACGGCGTCACGTTGAGCCTCGAGGGGAGTATCGATGCCGATCGCGCCTGGCTGCCCGAACGATACACCGTGGCCGACGCCCAGGGCCGGCGGAGTTACCCGCGCGTGGACGACGTGCCCGCACCCTGGGCGGCGCGCTTCCGCCAGTGGACCGCGAACGAAGGGCTCGAGGTGGTCGGCGTCGTCGGCTACTTGCGCGAGCAGGGCCGGTTGCCCCCCTTGGATTGGGCGATGGTCGCCACGTTCGCGGCGATCGCCGGCGCGGGCGGCATGTCGAACACGCTCTTCTCGAACTACACGCGCGAGAAGGGGTGGGGCATGGGCAAGCACGTCGGCGCCATCCCCAGCGCCATTGGCGGACGGCAGATCAAGCTCTCGCACGTCGGGATGGTGTTCCATCCCGACGCGGCCATGCTCAGCCGCTGGCGCGGCTGGTTCCGCCACATCCTGCGCGACCAGTTGGCCATCTGGATGCTGGCCTCGTTCATCGGCATGGCGTTGCCGTGCATGCTCTCGCTGGAGTTCATTCGCCACGCCCCGGTGGCGGGCAACCGCGTGGCGGCGATGACGGCCGAGGGGATGGCGCAGCGTTACCCCCAGTTTGAGACCTTGCTCTGGTCGGTCACGCTTTCGATCGGTTTCTTGATCCTGGCGCCCGGCCAGATACTCACCGGCGACCAGATTGCCCGCCGCTGGACCGACATCATCTGGACCGCCAGCCCGTGGGCCAGGCGGATGCGCGAGGACCGCGTGGCCTATCTCTACTACGCCATCCTGGCCATCTACTGCGTTTGGGGACTGGTGGCGTTGGCGCTGTGCAACCCGCTCGAAATTCTCAAGATCGCGGGCGTGCTGATGAACGTCGCCTTGGGTTTCGCCTCCTGGCACACGCTTTACGTCAACCGCTCGTTGATGCCGCCCGTCTTGCGGCCCAATCGGTTCATGCAGGCCGGCACGTTCGCCTGCGGCGCGTTCTTTCTCGGTATCAGCGTGATCGGCTTGATGTCGTTGTTGCGGTAAAAAAACGCGATCGCCTTACCCCACGCCCGTTTGGATCGCTTGGGAGGGGTTTCGGAGTCGTTTTTTTTCGCGTAGCGTCGCGGCTCGGCGGACATCGTCACGCCCCTCCGGCCGCCTCCGGCGGCCTGCGGGGCGACACGGACGGTGGGGATGCGGCCGCATTCGATTTAGAAACCAACGTGAAACTCCAGGGGGCAAGCCCCTGGCATCTGACGAAGAAGCCCGGGATTTCCCAACATTCCCATTTCACCACCTGCGATCAAAAGATGTGTAGAACAACGAGGGCGTTGCCCTGGGCTGTGGAATACGACCCGCTTGCGGTCGGCGACGGCGATGCCGTCGCCTCGTCCGCGTTGTGCCCGACGTGGCGTTACGCGGTTCGCGGCGCCGCAAAATCACCTCCATCGCCGCCTCGTCGATCTCGACGCCCAAGCCGGAACCCGGCGGCAGGGCCGCCCTGGCAATCGCGAGATTTGACTTCCCTGCCGCATCTGCTAGGTTCAATCGCCGAGCGCCGCGGTCGTCGAGCCACGGCGTAAGCGTTATCAAGACCCCGACCATGCCCAAGCGCACCAGCAAAACCGGGAGCGAGCTTTTCATCGTCGACAACAGCGACGACGATTGGAAGGTCGTGCGCTATCTTCGCGACTGGTGCCCGCTCTCGAAGTCCATCGACATCGCCACGGGCTATTTCGAGATCGGCGCGCTCTTGGCCCTGAACGATGCATGGCGGAAGGTCGACGGGCTGCGGATTCTCATGGGCGACGAGGTCTCGAAACGCACCAAGGCGGCCTTCGCCGCCGGACTCTCCCAGGTCACCGGCCGGCTCGACGGGTCGCTCGAAGCTGAAAAGGAAAAAAACGATTTTCTCGTCGGCGTGCCGGCGGTCGTCGAAGCCCTCCGCACCGGAAAGATCCAGTGCCGCGTGTTTCGCAAGGACAAGTTCCACGCCAAGGCCTACCTGACCCACGCCCGGCAGGAGGTCGTGGGCTCGTTCGCCCTGGTCGGCTCGTCGAACCTGACGTACCCCGGACTGACCGAGAATATCGAACTTAACGTGCAGATCGCGGGCGCCTCGGTGGCCGTCCTGCAAGAATGGTATGAAGAGCACTGGGAGCAGGCCGAGGACGTGACGGCGGAAGTGCTCCGCGCGATCGAACGTCATGTGCGCGACTACATCCCCTTTGAGGTGTATGCCAAGGCCTTGCGGGAATACTGCCGCGATCACGAACTGACGGCCGACGCATGGGAAAAGGCGGCCGCGCCGCGCGGATCGCGGATGTTCTCGGTGCTCGACCGCTACCAGCAGGAAGGCTACCACGCCCTGATGCAGATTGCCCGCCGCTATGGCGGCGCGTTCAACTGCGACGGCGTCGGGCTGGGCAAGACCTTCATCGGCCTGATGGTCATCGAGCGGCTGGTGATCCACGAGGGAAAGCGCGTGGCGCTATTCGTACCCAAGACCGCCCGCTACGACGTTTGGGAGCCGGCGCTGCGCGAATACCTGGGGCACGTCGGCGGGCTTCACGGCGGCGATTTCAGCAGCCTGGTGGTGTTCAACCACACCGACCTGGGCCGCGGCGGCGACTTCCCGTACCGCTTCGAGCGCGTCAGGGAACTGGCCGACGCGATCGTGATCGACGAAGCCCACCATTTTCGCAACACCGGCCGCGTGGGCGACGACGAGAAACGCCCCTCGCGCTACCGCACGCTCTTCGACCTGGTGGAAGGCCCTCGCGGCCCGAAGGAGGTCTTCCTGCTCACCGCCACGCCGATCAACAACCGGCTCGACGATTTCCGCCACATGGCCGAACTCTTCACGCGCGGGCAGGACGACTACTTCGCCCGCACGCTCGGCGCGCATTCGTTTCGCTCGCATTTCATCGGCCTGGAAAAACAGCTCCTGCAGGCCGTCGGCGCGCCCGAGGGGGGCAACACGAACATGGCCGAGGCCGAGCGCGTGCTCGCCGGCGACGCCCTCTTCAAGGCCCTCGTGGTCCAGCGCAGCCGCGCCTACGTGGTCAAGAGCCAGCAACAGCAGCCGGGGGCCAACGTCACCAGCTTCCCCGTCCGCGAGCCGCCGCACGTCGCCGAATATCTGCTGAAGAACACCTACGGCAAGCTGTTGGAGATGGTCGACCGCGCGTTCAAAAAGGACAAGCCGCTCTTCGTGCTGGGCATCTACTACCCCTTGGCGTACTACCGCGGTCCGAACGCGGAAATCGACCCCTGGATCGAAAACCGACAAAAGCAGGTCTGCACGCTGATTCGCACCCAGTTCCTCAAGCGCTTCGAGAGTTCGGCCCACGCCTTCGAGCGCTCCTGCAACCGTCTGCTCGTGAAGCTCCTGGCCTGGGTCACGCGGCACAGCCAGAGCGCGTCGGCGAAACGCCGTCTCGATCATTGGCGGCTCAAGCACGCCGACCTCGTCGGCTACGTGCGGCAACGCAACCTCGAGTTCATGGACGACGCCGACGAGGACGACGCCGACGAGGATTTGATCAGCGACGAAATGCTGGAAGACGTCGCGGAACTCAATCCTGAGCACTATGACGTCGAGGCCATCCTCGGCGAGACGTACGACGACCTGAACGAAGTCGCGGCGTTCCTGGAAGAGCTCAAGCAGTTCCAGCCCAGGCACGACGACAAGCTCAAGGCCCTGATCAAGCTCTTGCGCAGCGACCCGGTGATGAAGAAGCACAAGGTGCTCGTGTTCAGCGAGTTCGCCGAAACGGCCCGCTACCTGAAGAAGGAATTGATCGGCAACGGCCTGCAAGGGGTCGAGCAGATCGACAGCGGCACGAAGCGCGATCGCGCCGAGATTATCCGCCGTTTCGCTCCCTACTACAACGGTTCGTCGTCGGCCGACGTGGTCCAACGCGGCGAGACCGAAATCCGCGTTTTGATTTCGACCGACGTGCTCTCCGAGGGTCTCAACCTGCAAGACGCGACGCGGCTGGTGAACTACGACCTGCACTGGAACCCGGTTCGCCTGATGCAGCGCGTGGGCCGCGTCGACCGCCGCATGAACCCACGGGTCGAGGAGCGGCTGGTGGCCGACCACCCCGACCACGCCGCGCTGCGCGGCAAGGTGGCCTATTGGAATTTCCTGCCGCCCGACGAGCTCAACGACCTGTTGCTGCTCTACAACAAGGTTACCCACAAGACGCTGCGGATCTCCAAGACGCTGGGCATCGAGACGGGCAAGCTGCTGCGGCCGGACGACGACTACGAGGCCATCAAAGACTTCAACCACGCCTACGAAGGCCAACCGTCGACCGACGAGAACCTGCGCCTGGAGTTGCAAGCGCTGCTGGCCGGCGACCCCGAGTTGGCCGATCGGCTCGACGCTCTGCCCGGTCGCGTGTTCAGCGGCAAGCGCCACCCGGCGCCGGGCG
>DATKSN010000111.1:0-21991 GCA_035531595.1 Pirellulales bacterium | reverse complement strand
GCTACTCCTCCACCAAGCCAAGCAGCCGCAAAACAGCGCCACGCCATCATGCGGCAAAGCCGCTCGAAAAAAAACGGCGTCTGTTGCTCCGAACACTAGAAAGCCGAATCTTGAAAAACCAGTAATTAAGCGGATCGTTGTTCTAAATCGGTCAATTCCACCGCGGGATTGCCTTGCATTCCTGGATGCGCCGGCCATAGAACAAATCGCTCGGCAGCACATTCAACGCTTGACGGGACTCGCCGCCGGTCGTGCGTCACGAATCGTAGACAAAATGCCGGACAACTATATGTACCTTGGATTCATTGCGGTTCTATTTCCCAGAGCCGTGCTGATTCACTGCCGCCGTAACTTTCGCGATATCGCTGTATCTAATTGGATGACGGACTTTCGTCGCATCAAGTGGGCGAATGATGCAGGACACATTGCGACGCGGATTCATCAGTACGAACGGTTAATGAACCATTGGCGTGCGACTTTGCCTGTGCCGGTTGTCGATGTGGATTACGAAGAGACGGTATCCAATTTGGAAGTCGTGGCGCGGCGTGTCGTTGCCGCGTGCGGACTCGACTGGGAACCCGCTTGTCTCGACTTTCACCGTAATGAGCGACCAATCCGCACAGCTAGTTTAATACAGGTTCGCCAACCCATTTACACTCAATCTGTCGGACGCTGGAAGAACTATGAGTGCACACTAGGTGAATTGTTTGAACAACTTCCCGACGAGTGCGCGACCGTACACGACAGCCGTCATTGACGGGCCTGCTAACAAGCTGGTTGGGACCGATCTTGAAAAGAGAGCCAATTTCGGCCTTCTCGTGGGAGCCAGTGACTCGGCCTCCTTCTTTGTCTAGTTCTCCCAGATTTACATAAAACGGTCTCCCTCTTTGTCTCCTTCACGAAAACGCGCTGCACGTAAGGATCTCATTCCCCGTCTCGCTCGGTCGCGGTTCGACGCTCGCCAGGGGCAGGACCGAACGTCGCGCCGACCGCTTGTGCGCGCGTGTCTGCCGTCGTATGCTCGACTGAGCAATCGCCCCCACCCGTGGAGTTGGGCCATCGGCTCATCGACAAGCGCGAGGCTCAGATGTTGTTCGAGGTGGTCGCTGGCCGTGAAAGTTCCGGGCCTATTCCCATTGAGCGCGGATTCAGGCTTCCGGCAATGGTCGACCATCTGGCGTGGATGACGCCGCGGCCAGGGGCCTTGTTCGATCGGCTGATGCACCACGAGCGGAGCCATTCCAGCGAGGACGACGCCTATCGCAGCAAACAAAGCAAACGCGGCTCGCCCAGTGCGTGACATCGCCGCTCCGGCCACAGGTCAGGACGGCCAGGACCGGCGCGAGCGCGCGCTTGACCGAACGATACGTGGAAAAGCCGCGGTGCGTCAGCAGCCGGTGAAGGCCGACCGTCACGCCCAAACCGGTCAACACCAGCAGTGACACCGCGATCATGACGCCGGAAACCGAGAAGCAGACGGGCGCCAACGCCAATCCCGAATACGTCAGCGCGATGGGCAAAAGCCTCTTGTGAAACAGCCATCGCCCGCGCTGCCACGATGTTTGAGAAGTCACGTCCATGATTCAAGTATCCTGGTTCCCACGCGGAGCGTGGGAACGAGTTACCGCTTTTTCGCGGCAAAATGTCTCATGGTCGGGCGCGTGAAGCGGCCGGCCTGGCCACGACGGCCAGCCGCGAACCGCTGATCGGCGCGAAGCTCAACGCATCGACCGGGCAAACGTCGATGCAGCCGCCGCAGCCGATGCAGGGCGTCGAATCGAGCCCGAAGGAAATTTCGATCGGCTTCTTGTCGCGATGCGCAAAGGCCGCCACGTCGATGCCCATCGGACATGCCTTCGTACACAGCGCCAATCCGCAACACTTGTCGTTGGGAACCACGGCGAAACGGCCGCGGCTGAACTTGCCGAACAGCTTCATCGCCTGCGCCAAAGCGCAGCCATAACGGCACCAGACGCGCGTGCCGAGAATCGGATAAGCGCCGATGCCGATCACCCCGCCAAAGGCGAAGTCGATGAGCAGATCGTGCGTCGATTGCAAGCCGCTTATCAAGGTCGGCGCCGAGAAAAGCTTCAGTCCGTCGAAGAGCAGCATCACGCCAAAGAAGACGGCGAACGAGAGAATGTAGACCTGAATGGCTTCCAGCCGTCTGGCGGTCTCGCCGCGCGGTGTGTGCAGCCGCACCCACTTGGCGCCCCAGGGAAGCACACCCACGGCCTCGGCCAGATTGCCGCAGGAACAGAACCAACTGCAATAGCGCTTGCCAAAAAACCAGACCGCCACCGGAATCACCAGCAGCAGGTAGATCGCCACGCCCCAGCTATGAAAGGCCGGATAGACGTAAACATGGGCCGACTTGCCGGCCAGCCGCGCCGGGTCGTTGAAAAACCCGCCCGGCTGCCGCAACGCCGGCAGGATGTAGGGAAACAGGTAAAAGCCGATGGTCTGGGCCAGCAAAATCGACGTGAACTTCCCGCGCTGATAAGTGGAAAGCGGTTCCTTCTTCTTGCTCCGCTGGTAGCGATTGCGGTTGGCGATGAGCACCCACGCGCATGTGCCGGCGATGATCGCCGTGTAGACGGTGGCGTACCAGAAGCCGGGGCTTTTTCCGCCGAGGTGAAAGGCGCGCAAGTCGGCGCCGGCCGGCAGCACCCAGTAGGGATACTTGTAAATCACATAGAAGCCGAAGACCGCGGGATAGAACACGGCCAGGAACAGCCATTCGGCCACGGTACGGCGATCGGAGGTTTTGGCGGACATGATGGTTCTCCTACAACGGACGGACGGCCTCATACGGCGCTCGAATACGACGATGCGGTGTGATCATCGGTTCCGGCGCTGATTTCACATCTTCCTCCGCGCGCGTGCGCGCGGGCGATGGCTCGCCGCGGGCGAACCATTCTCCCAGCGGGCTGCAAAGCAAGGCGGGAGTGATCAGCAGGTCGTGCAACAGGGCGCACGCGAGCAGCGAGGCCAACAGCAGGCCGAACTCGGCCGTCGGCTTGAAGGGACTCAACAGCAGCACGCCCAGCCCCAGGCCCGCGACGAGCGTGGTGTCGATCATGGCGCGATGGCAGATGCGCAGCGCGTGCTCGACCGCGTCGTGCCGCGACGCCGCCGGATGCTCGCGCCGGTACGCGCGGAAATGCGCGATGAGGTGCAGCGTGTTGTCCAACGCCAGCCCCAGCGCGATGCTGGCCGTCGTCAGCGTGGCGGCGTTGAGCGGCCGATCGAGCCAACCCAGCAGACCGAACAAGATCGCGACCGGGGCGACGTTGGGCACCAGCCCCACCAAGGCCGCCGGCAACGAGCGGAAATGAACGCTGAGCACCGGCACGAGAATCAACACGGCGCCCAGGAAGCTCATCAAGAGGCTGCGAAAGATCTCGCGCTGAGCGGTAATCAAGAGCGGAACAAGCCCCGTGATTTCGACCCGCGCCTGGTCGCCCACGAGCTGGGCGATTTCGGAAACGATGGTTTCGAGGTTTTCGGAATGTCCGCTGTCGACGGCGGCGGTGACGCGCCAGCGCAGTCCGTCGGCGGAGAGCATGCTGGCCGATTGCCGCCGCCAGCCGTCGCTGTCCGCCAGGGCTTGCACGATTTCAGCGGCCGCGTCGAGGTCGGGACCGAAGGCCTCGGCTAAACCGAAGACGTTTTCGACCAGCGGGTGTCGCCGCAGGGCGGCCGTGGCGTCGCGAACGATTTTCAAGCGGGCTTGCCAATCGAGCTCGGGTGGGGTTTCGACGATCACCTCCACGGGCAACAGCCCGCACAGGCGACGCTCGATCAGCCGATAGTCGGCGAGCGTCGCGGAATTGCCCGGCAAAAACTTCAGCGCGTCGGCTTCGGCGCGCAGACGCCAAAGGCCGCTGGACGCCAGCGCGCACGCGACCGCGCCCCACAACAACTTGCCGCGCCAGGCCCCCGGACGCAGCCACCGCCACAGGCCGCCCGCCGTCGTGGGGCGCTCGCGGCGCTCACCGACCAGCAGCGACGGTATGTAGATGAAGGTGACCAACATGGCGATCATCGTGCCGACCGCCGACCAGACGCCAAACGCTCGAACCGGGGCGAACCGGCTGGTGGCCAGCGAGCCGGCGCCGATGGCGGTCGTGAGCGCGGAGAAGAGGGTCGGCATGAACGTCCTCGACACGGCGTGGCCGACGGCATATCGAGCGTCGGGAGCGGCCCTCCATTGATGGATCAGATGGATGCCGAACGACAGGTTCAGCACGAGCAGCATCGGCGGCAACGCGACGAGAAACATGTTCATCGTCGTGCCGCAGGCGGCCATGAGCCCCACCGTGACGAAGGTGCTCCAGCCGGAGCAGAAAAGCACCATCAAGCCGAGCGACAGCCGCCCCAGCAGCCGCCACAAGAGAGCAAAGACGAGCGCTCCGCAGACGGGCAGCATCGTCAGGAGCGATCGCGTGGCCCAGCGGTCGAGCGCGACGTTGACCACCGGCGCGCCGCCCCAATGGAGCTGGCCGCGGCGAAAACCGGCTGTGAGGGCGATCGACTCGAAATGTTCAAGCAGGCCGGCCCGGTCGCTGATCCGCCGCGCCTTGAGCGGAATGAAGATCGCCGTGAACGCCGGATGCCGGCCCGTCAGTGGAGCGAAGGACGCCGCCTGGCCGGCGCCTTCGCGTCCGGAAAGGGCCGCTTGCACTTCGAGAACGCGCCGCGGGGTCCAGCACGGCAACACGGCGCGAGTGCAACCGTCGATCTGTTCGGCCAGCGGCTCCAAGCGCGGGTCGTCGGCCGCGCAATCGTCGAGCGCCAGCAGCACGAACTCGCTGCTGCCGAATTCCCGGCAGAACGCGCGATATTTCAGCAACTCCGCGTCGCCGTCGCCGAGCCAATTCTCGATGGCGTTGTCGTTCGACAATCGCAGCAGGAAATAAGGAGCCGGCAGCGCCAGGAAAAGCACCGCGCCGTAAAGCGCCAGGTTCCAGCGCTGATACCATGCTTGCACTCGTTGTTCGTTCACAGGGTTCCCGGCGGCAAGCGGAGGTAGCGCTGGTAGTTTTGGGGATTTCGCCACTTGCTCTGGTCGAAGTGCAGCAGGATCTGGTCGTCGCGGCGCGGGTGTCCGGCGTCGTTCGTGCCGATCCACATGAAAATGAAGCGTTCCATGCGGTCGGCGCCCCACACTTGCTGGTCGTCGTTGGAATTGAAGATGGGCGCCGTCTCGGCGCCGTCGTCGACGGGCGCGGCCATCAACTCGCGATAGCCCGCCAGCCGATAAGGCCACACGGTTCGCGCCGGATCGGGCCAGCGAAAGCCGGCCGACGATTGCAGGCCGACGACGCGGTGTTCTCCGCCCGAGACGAACACGACGGGGGCGCACGGCCCATCGGGCGGCGTGCGAACCTCGCCGGCCACCTCCCAGTCGAGGGCCATCGAAGCCGGCTTCTCGACGGCGAATTTCTTGCCCTTCACCGGCTGGCCGTAAACCCGCCGCGCTTCGGCTTCCACCACCGATTCGACGAAGACTTTGTGGTAGCAACCACAGGCCAACACGGTCTCATAGAACAACGGACGATTTTGTCCGTCGAGCGTCAGGCGCAGCACGCCGCTGTCGATGTCGGCCGCTTCGATGTCGACTTTCTTGGTTCGCGGATGCCGCGGATACCACACCGTGTAGGTCAACTGCACATGCTCGCGATCGCCAAGCCGACGTTTTTCAGCGAAGGCATAGACGGTCGGCCGGCCGGTGTCGATCTGGGTGGCCAGTTTGCCGTTGGGCCGGCGAATGAGATACGCCCGGCCAATCGAATCGTCTTCGACCGGCCAGGCGTACTTGCCCGCCTTCGCAGGCTCGTGACCCTGCACGTAAATGGGCGCGTAGTGCTGGGCCAGTTGCTCCAGCGTGGCCGCGGCCACTTGCTCGGCCGACAACGGCGAGCGCGGGGAGCCGGGCGCGTAGATGGCGCCCGATCCCCCGAAGGCCGCCAACGGCCGCGCCACCGCGGAGGCGTCCAACATGGGCCAGGTCACGTTGCAACCCGCCGCGGCGAGCGCGGCCAGGGCCCAACACCGATGGAGTGCCCATCCCAAAACGCCGTCGTGGCGCGGGCGTCCCGCCTGCCACGTCGTTTTGGGACAAGCTCTTGAGGTTCGGTTCATCGTCGCGCCGTGTTGCGAGTCGCCTGATCGTTCAACGCCCAGTCGTAATCGAGATACTTCACGCTGAACTGGCCCTGAGCCAGGGCGGCGCCGGCGCTCTTGGGCAAATAGTCGGCCAACGACGCCAATCCCGCTTGCGGCGTTTCGCCGAAATCTTCGCCGAACCAGTCGAGAATCGACGAGACCTGCACGACGTGCGTGGCCCTGTCGATGCGGAAGTTCGTCGACCGCGAGAAGAAATCGCGCGTATTGTCGGCCAACTGCGCTTCGAGTTTGTCCTTGCTGTAGGCCTCGTTGCGCAGGCGGGGACAACCGACCGAGGCGCACACGATGGCGAAATGGATCCGGTTTTCACCGGCCTTGCGGAGGATCTTGTGTTCGATGGTGTCGAGCGAAACGGTCTCGTCGCCCACCGTCAGCAAGAGGTCGTGCCAGATGTTGTAACCGAACACCTTGGCCGTATGGTTGCGGATGCTGGTCGTGGGGAATTCGTGCAAAATGCCCCACACCGTGACGGCGTTGTACGCGTTGATCCAGAAGGCGAGCTTGCCTTCCGGCGACGAGGGGGCCTTGGGGTTGCCGGCGCTGAGCGTGGCCAGGTATTTGTCCAAGGCGATCTGATCGGCCTTGGAACGCTTCCAGCCGGCGTAATCGACGTAGCCGTCGCGGTCGCAGAACTGCTTGAGCATTTTGTCCCACGCGGCGTGCGAAACCTGGTCGAACGACACCAGCCGCGTGGCTTTCTTGCCGACCGTGATTTTTTCTCCGGCGGTCGCCGAAGTGGCCTGCATGACGATCATGCCCAGAGTCAGGGCCAGCCAACATGTGTTCCATCGTTTCATGACGAACGATCTCCTTCCTTGGAAAAAATACAAGACTTCGCATCTCCGATTTCATTTTTTACTTCATGCGCTCGAGCATGAGACATTCACCGCTTTCTCGTGGCAAAATGTCTCATTTCAACCAATCCGGGAAGTTAATTCGCAGCAAATCCCAGCCGATCCGTAATCGCGTCGACGAGGTCGCCCAAGTCGTCTTGTTCGACCACCAGCGGCGGCATCAGCGTCAGGACGTTGCGGAACTTGCCCGTGCGGCCGGCGAGAAAGCCGGCGTCCTTGAGATCTTCCAATAGCTTCGTCAGTGCGTCGGGCGCGGGCAGTCCGCCAGGCTCGACGATCTCAATACCGAGCATGAGGCCCAGGCCGCGGATTTCGCCGACGCTGGCGACGCCGGCCAGCCGCTCTTCCAAGGCCGTGCGCAGCCAGGCCCCAAGGCAGCGTGCCCGCGGGCCGAGTTGTTCGCGCTCGTGCAGGGCCAATACCGCCAGCGCCGCCGCGCAGCTCATGGGGTTGCCGCCATAGGTGCTCGCGCCGGGGCGACTGTACGCCGCCGCCAGGGCGTCGGTGGTCAGTGCCGCCGCGATCGGCCAGCCGTTGCCGAGGGCCTTGGCCACCGTCGCGACGTCGGGCACGACGCCCGACCACTCGCTCGCGAACCAATGTCCGGTGCGGTTGATGCCCGTCTGCACCTCGTCGAAGATCAGCAAGCTGCCATGCCGCCGGCAAAGCGCTTGCAATTGACTCAGGAAGCCGCCGGGCGGCACGATGACGCCGCCGTTGCCTTGCACCGGCTCGATGATGACGGCCGCCACCTCGTGGCGACGCAACAGCGTCTCGACGCCGTCGAGACAGCTCGGATCGGTGGGCGAAGGGGCGTGATGAAACGTCGCCAGCGGGTCGGGGTCGGTTCGCCAGACCGGCAGCCCGGTGGCCGACATCGCCGCCTTGGTGCGGCCGTGCAGGCCGCCGTTAAACGCGATGTAGTCTTTTCGCCCCGTGACCAGCGCCGCCAGCAAGAAGGAGGCTTCGTTGGCCTCGCTGCCGCTGGCGCAAAAGAAGCTACGGCAAAGATCGCCCGGAGCGATGCGCGCCAATTCCTCCGCCAGACGCCAGACGGGTTCGCTCAGGTAGATGCTGGTGGTGTGCTGAAGTTGGGCGGCCTGCGCCGCGACCGCGGCCACGATTTCCTTCCGGCTGTGCCCCGCGCTCATGACGCCGACGCCGCTGTAGCAATCGAGGTATCGCTTGCCGAGGCGATCGTAAAGGAATGCCCCGTCGCCGCGCGCGATGACCGGCGGATCTTCGTAAAAGTGGTAGACGCAAGGCCAACTATGGCGCGCCTTCCGGTCGACCGTCGCTCGGCCCGGCAAGTCAAGGAATGTGTTGGTCATGGGATCCTGTTCCAAAAAGTCGTTTAAGCCGGAGCCATCGGCGACGGCGACGTTACACTTCACTCGGTCGAGAATGAGACATTGTCGGTGGCTGGGGCAAAGCCTAAGCGATGCCCCGGTCGCCTTCTAGCCGGGGCATCGCTTAGGCTCCGCCACCAGCCACCACTTTCTCGTGTTGAATTAAACCAGTGCATGCGATTCAACCTTCGCCAGCGCCCGCTTGCCGGCGCGCAGGCTGCCGTCGACGATTTCAATGGGGGGCAGATGGTCGCTGACGCCCAACTTCCGCATCCACTGGAACAACAAGGCCAGCGCGGTTCGCACGTCGCGCGGCATGTGGACGCTGTCGGCGTTGGCGAACATCGAAATGTGTTTTTCGCCGCAGCCTCCCTGGTCGCCCCGCCCAAAACGGCAGGCCCAGCGCAAGGCGGCCTCGCGGTGCTCCAAGGCGTACACCAGGCTGCCGCGGATCAGATCGCACATGTCGTCGCTCTGGTCAAGATCGAAACGGCGACTGATGCAGTTCAGACCCACAGGTAACGGCAAGCCGGTGCGCTCGCACCATACGGCGCCAAGATCGGCCACCTGGCGCAGCCCTTTTCGCGGATAATAGAGCAACTCTTCATGGATCATCACGCCGGCGTCGAGTTCGCCGGCGGCCACGGCGTCGGCGATCAGGTCAAACCGCATTTCGACCAGTTCGCTTTGGGGGCCGGCCCATTTGGCCAGAAAACCGCCCGTGGTCGCGGTGCCGGCCACGCCGATGCGCCGCCCGCGCAAGGCCTCGATGGAAGCGTAGCGCCGGCTCACCAGCACCGGCCCATAGCCCCGCCCCACGCTCGTACCGACGCTGAGAATGCGATAGCGATCGGCAAGCTCGGGATAAGCGACCGACGAAATGGCCGTCACGTCGTAGCGCTGCTCCCGCGCCGCGCCGTTCAGGGCCATGATGTGGTCGCTGCGGAACGAGCAGTCGAATTGACCGCTGTCCAGGCGCCCGGTTTCCAAGGCGAAGTAATAGAAGGCGTCGTCGCTGTCGGGCGTATAGGCGATCGAGACGGGGCGGGACATGATGGCAGGGGAATCGTTGGCTTTCATATTGGACGACCCGCTTGAAGGTAAGGATCAGAACATGGGATCGACTCGGTAATGACACATCAATAAAGCCCCAACTTCAGGCCGCTTTGTTTTTGCGCCGGCCTGGGGTCGCGGATGCCCGCTCCGCGACAGCCGGCGCGCCGCGCCGCGTCGCTGGGTCCGACCAATTCCGCCCAGTCGCGCTCCAACACGTTCACCAGCAGCATCGAACGATCGAAGCGATGGAACATCAATTGGCCGCGAGACGCCGGTTCATCGCAGTCGTCGCGGCCAACGCAGGCCTCGGCCGGCGCGACGTCGAACCGCAATCGCTCACCGAATGGGAAGTAGTCGATGGCGCGCCGATCGACGTCTTCGACTTCCATGGCGCAGCCGAACAGTGTGTTGCCATAGCCTGAAAGATGAACGGCGTGGGGAAAGATTTCGCGCAAGGCGTTCAACCGCGCCGCGTGGACGGGGAGCCCGCCGTAATGAACGCCGCGAATTCGCTCGCGTTCGGCGTCGCTCATGCGCTGGGCCAGGCCGTCGAGCACGGGCGGGGTCGCGAACAGCACCGAGATCTCCTCTCGCGCCAGACATTGGCGAGCCTGCTCGACGACGTGCTCCAAGTAGCGGCGCGCCGCCAGGCTGCCGGAGGCGAGCTTCTTCGCCCAGCGCGGATCGAAGTCGACGTACCACGGTTCCGGGCTATCGAGCCGGCGGGCCAGGTGACGAACCGCCCGGCCAATGATGTGTGGTCCCGAAGGACCGAGAAAGAGCCAGGTTTCTCCTTGGGGAAATCCGCTGCGCTGGGCGACTTCGACGAAGGGCTCGACGAAGGCTCGCTGAAACTCGTCCGGCAGATAGGCCGAAGCGACCGGGGCGCCGTGGGTGCCGCCCGTTTCAGCCACGACGAACCGCCGCCGGTGGGCGTGGAACGCCCGCGGCACCATTCGCCATACGCTCGTGCCTTGCAAATCGGCGGGATCGATGGTTCCGAGCAAGTGCAAATCAGACGACGAACGGACGCGATCGCGCACGTCGAAGCCCAACCGCGCTTGCCGCGCCAGCCAGAAGCTGCTGCCGTGGAGCGGGTGCAGGTGCAGGTCGAGCAGCGATTGCAAGTGCTCGTCGATCGCGGTGCCCGGCCGCTCAGTTTCGTTATCTGTAGGGAACGCCCGTGTCGAAGATCCGCCCTTGGCGGATGGCGTTCCGTCTGTAGGGAACGCCCTCTGTGGCGTTCCGTGAAGCGGATATCGATGTTGGCTCGTGGCGCCCGGAACGCCACGGAGGGCGTTCCCTGCAGAGGTGGACCCGCCACGCGGCGCGTTCCCTGTGGACCCGCCACGGAGGGCGCTCCCTACAGAGCCGGCCGAGTTTTCATTGATGAAACCATCGCCGAAGAAAACCTGCTCAAGGAACGTCGAGAGATGCGCGTTCACCCATCCCTCGCAACCGCGAAAGAAATGATCGTCCAGTTCAGCAAGAATGAGCTGCTTGGGGCCGCTCCACCCGTCCACCGCGGCGACCAGTTCGGCTTCGCTCGTGGCGAAGTCGGTTCGCGACGCGAGCGCCAATTTCGGCGTCGCGCAGTTGGCCAGGGGCGCATAGTCGTGGTGCGTGACGGTGGGAGCGATCAGACCCAGCGCGTCGGCGGCGCCTCCGGCCGCCAGCCAGCTTGCCGCGACGTAGCAGCCAAAGCTATATCCAACCACCGCCAGAGGCGACCTCGGCGGCGTGACGCTTCGAAGCCAGCCGACGGCCGCCGCCAGGTCAATCCATCGTTGGGGTTCGTCGGGCAAGCGGGACGTGCGCCAGAATTCTCCCAGCGGTTTCGGGTCGGTCAGCCGCGCGCCCGTGCTTTGGCCGACACCCTGGTAGTTGAATCGCAACGTGGCGTAGCCCGTCGCCGCCAGGTGCTCGGCCAGCGCCGTCACGACGTTGTTGTCCATGTCGCCGGCCAGCAGCGGATGCGGTCCGGCAATCACCACGGCCGCCGTCGCCTCACTCGTCTCAGGGTACGAAAGCACCCCTTCCAGCTCCCCCTCGGCCAGCGGGATTCGCACCCATTCGGTGGCTGTTCGCGCGGACAGTTCAAGCAACACGATTCAACTCCGCCTGCTCGGGGCTGTAGGGGAATTCTTGCACGAATTGTCCGAACAACAGCGCCAGCCTCAGGCCGGCCTCGATGCTTCCACGGATGTCGACCTGACGCTGAAAAAACGCCTGTTGCGGCTTCAGCCGTCCGCTGACCACCCGCCCGAAGGTTTCGCTGCTGGCCGCGTACACCACGTCGCTGGTCGCCTCCGCGCCGCGCGTCACCCGTCGCACGGCTCCCTGGTCGATCACGCACGTCCAGACGCCGCCGCCGGGTCCGCTGAGTTGAAACGTCACCGAGGCGGATACCTGCGTGACCTGGGAAATCAGCGAACGCGGCGCGAATTGCGGTAGAAATCGTTCCAGGTATTCAGCGCAGGGAAAACCAGCGGTCGATCGGCCCTGTGGCTCTCGTCGGCCCTGGGGCTCTCGTCGGCCCTGGGGCTCTCGTCGGCCCTGGGGCTCTCGTCGGCCCTGGGGCTCTCGTCCGCTCCGCGGTTTTCGACCCCAGCCGTCGCGGTCGGCAAACTGCAACAGGCGCGACAGCGCGGGGCCATCGGTTGGTGGGCACGGACAATCGCCGAAGTCGGCCGCGAACCGCCGCCGATCGAAGCGCGGCTCGCCGTGCCAATAGGGTGTCAGTTCGAGCAGGCTCTTGTAGAACAACCGCTCGGCCTCGTTGCGGCCGTCGTCGCGCAGCCTGTCGGCAAACGTCACACCCGTGCAATTCCAGTGCTCCTGGACCGCGGCGACGATCTCGGCGGTCGTCGTGGGCGTCGCGGGCGTGAGATGGTAGGCGCCGTGGCAGGGTCGGTCAGGTTCGACCGCCGCCGTGATGACTCGCGCGGTCCAATCGACCGGAACCATGTTGCGCTCGGTTCGCGGGTCGAGATCCAAGCGCAAGTCGAGCCGCCGGCGTCCGTCGGAGTCGCGCGGGGCTTTGCGGGCCAACGCGCCCAACGCGCGCAGCGGCACATAGGCGCCGTGGTAGCTGCTCGTTCGGCCGTTGTGGTGCTCGCCCAGCACGGTTCCCGGCCGCATGATCGACAGCCGCACGCCGTCGTCGGCCGCAGCGCGGCGCAGGAACTCTTCGGCGTGCCATTTACTGGCCTCGTACGCGTTGCGGAACGATCGAGGGCGGCGGTCGTCTTCGGTGACCGGCCCCTGCCGCATCCCGGCGACGTACGCCGTGCTGATCTGGATCCAGTGCCGCAGGCCGCCGCCCTGGGTCGCTTCCCAAACGCGGCGCGTCCCCTGCACGTTGGTCCGTGCCGGTTCACCGTCGTCCGTCGCGTCGAAGTCGATGCATGCCGCGGCGTGAATCATGGTCGAACACTGCCGCAAACGATCGCTCGCGGTCCGATCGAGACTCAAGTCGCTCCGGCCCAGGTCGATCGGAAGAACGGTCAACTCGGCCGCCGTGGGCAACGCCGCGCCGTCCTTGAGCCCCCTCAACCTGGCCGCCACGCGGTCGGCCGCCGAAGAGGTCTCACCTGGGCGGGCCAATGCCACGACGTGGTGGCCGGCCGTCAGCAGTGCGCGCAGCACATAACCGCCGATGAAGCCTGTCGCGCCCGAGAGTGCAATCCGTTGACTCACGATCGGTGGTACTCCAAGAAACGTGCCCGGTGCCCAGGAGTAACGCTCGATTCGCCCTGACGCGCGCGCTAAATTCGTGCTGATTGATGGAATTGAGTTCCTTGTTCCCACGCGGTGCGTGGCAGCAAGTGGAACGTGCTGCTACTAGCACGGATTATCCATGGTCCGGGGAGGAACTCGCGCACTGTGCTGTAGCGGAATTCGCAAGAATTCTGGCGTAACTCGCGTCCACGGCCTGACCAGCTACGGGACATGGACCCTCCGGGCTGGCACGGAATTCGGCGAAAACGGGTATGCCTTTTACCTGGCTTGCCAGCGGCGTGCAATGCCAATCTTCGCGTGTCGTCCGAGCCGGTAGTTCGGAGCGCGGCCTGCCTGCCGCCGCCTCAACTCGGCGAGCACTTCCGCGGCCGGCTTGGCGGTCGTGATACCGGCGCGATAGGCCGCGGATCGACGCTGCAACTCGGTCGAGAATTCCCCGCTCGACGTCCCCTGGCTATCGTCTTTTCGCAGGTCCGCGGCGTTCCGTCGAGTGGTATCGGCCGAGTTTCAGATCTTCCTCGGCGACGTCGACGTTGGCGCCCTCGGGTGGGATGGGGAGTTTCAAGCTCCAGAGCACGCCCTGCACGACCAACCGCCGGTAAAGGGCGTGCCGCCAGTTGTCGTGGAAGTGCAATCCGCTGAAGCCGAACGAACGGCCCCCGTCGGGCCGCTCCCAGGCCCAGGCGACCGTCTCGTCGCGGCCTTCGATCGGCACGGTCAAGAGCGGTTGAATCTTGTTTTCACCCGCCGCGAACTTGAGGCGAAAGTAGAACTCGTCGCGCACGCGCAGCGGCTGCAAGCCGGTGCTGATTGGGTGCCGCGGTTCGACGGGTCGCAGCGTCTCCTCGATCACGGTAAAGCGGCGGTCGGGTCCGCCGTGGCAGCCGCCCAGGAGCTTGAGGTAGTTGTCGATGGGCGCAGCTTCCTTCGTGCCGATACCCCAGTGGAGACCGACCAGCCCGCCGCCGCGCGCGGCCAGGCGTGAAAAAGCGTCGAGCCGCCGCGGATCGGCTTGCAGCCACTTGGCCCCTTCCGACAGAAACAGCACCGCGCCGTCGGCCTTGGCCAGCAATTCCGGCCCTTCGGTCCACGGCTCGTCGGCCCGGATGATTTCGACGGTCAGGCCCGGCGATTGTGCGAGGCATCTGGCCAGGATCTTCTGGCCGGCCAGGTACTCGTGCGTCGCTGGCGGGTGTCCGTCGGGCCCTTGGCCGAGGAGTAAGAGGCGTTTGCGTGTGGGTTCATCGGCGCGCAACGGCACCAAGGCGCCAAAAACCAACAGTGCCCCAATCAAGAAGGGCGTTCTTGCAAAGACCATGGCGTGTGCTCCCTGTCAATTCCCTATTCCCAATCGTTCGCGGCCGATGCCGACATTGTATCAACTCCTGGGGCTGACGCCGCGCCACCCCCTATTTGCGCCCCACGCGGCATATTCGGCAAATTCGCTAAAGTCGGCCCATTCTGCCCGCCGATCGAAGTCGATGTGGGGCTGGTTCGTTGATTCGAGAACTGTCCAAGGGGGATCGTCATCGACGCTTTAAATCGGTCGATCGCCGCGGCGCGTGTCGCCTTGGCTCTGGCGGCGTTGGCCGCCGGCGCAACGCTCGGCTGCGCCTCCGCGCGCCGCGTCGCGCCTGCGCGGCCCAGCGCTCAGCCGCCGCCGTTGAACGCGCCGGCATCGAATATCGCGCAGGCTGGCAATACCACTCAGCCAGGCAACACCTCGCAGCCGTCCTACACCGCGCAGCAAGCCAACACCGCGCAGCCCGCCGGAACGCCTGCCACCGCACCGGCGACTTCCCCGCTTGCCGCGTCGTCGCGGCGCGTGCGGCCCGACGCCCCCCCCGCCGCCGAAATGCCAGATCACGCCGCGGCCCATATCGCGTTCCAGGAACCGTTGCCCGCGGCCGAGGGGTTGCCTGACGCGTCGTTGCCGCTTTCGCTCGAGCAGGCGGTCGATGCCTCGCTGGCGCAAAACCCCGACCTGGTCGCGCTGCGCGGCACCGAGCCGGTCAGCCGCGCCGCGCTGGGCGTGGCCCGCGCCTACCCATTCAACCCGTTCGTGCAGTTGCAGGCGACCCCGTTCGAGCACGCTCCGTCGGCCGTCGTGGGCGCGAACCCCGGCCTGTACAACTACGTGCTGCTGATGCATACCATGGAATTGGCCCATCAGAGTCGTTATCGCGAGCGGGCCGGGGTGTCCGACTTGCAACGCGTTCGCTGGACCGTCCGGCAGGCGGAGTTGTTGAACATGGCCCAGACCGAGCGGTTGTTCTTCACGGCGCTCTATCAGCGCGGCCTGCGCGACCTGGCCCGCGCCTTGGCCGATTCGAACGCCGAATTGGCGTCGACGCTCACGCGGCAACTCGAAAAGGGCCAAGCCTCCGCCGCCGACGTGGCCGTCGCCAAACTCGATCGGCAATCGACCGAGCGCCAGGTGTACCTGGCCGATGCCAATTATCAAACGGCTCTGCTCGACTTGCGGCGTCAGCTCAACCTGCCGTCGGGAATGGATTTCGCCCCGGTCGGCGATTTGACCGCCTGGCGCTGGCTGCCCGCGACCGGCCGCAACCCGGTTTCAGCGCCGGTGGGCGTGGGCCCGGCGCGCGCGGCGCCGTCCGAGACGATCGCCGAGTTCGCCGCCGCGAGGCCCGACGTGATGGCCGCCCGTGCCGACTTGGCCACCGCGCGGGCCAATGCCGGCCTGGCCAACGCCGCGCGCGTGCCGAACTTGCAGATTGGTCCCTACTATCAACGCGACGACTTCGGCACCACCTACTACGGATTCCGTTCGCAGTTCGACGTGCCGGTGGCCAACAACGGCCGGCCCTTGCTCCGTCAGCGGGAGGCGGAACTGAGCCAACGGCAATTGACCTTGCGGCAGATCGAGCGGCGTGCCCGGCTCGAAGCCGAGGCGGCCATCGAGCGCTACGAGCGAGCTCGGCAATTGGTCGAACAGATCGCCGGCGACGGCGGCAACGACGTGCCCGACGAGTTGCGGCGATTGGAGGAGTTGTTCCACGAGCGCGAGATCGAAGTGCAGCGGATCGTTTTGGCCCGCAACAGCATGTTCCTGGTCCGGCGAGCTCAATTGGATGCCCTGAACGAAGTCGCCCAGGCCGCCGCCGCCGTCACCGCCGCCACCGGCCTTCCACCGACGGCGCTCGTCGCGCCCCGTGCGCCGCGAGTCGTTCCTGGTTCAGGGCCGGGAGCCATGCATAATGCGAAATGAGTTCGATGGTGGGCGGTGCCCGCCCTACGTGCGCTCAGTCGAGATAACCCAGGTCGCGCAGCCGGTCTTCGACGCTGCGCTGGTCGGCCTCGGTGATGCCGGCCAGTTCGAGCTCCCCGCGATAGGCGTGCGATTCGGCCGCGGCGGTGGGTGAGCAGACCGCGAACAGATCCGTCAACACGCGCCCACTCATCCGCGCCGGCGCGGGAACGCCCAGCAAGTGCAAAATAGTCGGCGCGACGTCGCGGAGCTCGGCGGTTTGGCCCCGTCCCAACATCACTCCCGGCGCCTGCACCATAAGCACGCCTTCCCTGCGGTGCGTGGCGGTCAGGGTGGGGTCGTTGCGCAGCAGTTGCGGCGCGGAGTCGAACTTGTGCCGCGTGTGAAAGCCGGGTGCCGGTATCGCCAGCAGGTCGGGCCACATCGCTTCGATCGGATCGATTCCGAATCGCTCGGCCGTGCCGAAGGTATCGACGAACAGGCGTTCGCCCGTTTCAGGGTGCCGCGCTTCGTCGAACGCCGCCGTCACGTCGGCCAGGGCCTGCTCGCGCAGGCGCGGCGTGGCGAGCGGCCCGCCGCCGAAACGCGCCGGCGTGTTGAGGTAGATCAGCCCTCCCAGGTTGCCGTGCAAGGCCAACGCCACGCTCCGCTTCCAGTCGATGGCCAGAAGACTGTCCAACGGGCGAGTGAGCTGGGCCGTGCTGCGGCCGGGACGCAGCCGCCGCCAGAGAAGCTTGCGGAGCTTCCAGCCGCCCCGGCGAACATAATAGCTCGCGGCGCCCGACCAATCGGGCAGCTTCAACAACCCGCGGCGCGAGAGAATTTCAGACAACGTGATCTTTTCGCGGAACGGTCCGAAGCCGTGGTCACTGACGGCCAGCACCGCGGCTCCCCGCCGCTCGGCCAACACGAGCAACTCGCCCAGGCAGTCGTCCATGGCGACCAGCGCTTCGCGGGCCTTGGCCACCCAGGCGCGTGGCGCCCCTTCGCCGTCGCCGGCCAACAGGTGCCAGCAGCGGTGCTGGAAGGCGTCGAGCACCTGCAATTGCACGACCATCAGCTTCCAATCGGTCATCTGGTCGGCGACCAGCGCCGCGACCGCCTGGCCGCGAAAGCTGGCGGCGGTCTGGGCGACATGGGCCGAGAGCTCGTCGAAATCGGTCGGTTTGCGGCGCCAGACGGTCGATAGGTCGTAGTGGACTCCGGTCGCCCGCAGCTTGTCGGCGAAGGCGGGGTAGGGAGCCAGAGCGGCTTCGATCGAAGGGCTGTCGAGTCCGCCGACGACGACACCGCGCACGCTGGCCGGAGCCGGAAAGGTCATCGGCAGGTTGAGCGACACGACTTCGTCGCCGGCGTGCGACACGGCCTCGAAGAGTGTCGGGCAACGGCTGCGTCCGGCGTGGTTGAGACTCAAGCGGCGGCGGCGGTGGTCGAGGTAGCGATAATCCAGAATCCCGTGTTCGGCCGGGTCGCAGCCGGTTTGGAACGTGGTCCAGGCCACCGGCGTGATGCAGGGCTGGGTCGAGTTGACGACCGACAGCGACGAGCGTGCCATCAGCCGCGCGAGGTTCGGCATCAGGCCCGATTCGGCCCAAGGGACGAGCAGGTCGTAGGTGGCGCCGTCCAGGCCGACGACCAGCGCGCGGGGGACAGTCGGGATTGGGTCGTTCATTGAGAGTCCTCGGTGTGCCATTGTCAGCCCAGATCGAGCCTGACGGGCGTGGTGACGTTGCCGTTGGCGGGTAAGAGGTCGGTCTTCCAATTCCGGTCGAAGGGCAGATCGAGCGCGAAACGCACCTGCTGGAAATCGTGCCCGGCATGAGGCCACCGAGCGTCGGTACACCAGCGCGCGGCGGCGGCCTTGAGCTTTTGAGGCCAAGGCGTCGCGCGGCCGGCGGCGGCGACCCACTGTTGATAGCCCTCGATCAGCCTCTTCATGCTCCCCGACACTCCGGCGGCGATCGGCGCCTTGCAACCGATGCCGAACACCGTGTGCGGCGACCGCTCGGCGCCTTGCCAGGCGACAAGGGCCGCGTCAAGCGGGGCCAACATTCGCGCCAGGCAACTGGGCGTCATGCGCCAGTAGTCGCCCGGTTCATCAAGACAGCCTCCCCAGGCCGCCGCGAGTAGCATGACGCCTCCCGGCGCGAGCACGCGCGTCAGCTCTTCGACCGCGCGCAGCGGCTCGAAAACGCGTTCGAGAAGGCCAATGCCAATCACGGTGCGCGCGGCGCCGTCGCACATCGCCAGCCGGGCGGGGTCGAACAGCCGGTCGATCCCAGGCCCCAAACGCGTGCCACAGTTGACATAGTGCTGACCGAGGAACAGCGGCCGCCAGGGCGCCACGGCGGGCCGCACGCCCCCGCAGGCGACGAAATCGTAAACCGGCCCTCGCAGCTCGAAGGCTTCGACGGCCCGCTCGACAAAGGCCCGCAGGTGGTTCTGCATGTTCAATCTCGAATTTTGTAGGGAACGCCCTCCGTGGTGTTCCGTGTCCCTCGAGGAGACGTCTCCAGCCACATCGCGGAACGCCACGGAGGGCGTTCCCTACAGTTGTCGTTGCCGCGGCAATCCTCGCCTTGAAGCTTGCCGTTGTTTTTGTTCCACAATGACTGGTTCAATCCTGACACACCGTCTCGCGCGCGCGAGATGGAGGTTGCACGTCGCTGGGTGACGGCCGGGCGCCCTCCAACGACTCGTCGAGTCCGATGCGGACCTGGTGGTACTCGCGCCATCGCCGGCGTTCCGAGCGGGTTCCCAAGCAAGACCAGATCCAGCGTTTCAATTTGCGTGGCAAGGGTTCGCGCCCGCCGGCGGCGCGGCAGCACTGGGTGTAGGCCGCGGTGAAGCGATGGGCGCGCTCGACGTACCGCGAGGCCAGGGGAGCCTTCGAGCAGAGGGCGAACACCGTGTGGGGATGCTTTTCGGGACCTTGCCAGCCGACGAGCACCGCCTCGAGCGGAGCGAAAAGCCGTCCCAGGCAGACGGGCGTCAAGCGCCAATAGTCGCTCGGGTAGCCGTGAATGGAAAAGTCGAAGGGAGTCGTCACTAACAGCGTCCCGCCGGGCGCCAGAACGCGGATCAACTCCGCGGCCGCCCCCTTGACGTCGAACACATGTTCCAATGTTTCGACGCAAAGGATCGTTCGTGCGATTTCATCAGCCAGGCTCAGATCGGTCAGATCCTCGATGCGGTCGACGCCCGGCCCCGGACGCATGTCGCAGCCGACGTAGGGTTGGCCGGGAAAGAGCGTGCGCAAGTCGGCGATGCGCTGCTGTCGAGGCACCTGGAACGAACCGAACTCGTAGACCGGCCCCTCCAGCTCGAAAGCCTTCGTCGCCACCTCGACCAGCGCCCGGATGTTATCGCGCATGGAGACGCTCCTCGAGTAGCTGGAACCGATCGGGGTGCCAGCGATGCACCACGACATGTTGTCTTTCCTTCGCGCCCCGCGCGGCGAAGCGTGCCAGTGGCTCCATCGCCTGGGCGGCCAAGAGCCGCAGCGTTTCGCCGCGGCGGCTGTCGGCTTCGAGTTCCTCTTGTTCAACGACGACATAGGCCAGCTTGGGATCGCTCAAAGCGGTCTGCGCCGCCTCGTAGCGGTACGTCGTGCGTCCGGTGTAGAGGGCGGTCCAGCCCCGGCTGTCGAGCACCACCTCGTGCTCTCCGGCGTTGCGGGCGAGCCATTCGGCCGCCTCGCGATGGCCGGCGCGGCTGGCGTGCAACGGCTTGACCAACGCGGGCAGACAGGCCGCCGCCGCCAAAGCGACGGCGGCACGGCGCGCCAAGGTGTAGGACGGGCTTCCCAGCCCGTCTAAGTAGGATGGGCTTCCTAGCCCGTCTGACGGACGGCCTGGGAAGGCCATCCCACGACAACGACGCAGACCGGCGACGCACCCGCGGGCCAACGCATCCAGGCCCACGCCGGCGCAGCCCAGTCCCAATACCAACAAGGCCAGCAGGTGCCGGCTGGAGAGATAGCCCGACGTTACCGACACGTACAGCGAGGCCGCGGCCAACGCCAGGGCCACACACTGCACCAGCCGATCGACCGGGCGGAAAGCGCGGGCACGCAAGCGCCACAGGCCAATCAAAGCCAGGCCGCCTAACCAGTAATGGAACGCGTGCGCCAACTCCGTGGCAAAATCGCGCAACGCGGCGAGCCAACCTCGATAGCGGCTGCTGGTCGAGAAATCCTTGCGACCGAACGATAGCCAACCGGCGCCGTCCAGATACCAATGTTGCTCGACCGGCTCGGCCAGTTCGCCGTGCGACGACGACACGTTCAACGGTCTGGATTCGATGGCCCCTTGCCGCCCCAACACCCGCCCCACCATCCCGTCCAGCCGCGTTTCTCCGCAGACGGCCAGAAACGGCGCCAAGACGACGAACAACCCCAGGGCGAATGACCCTCCCGCCGCCGTCGCCGCAGTCCACGACGCCCGCCGCCGATGCGGCCGTTGACCCCAGGCCAAGATCGCGACCACCGCCACGGGAATGACGACGGCCTCGGCGCGGGCCAACAAGGCGACGCCCGTGAAAATCCCCGCCGCGGCGAGCCAGGCCGGACGCGCCGCGCGACGCTCCGCGAAGTGGACGCCGGCGCACCCGAGAGCGAGAAAGAAGAAGCAGAGGTGCGTGCTATCGGCGAGACCGTCGGCGCCCAGCCGCGCCACTTCGCCGGCCAGGCAGAACAGCACGCCGCCGCACAGCGCGGCGCGAGCGCCGACCAGACGACGGAACAACAGGTAAACCGGTACGACGGCGAACACCAACGGCAGTGCGGCCGCCAGTTGCAGGCTCGTCGCCCAACGCGTGTCGGCCCAAAGTCCGGCGCGCTCCAGCGCCGCGTGCGTCAGGCAAACCAGGGCGGGAAACAGCGGCTGTTCACGCTGCGCGCGGATCGTCGGCGCCAAACCGTCGCGCGACATGGCTTGCGCGACGGTCAAATAGCGGATCGAGTCTTGTGCCGGCACCACCGCGCGGCCGATCGTCCAGGCCTGCGCCACGCAGGCCAGTGCGACCAAAGCGCCGGCAACGGCGATCTTTCGTTTGGTGTCCATCCGTGGACGTCGTCACTTCCATGTGGGGGGGGCGGAGCCATCGGAAAGGCCGGTGGCTTCGTCCTGATATCTCTCGCAGGCCAAGAGAGTACCCCTGGAAGGCAAATGGGTCAACGTGAATTGGCGAGGGCGGATCGCGCTGCTTCGCCCAACGCCCCCATTTTACCGCCTCGCCATATTCTGTAGGGATCGCCCTCCGTGGCGTTCCGGTGGTTGGGGCAGAGCGTAAGCGATGCCCCGGTCGCTATCTAGCCCGCAGCGCAAGCTGCGGGGGTCCGCGGAGCGGCCCACGAAACGGTAGGGATCATTTTCCCGAAAAAGCACGGGCGTTGCGCAGCAACGAACGTGCGAAAAACGAAACGCCAGCGAAGCGAAAAAAAAAACGACTTCCGAATACCCCATGACGTCTGAGCGAGCCGCGTAAGCGGCATCCAATTGCCGCGCCACCCTTCGCCTTACCCCACGCTCTTTTGGATCTCTTTGGGAGGGGTTTCGGAATCGTTT